>CAZLNO010000068.1:0-22279 GCA_964561005.1 uncultured Rhodovibrionaceae bacterium | reverse complement strand
AGGCCCTCATGCTGAGCTTGTCGGACACGAAGTCGGCGGGACGCCAAGCATGAGGGCATACAGATGTACGATTTCATTCGTCGGGCAGTATTACATGTAACGTAAGCTGGAACTTGAACGCATGCAAGGAGAAACCACCCGGAAGGGCATGCCGAAGCAGGCCCTGCGAGCCGCGAGCCGCCATGCCGCCTTGGCCTACCGCCTGGGCTTGCCCTGGAACAGCGTGGCGTTGGGCAGCGGCGAGAAATCGCGGACGTTGGGCGAGGGGCGGCCGAACAGGAAGCCCTGGACGTAGTCCACGCCGCAGTCCCGCACGAAGCGCAGGCCCGCCGCGTCGTCGATCATCTCGGCGATGGTCTGCGTGCCCAGCCGCCGGCACAGCTCGGTCAGCGCCGAGAGAAAGGCTTGCCCCTTCTCCGCCGTGCGGGCGTTGCGCACCGCGCTGCCGTCCAGCTTCACGACGTCCACCTGCAAGGCGCTGAGATACTGGAAGCTGGCGGCGCCGGCGCCGAAGTCGTCCAGGCAGACCCCGTAGCCGCGCTTGCGCAACCCCTGGATGAAGCGGTTGGCCTGCTGGAGATCGCTCATCCGCGAGGATTCGGTGATCTCGAACATCAGCCGACCCTGCGCCCAGTCGTTCCTGGCCAACAGCTTGTGCAGTCCCTTGACGTAGCTGTCGACGCCGACGGAATGGCCGGAGACGTTGACCGCCACGCGCGACCTGGCGTTGTTGACCGGACGCTGCCGCAGCCATTGCAGCACCTTCTCGACCATCGCCAGGTCGAACTCGTGGATCATCCCGGTCTCTTCGGCGAACTGCAGGTGGCGGAAGGGCGAGGCGCCCGGCTCCGCCTCGTCGAAGCGGCACAGCGCCTCGTAGTGATGGACCTCGCCGGTGCGGGCGTGAATGATCGGCTGCAGCGCCACGTGAAAGCTGCCGCCGGCGACGATGCGCTTGAAGTCGTTCACCTCCTGGATCGCCGTGCCGACGAGCTGGTCCATGTTCCGCGACAGCGTCTCCAGGCTGAACTCGGCCCCCTGCGCATGGCCGAACCGGTTGAGCGTGTACATCAGGCCGCGCGCCAGATCCTGCTCGCCGATTTCCCCCGCGTCGCCCACGGCGAGGCTGACGCTTTCGATCCGCGCGCCCTCCCCCTTGGGGTCGGCCTTGCGCGTGATCTCCGCGATGGCCGCGCGCATCGCGTCCAGGCCCGCGCCCGCCTTGTGCAGCACGCTGTACCGCCCCTCCGCGACGACGGCCGCGGTGTCCCCGCCGTAGGAATGCGCCCGCAGTTCCTCGCCGATCCGTTCCATCATGGCGTCGCGCCGGCTGGCGTTGAGGCGCTGGGCCACGTCCTCCAGACCCGGCAGGGAGACCAGCGACACTTCAGTGGGCTCCCCGGCCTCGCCGGCCTGACGGGCGCGGTGGGCGGCGACTTCGGCGAAGGATCGGCTTTCGAACAGGCCCGAGCCCTCGTCGCGCTGATAGCCCTGCACGGCGAGGCGCTCCTCCGGCGACATCTTGCGCAAGGCGACGTAGAACACACCGCCCTCGGGCTCCAGCGTGTAGCCGGCGAGCGTCGTGGTGATGAGCTGGCCATTCGGACCCTGGATGCGCAGCGGCGCCCGATCGACCCGGCCACGCCGGCGCGCGGCGTCGAACAGGTTCGAGAGAAGCTGGGTGTCGGCCGGCGCCACGATGTCCTGAAATGAGCGGCCTTGCAGCTCGGCCGGGAACAGGCCGGTCAGCGGCGCCGTGGCGCCGGAGGCGAAGAGGATCTCCATGCCGGGGCCGAGCTTGAACACGAGGTCGCCCCAGCAGAAGGCGAGCGCCGCAAAGGTGTCGCGCTCGGCCTTGAGCGCCGTGAGGCTGGGCGGGGTTTCCTGCATGAACGGCCTCGGCCGTGCACCCGTTTGGAATTTGTTGTCCGGCGCGTGGTCAGGCACTCTCGGTGCGCTGGTCGCGAGTTTGCTGGGTATTCATGAATCAAAAGATAACAAGAACGTGATTCCCTGCCCGACCGAGGACACGGATGGGACGGGTCCGACTCAGCGTCGACTCGTGTCCGGTCCCAGGCTGGCGTAGACCTCCCACGGCCAGCGCCGGTGCACCCACAGCCAGTCCTCGGGCTTCTCGGCGATCCAGGCCTCCAGGCGGCGGGTCATCGCCGCGGTCAGGGCCTCGGCGCGGGCCTGGAGGTCCCCCTCCGGCGGCGCCGCCAGGGGCGGACACAGGGTCATGCGAAAGCGCGCCGGGCCCAGGCGCTCGAGACGGACGGGATAGACGGCGGCGCGGCTGCGCAGCGCCATCTGCGCCGGGGCGATGGGCGTGCCGGCGGGCTGGCCGAAGAAGGGGACCACGGCGCCGTCGCGCATGCGCTGGTCGATCAGGATCGCGATCAGGCCGCCGCGCTTCAGCGTCGCCATCGCGGCCCGCGCGCCCTCGGTCCCCTTGGGCGCGCGCCGGCCGCCGCCAACCGCGCGAAGCCGCTCCAGCGGGGCGTGGATCAAGGGGTTGTTGGGATCGCGCACCACGGTGGTGCAGTCGCGCGCGCGCCGGGCCACCATGATGTGCATGACCTCCCAGTTGGCGAGGTGGCCGGAGAAGCCGATTGCCGGCGCGCGCCCGTCGAAGCTCGGCCGCGCGTGCTCGAACCCGGCCGTCTCCACACGGCCTTGCGCCGGGTCGGTGATCGCCGCCAGATGCGGATACTCCGCGGCCGTGCGGCCCAGGTTGTCCCACATCCGCCGCAGGATGCGCGCGCGCTCGGCGCGCGGCATGTCGGGAAAGGCGATGCGCAGGTTGCGGTGGCCCAGGCGGTTCACCGGCAGCCACGGCCCCAGCGTGCGGCCGATCCAGCCGCCCAGGTTCGACGCGGCCTCCACCGGAAGCAGCGCGCAGCCCGCGATCCAGGCGCGAAAGGCCAGGGCCTCCAGCGGCCAGAGCACATGGCGCCGCATCCAGCTCTTGCGCCTAGGCGCCGCCATCCCCTGCCACGTCCTCCAGCAAGCGATCCAAAGCCTCGGCGTCGTCCCACGCCACGTTGACGGGTACTTTTTGCACCTCGCCGCGCGCCCAGGCGGGCAGGCGCGCCGCGTCCTTCTCCGTCGTCACTGGCCAGGCTTGGGCCGCCTCCGCGCGCCGCAGCAGGGCTTGCACCTCGGCCACGGCATAGCGGTGATGGTCGGGAAAGGCGGCGGTGCCGACCACCTCGGCGCCCAGCTCCGCCAGCGTCTCGAAGAACTTCGCCGGCCGGCCGATGCCGGCGAAGGCCAGCACCCGGCGCCCGCGCAGGTAGCGCGCCGACTCCGCCGCCCGCAAGCACGCCGTCAGCACGGGCAGCCCCTCTGGCAGTCGGGCGCGCTCACCGGTTTCGTCCCTGCCCATCAGGACCACGGCGCGCGCCCGGCCCAGCGCGCGCGGCAGCGCCTCGCGCAGCGGCCCGGCCGGCAGGACGCGGCCGTTGCCGAAGCCGCTGCCGCCGTCCACCACCAGCAGCGAAAGGTCCTTCGCCAGCCGGGGGTTCTGCAAGCCGTCGTCCATGACCAGGACCTTCGCTCCGGCCTTCACCGCCGCCTCGGCCCCGGCGACGCGGTCGGGCGAGACCCAGGTCGGCGCGGCACGGGCCAGCAGCAGCGGCTCGTCCCCCACGTCGGCGAAGGTGTGCTTCGCGGGGTTGACGCGCAGCGGCTCGCGCGGCGCCCGGGCGCCGTAGCCGCGGGTCAGCAGGTGCACGGCCAGCCCCCGCGCCCGCAGCCGCCGGGCCAGATCGATCGCCACCGGCGTCTTGCCGGTGCCGCCCACGGTGGCGTTGCCCACGCAGATGACCGGCATGCCGGCGCGCCTCGGCACGGTGACCAGGGCGCGCAGCACGCCGGCGGCGTCGTAGAGCGTGCCCAGCGGCGCCAGCAGGCGCGCCGTCAGGCCGTCGCGCTGCCAGAAGGCCGGGGCCCGCATCACGCCGCGGCGTCGCGGCGCAGGGGCGCGAGGAAGGGCTCCAGCTCGTCCAGCACCGCCTCCAGGATGCCCGCCTGACGCGCCGCCGCGTCCCGGGCCGCCCGCGCCTGGTGGGCGCGCATCTCCGGCTCGCGCAGCAGGCGGTCGACCGCGCGGGTCAGCCCGGCGGCGTCGCGCACCTGCCAGGCGCCGCCGGCCTCGGCCAGGTCCTCCGCGACCTCGCTGAAGTTGCGCATGTCCGGGCCGTGCAGCACGGCGCAGCCGAGCTGCGCCGGCTCGATCGGGTTGTGGCCGCCCAATTCCACCAGGGAACCGCCGACGAAGGCGATCTCCGCCAGGCGGTAGAACAGCCCCATCTCGCCCAGGGTGTCGGCCAGGTAGACCTCGGTGTCGGCGGCGACCACCTCGCCCCGGCCGCGCTGCGCCACCTTCAGGCCGCGCCCGCGCAGCTCGCGCGCCACCTCGTCGCCGCGGTCGGGATGGCGCACGGCGACGATGGTCAACAGCCCCGGATGCGTCTCCCGCAGCGCCTCGTGGACCGCGGCCGCCGCGGCCTCCTCGCCGGGATGCGTGCTGGCCGCCAGCCAGCGCGGCCGGTCGCCCACCTGCGCGCGCAGCCGCTCCAGCTCCGCCGCGTCCACGCTCAGCGGCTTGGCGGCGAACTTCAGGTTGCCCAGCGGCCGGGGCGCGCGCGCGCCCAGGAGGGCCATGCGCTCGGCCTGCGTCGGGTTCTGCGCCAGCACGAAGCGGAAGCCGGCCATCAGCCGACGGATCATCGACGGCGAGCGCTGCTGCCACTTGCGGAAGGAGGTCAGCGACATGCGGGCGTTCAGCAGGCCGGTGGGAATGCCGCGCGCCTGCGTCAGGGACAGCATGTTCGGCCACAGCTCGGACTCGACGTAGAGCGAGAGGTCGGGCTTCCAGTGGTCGAGGAAGCGGTTCACCCAGGCAACACGGTCGGCCGGGTTGAACTGGTGGATCACGCCTGGCGGGAGGCGCTGGCCCAGGATGCGGCCGGAGGTGGCGGTCCCGGTGGTGACCAGGACGTTCAGCCCCGGCTCGCGCCGGCGCAGCACCTCGATCAGCGGCAGCAGCGACAGCGATTCCCCGACGCTGGCCGCATGCAGCCAGACCAGGGGGCCGGGCGGTCTTGCCACCGTGGCCTCGCCGAAGCGCTCGCAAAGGCGCGCGGGATCCTCCTTTCCCTGGCGCACCCGGCGCGCGAGGTACACCCGGAGGAACGGGCCCGCCAGCGTCGTGAGCGTGCGGTACAGGCTCAGCGGAATCACGGCTCACACCCTCCCGGCGGCGGCTTGCGTGCTGGACAGCGGCTGCGCCGGCGCGTCGTCCGGCGTGGCCGGCTCGGGCGCGGGCGCCACGGCGGGCACGCCGCAGCGGCGGTCGACCTCCTCCGTCAGGGCGTTCAGGCTGTCCTCCAGTTGCCGCCGCGCCGCCTCCAGCGTCGCGGCGTCGGCGTCGCGCGGCACCCGGATCGGCGCGCCGAAGCGGATGACGCCGCGCCCGAACGGCCAGGCCAGCAGGAAGCGGTCCCAGGAGGACACGATGCGCCGGCGCGACATCCCCAGCGAGACCGGCACGATCGGCCGGCCGGAAAGCTGGGCCAGCTTGATCGCGCCCGGCTTGGCGCGCATGCGCGGACCTTTCGGCCCGTCCGGCGTGATGCCGACCCAGCCGCCGGCGTCCATGTGTCGCTTCATGGCACGCAGCGCGGCGCGGGCGCCGCTCTTGCTGTCGGCGGCCACGGTCTGCAGGTCCAGGCGCGCGATGGCGCGGGCGATCAGCGCGCCGTCGCGGTGCTCGGAGATCATCATGTGGAAGGGGCGCGGCCGGCCCTTCCACGACATCGGCATCATCAGCAGCCGGCCGTGCCAGAACGCCAGGATGCCCACCTCCCCGGCGGCGAGCAGGGGCTTCAATTCCGCGTCCTCGATGCGCCAGCGCGTGCACAGCGTGACCAGGCGGACGTAGGCGGCGGCGACGCGGGCCAGCAGCCCCTGTCCCGCCCGGCTCTTGAGAAGGCGCTTGCTCAATCGCATGGCGGCGGCCTCACCCCTGGGCGCGCAGGGCCGCCGGCGCCTCCGCCGTCGCGTCCCCGCCCTCGCCCTCACCGGCGAACTGCATGGCATGGAGCCGGGCATAGGCGCCCCCGCGCGCCAGCAGCGCGGCGTGGCTGCCGGACTCCACGACGCGGCCGTGGTCCAGGACGTGGATGACGTCCGCGTCCACGACGGTGGACAGGCGGTGCGCGATGACGATGGCGGTGCGCCCGTGCATCAGCGTGCGCAGCGCCCGCTGCACCTGCCGCTCGGACTCGGTGTCCAGCGCCGAGGTGGCCTCGTCCAGCAGCAGGATCGGCGCGTCCTTCAGCATCGCCCGCGCGATGGCGATGCGCTGGCGCTGGCCGCCGGACAGCCGCGCGCCGCGCGGCCCCACCATCGTGTCGTAGCCGGCCGGCAACTGCGCGATGAAGGCATCGGCGCCGGCCGCCTCGGCGGCGCGGCGGATCGCCACCTCGTCGGCGTCGGGGCGGCCATAGGCGATGTTGGCGCGCACGGTGTCGTCGAACAGCACCACCTCCTGGCTCACCAGGGCCAGGCCGGCGCGCAGGCTGGCGAAGGTGACGTCGCGGATGTCCTGGCCGTCGATGGTGATGGCGCCGGTCTGCACGTCGAAGAAGCGGGGGATGAGGTTCAGCACCGTCGACTTGCCCGCGCCGGAGGCGCCCACCAGGGCGCAGGTTTGGCCCGCCGGCGCCACCAGGCTGACGTCGTGCAGCGCCTTGTCGTCGGAGTCCTCGGCGTAGGCGAAGCCGACCCGCTCGAAGCGCACCTCGCCGGCCGTCACCTTGAGCGGCCGGGCGTCGGGCTTCTCCACCAGGCGGGGCGCGCGGTCCAGCAGGGCGAAGACGCGCTGCGCCGCCGACAGGCCCTCCTGCAGGTTGCTGTTCAGCTTGGCCAGCCGCTTCATCGGCTCGTAGGCCAGCAGCAGCGCGGTGATGAAGGCGAAGAAGGTGCCGGGATCGCGCGCGCCGCTGATCACCATCTGCCCGCCGTAGCCGATGACCGCGACGATCGCCAGGCCGCCCAGCACCTCCATGATGGGATGCAGGAGGTTGCGCGTGCGCGAGGCCTTCAGCACCAGGCCCAGCAGCTCGTCGATGGCGCGGTCGGCGCGGGCGATCTCGTGCGCCTCCATGTTGTAGGCCTTGACGTTGCGCGCGCCCTGAAAGGTCTCGTCCAGCAGGGTCGTCAGCTCACCCATCTGCTCCTGGGTATTGGTCGTGACCTTGCGCACCCGCCGGCCGACGCGCTGGATCGGCAGGATGGCGGTGGGAAAGGCGAAAAAGGCGATCGAGGCCAGCAGCCAGTCCTCCCAGAACATCACCCCGACCAACGCCACCAGGGTCAGCAGGTCCTTGCCCACGCCCGTCAGCGTGTTGGACACCGCGTTGCGCAGCATCTGCACGTCGTTGACGAAGCGCGAGATCAGCCGGCCCGGCGAGGTCTGGTAAAAGTACGCCAGCTCGGTGTCCATCAGCTTGCGGTACATGTCGCGCTGCATGCGGGCGACGATGCGGAAGCCGACCTGGTTCATCAGCACGCCCTGGCCGAAGGTCGCCAGGCCCTTGGCCGTGAAGATCGCCAGCGCGCCCAGCGCGATCGGCAGCAGCATCTCCTCGCGCTTGTTGACGAAGATGTCGTTGATGATGGGCTTCATGAGCTGGGTCAGCGCCGCCGTCGCCGCGGCCACCACGCCCATGCACAGCAGCGCCGCCACCAGACGCGGGAGCTGCGGCCGCACATAGCCCTTGAGCAGCCGCCGCGCCAGCGCGCGGGAAGGGGCATCGAGGGGCAGGGATCGGGACGTCGTCTTTACCAAGGGACCTGTCGCGCCGCGCCGGTGGACCGAAGCGCGCGGAGCCTAGCACGCCCGCCGCCACGAAACCACGGCCTGGGGACGGTGCGGCGGACGCCCAAATCGGCGAACACGAGCTCGTGCGGGAGAGTGGCGGGGGTCCGGCACGCCGGCGAGCTATCCCTGCCCGCTCGGCTCGGTCTCGTTCAGGCGCGCCCGCGACAGCTCGTTGGCGACCGCAAGGGCCAGCAGCCGGATCAGCGCCAGGTCCATCTCGGTGAAGGGATGGCGCACGTCGGGACCGGAATAGTGGATCGTGCCGCAGGTCTCGCCATCCACGACCAGCGGCGCGCCGATATAGCTTTCCGGCCGCAGGCTGGTGTAGCCCGCCTGTTCCGGCGCCTGACCCGCCGGCGCCTCGTGGAAGGCGACGGGGCCGCCGCTGGCCAGCGTGCGCGCACAGAAACTGCCCTCCAGGGGATAGCTGCCGGCGGACGCGATCCTGCCGTGCGGCCCCACGGCGTAGGCGATGGTGTAGCTGCCCCCGGCCACCCGCTCGACGACGCCATAGGGCTGCTGCAGGTGCCGGGTGCCCAGCGCGAGGATCGCCGGGACGCTGTCGTCAACGCGGCGCGCCGGCTCGGCGGTGATCGCCGCCAGCTCGGCCAGGATCTGATGCAGGTCGTGCGTCGACCAGACCTCCCGGATAATACCGAGAAAGCCGACCGTCTCGCCGTCGTCCCCCCGGACCACGGCGCCCGTGGTCTCCGCCGCGAAGACCTCCCCGTCGCGGCGGCGGTAACGCTGGATATATTCCGCCTGCCGGCGTGGCGCGTCGGGGTTGTAGTGCTGCGCCCCGGCCAGCTCGTAATCGCGCCGGTCGGCATAAAGCATCGCCGTGCGCTGGCCGATCAGTTCCGCCGGGTCGTAGCCGAACATCGCGAGGGCCGCGGGGTTCAGCGCCAGGATACGCCGGTCCCGATCGGCGAAGATCACGGCATCCGGCATGTCCGAGAAGAAGGTGCGCACGAAGGTCCGCTTGGCAAGGATGTCTGGGGAGTAGCCGCCCCTGGCGCGTGCCATGCGCCATCTCCTCAATCATTGCCAAGCCCACCACCGCTTCAGGATAACCGAAAACACGTGGAATCGGAACAACGATCGGCGAACGGGGCGGCTACCCGGATCGACGCGGGTCATCCGGCCCGGATCTGGGCGAGGAAGCCGTCGACCGCCTGCTTCAGGCCGTCGGCCTGGGCCGCCAGATCGTCCGCGGCGGTCTTGACGGTGGCCGTCGATTCCGCGCCGTGGCGCGCGGCGTCCTCGATGCCCCGGATGCTGCGCGAGACCTCGCTCGTGCCGCTGGCCGCGTCGTGCACGTTGCGGCTGATCTCGCGCGTCGCCGCCGACTGCTGCTCGACCGAGCCGGCGACGCTGGTGGCCTTGGCGTCGACGTTGGCGATCTGATCCAGGATATCGTTGATCGCCGCGATGGCGGCGCCGGCGCTTTCCTTCACGCCCTCGACCTTGCCCCGGATCTCGTCGGTCATGTCGTGCGTCTGGCGCGCCAGCGACTTGACCTCCCCGGCGACCACGGCGAAGCCCTTGCCGGCCTCGCCGGCGCGCGCCGCCTCGATGGTGGCGTTCAGCGCCAGCAGATTGGTCTGCTCCGCCACGTCGTTGATGGCCTCGATCACGCCGTCGATCTCGCCGATCGCCGATTGCAGCCCGTCGAGCTGGCGCTGCGACCGCTCGGCGGCGCCGCTGCAGGCGCGCGCCGCTTCCGAGGTGCGCTCGACGTTGCGCGCGATCTCCTGGATGGCGTTGGCCAGCTCTTCCACGGCCGAGGCCGCGGACTGCACGTTGGTGTCGGTCTGCTGGGCGGCCGCCGAGGCCGAGCCGGTCTGGGCGCTGGTCTCCTCCACCGCCGCCGCGAGCTGGCCGGCCATCTCGCGCATGCGCGCCGCCGCGCCCTGGACCGCCTGCGCGATCTCGCCGATGCGGCTGTCGAACTCGGCCGCCAGCGACTGCATGGCCTCGCGCCGGCGCTCGGCCTCCCGCGCCTCGGCCTCCTTCTGGGCCTGCTCCAGGCGCTGCTTCTCCGCCAGCCCCTCGCGGAAGGTGACGAGCGCGCGCGCCATCTCGCCGACCTCGTCGCGCTGGTCGGCGTCCGGCACCTCGACCTCGCCATCGCCCTCGGCCAGGCGCTGCATGGCGGTGGTGATGCGGCCGATCGGGCCGGCGATCCCGCGGGAAACCACCACCGACAGCCCGACGAAGACCACGACCAGGGCCACCGCGATCAGCGCCACGCGACCCAGCAGCTTCTCGGCGGGCGCCAGGGCCTCGGCGGCGCTCACCTCGGCGATCACCGCCCAGCGCACGCCCAGGAAATCGAGCGGCGCATGGGCCGAGACCGTCGGCCGGCCCAGGTAGTTGACGATCTCCTTCAGCCCGCTCTCGCCCGCCATCGCGGCCTGGAAGCCGGCCGAGGCGATCTTCGTGCGCAGGATCGAGTCGGCCCCCTGGAAGCGCGACGGGGTGCGCAGCAGGCCGTCCGCGCCCACGAGGTAGGTCTCGCCGGTGCGCCCCATGCCCTCCGTCTGCTGCATGAGGCGGTTGATCTCGCCGGCCGGCATGCGGAAGGCCAGCACGCCCAGGGTCGTGCCCTTGTCCACCACCGGCGTGGCGAGAAAGCCGGCCGGCGCGCCGTCCAGCGGGCCATAGCCGGCGAAGTCCACGAAGTGCGCGCGCGCCGGGTCCTCAGCCTCGATGGCGGCGCGGAAGGCCTGGGCGAGGCCGCTGTCCCGCCACGCGCCGTCCAGGACGTTGGTGGCGAAGTCGGGCATTTTCGCCACGGTGTAGACCAGGTTGCCGGCCGGATCGAGCAGGTAGATGTCGCCGTAGCCGCGCTCCCGCCGCAGGTCGCGGAACCAGGGATGGTGCTGCACGTGGAAGCGGCTGTAGATCGAGCCGTCGCCCGGCGCCTTCAGCTCGTCGCGCGCCTCGGGCGGGTGCGGGTTGTTCTCGATGTAGGCCTTCTGCAGCTTGGCCGTCGCCTGATCGCCCAGCGCCGTGCGTCCGATGGCCAGTTCCTGCAGCGCCTTCTTCACCAGCTTGTTGCCCGCCTGGATCGCCAGGTCCTGGCGCAGCGTGCGCAGATAGTCGGCCAGGCGCTGTGTCTTTGCGGCGGCGAGGGCCCGCAGGCGCGCGCCGTTCTCCGCGACCAGGCTGGACCGGGCCTGCTGATAGGAAAGAAAGGCGACCGACGCGACCGCCAGAAGGACCAGAACCCCGGCCAGCAACGGCAGGCGCAGGCGAATCCGGATGTGCCGGAGGCGCATGTATCCTCTCCCCCTTCCTCCGTCGACCACTCGGCGCACACGCGGGAAGTCGTTTTTGGTCGGATGACGCTCGAAGCGTTCCCCAGGGACAATAAAGAAAGTCTTAATGATTTATAGGGATAGGCCGGGAATTGTGACTTCGAGATCAATATTCGCCCATCGAGAGTATCGCAGCGCAACAATGTCTGCCGCGACGTGTTCCTTTCCGGCCCAGGCCCGGCCGCGCGGCGCCGGACAGCCACCGGCGGCCCACGCATGACGCCCGCGCGAAAACGGGCCTTCCGCGTGCGCCGTCTGGGTGGTAAGCCGGTGGACGAACACTGAACGGTCGCCCTGGTCGTCGCGCGTCGCGACTCCGGCCGAGGCGTGGCTGGAGGCCTCCGTGACCCAGAATGTCTTCCTGATCGGCCTCGACGACTTCAACCTGGAAAAGCTGCGGCACATCAGGGGCGCCGGCGACAACGCCTACCACGGCGTTCTCGACCCTGCGGAGTTGAACGAGACCGAGGTCTTCCCCATCCCGGACATGCTGGGCCGGGCGGAACAGCAGATCCGCGCCTTCGACGGGGCGGTGGACGCGATCGCCGGCTACATGGATTTCCCGGTATCCACGATGCTGCCCATCCTGTGCCGGCGCTTCGGCACGCGCTCGCCCTCGCTGGAGAGCCTGCTGAAGTGCGAGCACAAGTACTGGAGCCGGGTTGTCCAGCAAGAAGTGATCCCCGAGCACATTCCCCGCTTCACCGCCTTCGATCCCTTCGACGACGACGCCCTGCGGACGATCGGCGAGGCCGGCCTGGGCTTTCCCTTCTTCGTGAAGCCGATCAAGTCCTCGGGCTCGCGTCTGGGGTTCAAGATCGACAGCCCGGAGGACTTCGCGCACGCCACGGAAAAACTGCGCGCGGACATCGGCCTGATCTCCGAGCCCTTCAACTTCGTGCTGGAACAAGCCGACCTGCCCGACGGGATCAGGGCCGTCGACGGCGGCTATTGCATGGCGGAGGAGATCATCGGCGGCCACCAGTGCACCGTCGAGGGCTACGTGCACGGCGGCGAGGTGGTGCCCTACGGAATCGTCGACTCGATCCGCTATCCCCAGGTGCTCAGCTTCTTCCGCTACCAGTACCCGTCGAGGCTGCCGGCCAGGGTTCGGCGGAAGATGAACGAACTCTCGAAGAAAGTCATGGCGCACACGGGCTTCGACCATTCGGCGTTCAACATCGAGTTCTTCTGGGACGAGCCGCGCGACCATGTCTGGCTGCTGGAGATCAACACCCGCATCTCGCAATCGCACTGCGACCTCTTCGAGAAGGTGGACGGCGTGAGCCACCATCAGGTGACGATCGACGTCGCCCTGGGCCGCAAGCCCGACATGCCCCACCGCGAGGGCGCCTATCCCCTGGCGGCCAAGTTCTTCCACCGCGTGTTCTTCAAGGACGCCACGCTCGCCCGCGTCCCGACGGCCGAGCAGATCGAGGCGGTGCAGCGCCGCTATCCCGGCACCGTGGTGGCGCCGCAGGTCCGCGAAGGCCAGCGGCTGTCCGAACTTCCGGAGCAGGACAGCTACAGCTTTGCCCTGGCCTATGTCTGGATGGGCGCGACGAATCAGTCCACACTGCTGCGTCAGTACAACCAGATATTGCGCGCCTTGGACTTCGAATTCACCGACATCGAGGAATGACGCCCCGGCTTCGGGCCGCGTCGAAAGGATACCTGACCGCCATGCGCATCGTGACCGAATTTCCCCATGAGGTCGTCCACGAGGAGACCTGGATTCCGCTGAGCGACGGCTGCCGCCTGGGCGCGCGGATCTGGCGGCCGAAGGGGTCGGAGACCAGTCCCGTCCCGGCGATCTTGGAGTACATCCCCTACCGCAAGCGCGACCTCACGGCCGAGCGCGACGTGCAGTCGCACGCGTACTTCGCCGGCCACGGCTATGCCGGCGTGCGCGTGGACCTGCGCGGCAGCGGCGAGAGCGACGGGGTGCTGATCGACGAGTACCTGCCGCGGGAGCTGGAGGACGGCGTCGAGGTGCTGCGCTGGCTGGCGGCGCAGCCCTGGTGCACCGGCGACGTCGGCATGATCGGCATCTCCTGGGGCGGCTTCAACGGGCTGCAGATCGCCGCCCTGCAGCCGCCGGAGCTGAAGGCCGTCATCACGCTGTGCTCCACCGACGACCGCTATGCCGACGACGTGCACCACATGGGCGGCTGCCTGCTGGGCGACAATCTGTCCTGGGCGTCGACGATGTTCGACCACAACGCCTGCCCGCCCGACCCGGCCCTGGTCGGGGAGCGCTGGCGCGAGATGTGGATGGAGCGCCTGGAGGGCAGCGGCCTGTGGCTGGAAAAGTGGCTGCAACACCAGCGCCGCGACGCCTACTGGAAGCACGGCTCGGTCTGCGAGGACTTCTCGGCGATCAAGTGCCCGGTCTACGCGGTGAGCGGCTGGGCCGACGGCTATTGCAACGCCGTCTTCCGCCTGCTCAAGGGACTGGAGGTGCCGCGCAAGGGTCTCGTCGGCCCCTGGGCGCACAAGTACCCGCACCTGGGCGTCCCCGGTCCCGCCATCGGCTTCCTGCAGGAGTGCCTGCGCTGGTGGGACCACTGCCTGAAAGGCATCGACACCGGCATCATGGACGAGCCCATGCTGCGGGTGTGGATGCAGGACAGCGTGCCGCCCAGCACGCGCTACGACATCCGCCCGGGCCGCTGGGTGGCCGAGCCGACCTGGCCCTCGCCGAACATCGAGCCGACGAGCTTCAAGCTGACCTACGGCCACGACCTCGTGCCGGAGTCGCAGGAGGTCGAGGCGCGCGATATGGACATCCAGTCGCCGCTGTTCGTCGGGCTCTATGCCGGCAAGTGGTGCTCCTACAACGCGCCGCCGGACCTGCCGCACGACCAGCGCGACGAGGACGGCGGCGCGCTCGTCTTCGAGACCGGCCGGCTGAGCGAGCCGATCGAGATCTGCGGCCAGCCGACGGTCACGCTGGACCTGGCGGCCGACCAGCCGGTCGCCATGGTGGCGGTGCGGCTGATCGACGTGGCGCCGGACGACAGGTCGACGCGCGTGTCCTACGGCCTGCTCAACCTCACGCACCGCGACAGCGACGAGTACCCCGAGCCGCTGGAGCCCGGCAAGCGCTACCGCGTCACCGTGAAGCTCAAGCACATCGCCCAGCACTTCCCGGCCGGCCACTCCATCCGGCTGTCGGTCTCGACGGTCTACTGGCCGGTGGCCTGGCCGTCGCCCAGGCCGGTGAAGCTGGCCCTCTACATGGGCGAGAGCCGGCTGACCCTGCCGGTGCGCCCGCCGCGTCCGGAAGACGACGCCACGCTGCGCCCGTTCGACGAGCCGGAGGGGGCGCCGCCGATCAACAAGACGCTGGTCGCGCCGACGCGCCAGCACTGGACGGTCATCCGCGACCTGGCCAACGACGTGAACAGCCTGGAAGTGCTGAACGACGAGGGCGCCTATCGCCTGGACGACATCGACCTGACCATCGCCAACCAGGTCACCGAGCGCTACACCTACAACGATTCCGACTACGACTCGCTGCGCGGCTGGTGCGAATGGCGGCGCAGCTTCCAGCGCGGCGACTGGCGCGTGCACACGATCACGCGCACGCTGCTGACCTCCAACGAGACGCACTTCCGCATCCGCGCCACGCTGGACGCCTACGAGGGCGACAGCCGCGTCTACGCCCGCACCTGGGACACCGAGATCCCGCGCGACCTCGTCTGACCGGCCCACCCCACGCCGCACCGACCGGAGACCCATGACGAAGAAGAACATCTTTCTCGTCGGCCTCGACGACTTCAACCGCGAGACCCTGGAGCTGCTGCCGCAGGCCGGGGACTGCGCGTTCCACCCCGCCCTCGACATCGACGAGATCCGCAACGTCGAGAGCTACGACATCGCGGCGCTGGTGGGGACCGCCGCGCGCCGCATGGAGGCCGTTCCGGGCGGGCCCGACGGCGTGGGCAGCTTCTTCGACTTTCCGGGCACCACGATCGCGGCCATCCTGGCCGAGCGCTTCGGGTTGCCCGGCCCCGGCCTGGAAAGCGTGCTGAAGTGCGAGCACAAGTACTGGAGCCGACTGGAACAGCAGAAGGTCGTGCCCGACCACATCCCGACCTTCCGCGCCTTCGACCCCTTCGACGACGACGCCTTTCACAAGCTGGAGCTGATCCCGCCGTTCTGGATCAAGCCCATCAAGTCGTTCCGCTCCTACCTCGCCTATCACATCCACGACGAGCGGCAGTTCCGCGAGATCATGCAGATTTGCCGCGAGAAGGCCGGCACGCTGACCGATCCCTTCCGCCAGATCATGGTCGACTATGGCATGCCGGCGGAACTGGCGCGGATGCGCGAGAGCTTCATCGCCGAATCCCCGGTCACCGGCGCGCAGTGCACCCTGGAGGGCTATGTCCACGAGGGCCAGGTGGTGGTCTACGGCGTGGTGGACAGCGTGCGCGAGGCCGACAGCTCGTCCTTCCTGCGCTACGAGTATCCCTCGATGCTGCCGCTGGAGATCCAGCACCGCATGATCGACGTGGCGCGCACGGTGATGAAGCAGATCGGCTACGACAACGCGCCGTTCAACGTGGAGTTCTTCTACGACCAGACCAACGACCAGGTCTGGCTGCTGGAGATCAACCCGCGGCTGTCGCAGTCCCACGCCGACCTCTTTTACAAGGTGAACGGCGTGCCGCACATGGCGGTGCTGGTCGACCTCGCGCTCGGCCGCAAGCCCAAGCCGATGTCCCGCGAGGGGCAGTGGAACGTCGCCGCGCACATCTTCCTGCGCGAGCACCGGCCCGGCCGCGTCATTCACGTCCCGAGCAAGGCCCAGCTCGCCCGGCTCAAGAAACGCCAGCCCTCCACCCGCGTGAAGCTGGACGTGGCGGCGGGCCAGCACCTGCACGAGCTGGAGCATCAGGACAGCTACAGCTTCGAGCTGGCCGACCTCTACATCGGCGGGCGCGACCGCGCCGACATCCTGGACAAGTACGACGAGGCCCTGGCCGTGTTGCAGTTCGAGATCGAGCCCGACGCGTGACAAGCGGCCGTTCGTTTTGACGCGTCATCCCGGATGCGCCGGATGGATACCGGCCCTTCAAGGCGCTACACTGTCCCGAAAAACGATCGGGAGGTCCGCGCCATGAAACGGTCCCGCCGCAAGCGCCGATCGGATGTCGCCGGCTGGGGCAGCGTCGCCGGGGCCCTGGGGCTGGTCATCCTGATCCTGGTGCTGTCGCTTTAGACGCCGGCGGCGTCGAAGTCCGGGCTCGTCCCGACGAGGGCGAACGACGGGGAATCCTGGTCGGCGGCGAGATAGGCGCCGACGCGAGCCTCCGCGGTGGAGAGGCTGGAGGTGGCGGAGGTGACGCCGGCCACCACCTCGCGCGCGCCCTCGCCGTCGTCGTCCAACGTCCAGTCGCTCCCCGCCTCGGCGAAGCGCTCGGCGTAGAAACGAGCGGCCGTCGCCTTGTTGGCGATCGTCCGGGCGTCGCGGAAGTCCTCGGTGTCCTGCGCGCCCGCGGCGATGTCGACGACGATGTCGCCCAGGTTGACGCCGTCCCGCAGCCGCGCCTCGATGGTGTCGGCCCAGAAGGCGAGGCCGGCGGCCTCCGGCGCGCGGTTGAACAGGTTTTCGAAGACGTCGACGACGAAGTCCTCGACGCCGGCGCGGTCCGCGCTGGCGGCATTGGCTGGCGCCAGGAAGGGGAAGAGCGCCTGCGCTTCGTCCCCCCGGCGAAAGGACTCCGCGATGTCGTCCAGGATCACGCCGCGGTCCCGGCCTTCGGCGAGCCCGGACTCGAACTGCCCGGCCCAGAACGACAGTCCGACCGGGTCCGGCGCCCGCCCGAAGTAGCCGACATAGACCTCCGCCACGTCCTGCAGGACGTCGACATCGCCGGGGTCCGGGGCCAGCCGGATGTTCGCGGCGGAGAGGCTGGCCTCGGGGGCGTTGGCGAACAGTGTCTCGACGCTGGTCTGGCCATCCAGGTTCAGCCGCTCGACGTTGCCGAACGGCCGGTCCGAGGTGGCCAGCACCTCCTCCGCCGTCTGGAAGCCGAAGGCGGCGGAAAGCAGGATGACGTCCTCGCCCACGTCGAAGTCGTTGATGCGGTCGGCGCCGTCGCCCGGCCGGATCAGGAAGACGTCGGCGCCCGCCCCGCCCCACATCGTGTCGTCGCCGGTGCCGCCGATGACGAGGTCGTCGCCCCCACCGGCGGAGATCTGGTCGTCGCCGCCCAGGCCATCCAGGATGTCCGGCGCGTCGCCGCCGAAGATGCCGGGCAGATCGAACTCGGGCGCGTCCGGGAAGTCCGTGGCCAGCGGCGGGATGGTGTTGTCGCTCTCGAAGCCGGCCACCTCCAGGCCGATGTCGGCCAGCACCGCCAGATCGAAGTCGCTGGGCAGCGTGCGGCCGAAGCGGGCCGTGGGGTCCATCAGCGTCGAATTGCCGGCGAAGTCCTCGACGAAGTGCGCCAGATCGACCGCCAGCGGAATCGGCCCACCGTTCACCGCCACCGCGTTCGCCCCGGCGAAGGTGCCCTGGCCCTCGATGGCATAGCCCTCGAAGGCCGGCGCCTGACCGAACCCCAGGATGTGCCCGATCTCGTGCAGCACCACCGAGACGAAGTCCACCTTGTCCTGGGGCGGATCGTCCAGCGCGAAGGTCCAGTCGACGTTCGGATTGACCGACAGGTTGCCGGCGAAGGGCTCGAAGTCTCGGGTGACGTCCTGTCCGCCCCCGGTGCGCGCCCGCAACAGGGTGCCGTTGGCATCGCTGCCCGTGAAGCCGGCGGCCGCCAGGCTGCCGTCCGCCGTCCCGAAAGGAGGCTCCTGGGCACCGACGAAAATCAGCAGGTCGTCGATCGGCGCGTCCAGGGTCACCGACACGCGCTCGCCCGGCGTGCTGGGTCCGGGATGCTGGACGGTGAAGGCGACCCCGGCGGGGACGTCGGTGAACTCGTCCCGGATCAGGCCTTCCCAGATCTCCGCGGCGCGCTCCAGCGCCGCGCGGGCCGCCGGGTCGTCGAAGAAGCCGGTGGTGTCGAAGCGGAAGTCGAAGACGATGTCGAAGCCCGCGCTCATTCACCCCCTCCGTGCCCGCCCCCGGTCCGGCGCGGCCCTGGGCGCGCCGCGCGGAAACCGCGTCAGGCCGCTTCCGTGGCCACGTCGGCCACGCCGATCAGCATGACGGAGCCGCCGTTGTCCAGGTCGAAGCTGTGCGGCTCGTTCTCGAAAAAGATCGGACCCGTTTTCACGTTTTCCATGTGCACGAAGACCACGCCCGGCATGAAGACGAAGGCCGGCAGCTCGATGACATCGCTGTCGAAGATGACGACGTCGGGAAGGGCGTCGTTATGGGCCGCGTACTGCGAGGCCGTCTCGCCCAGGAAGCTGTCGCGGGACACCGTGACGGTGGGCGCGATCGCCTGGCCGTCGATCACGAAGTCGACGACTCCGCGCAGTGTCGCGTTCTGGCTTTCCGAGCCGGAGAAGACCAGATCGGCCGTGGTCGGCGGCGCGTCGTCCGCGCCGTCTTCCGCCGCGTCGGTCTTGTCCTCGGGCGGCTGCGTCCGCCCCCCGTCCTCGACGGCGGGCTGTTCGGCAGGCGCCTCGGCAGCCCCGTCCGGTGGCGGCTGGGCGTCGTCCCCGGCCGGCTCGTCGGGCGCGGCACCGACTTCGCCCTCAGTGGGCGCGTCGTCGACCACGTCCTCCTCGGACACCGAGGGAAAGAGGGCGCGCAGCCCGTCCAGGTCGAGCGCCACCTCCCCGAAGCTGACGAGGTTCAGGTCGAACGAGGGCAGGTCGTGCGGCTCGCCGTCCCCGGGGGTCTGCTCGCCAGCGCCGGCGTCCGGCGCGGCCTCCGCGGCAGCGGCGTCGGGCACGGACGCCCGGGCTTCCAGCGCACGGGACACGCTCTCGCTCGCGATGTCGCGCGACAACGCCTCGAAGGCCACGAGGGGCAGGTCGACGCCGTGTCTGTCCAATGTCCCTCGAAGCAGTTCGATCGGCTCGGCCTGCGACCTGTCGAGCAGATCGGCGATCGCGACGGCAAGCGCCGCATCGGCTCCCTGCGGCTGATCCACGCCGCTGCCGGCGTCCTCCGCCGTCCCGTCGCTTCCCTGCGGGCGTGGCGCCGTGCGCGCCGGCGCGCCGTCCATCGCGTCGCGACCCGGCATCGAATCCAGCGGCGCGAACCCGGCCCGCGCCACCTTCAACGCGTCGGCGTCGGCCAACGCCTCCTCGGCGCCCTGCTCGACCGCGCCGCTCATGCCCATGGCCGCCAGCACCGCCGTCAGGACGGCGCCGCTCTGGGCGGCGTCGGCATTGATGCCGGCGTCGTTGAAGGACACCGCGCGCCCCGGAGCATTCACGGGTGTCACCCCGCTCGGGGCGGTCGCGGCCACGCGCGTGGCGCCGCCGTCGTGCTTGCCGCCAGCGCCACGGGACTCCTCGCCGACCCCGGGTTCGCGGCTGCCGGGACCCTCCAGCTCCATCAGCGCGGTGGCGACGAAGGCCGTCAGCATCGCCGCCGGGTGCATGAAGAGGTTGCCGCCGTTGCGCTTCGGCACGACCACGGCATAGCGATTGACGATCTGGTTGAGGACGTGCCGCAGGTCGCGGCCGCGCACCGGTTCCGCCACCGCGCTGGCGTCGGCGATGAACTCGCCGTCGATGCGGGCGAAGTGCGCGATCACCTCTTCCGTCGCCGGCCGGTAGAAGACGAACCAGGGCTCGCCCTCGTCGGTCACGCCGCGGTCCGTCCCGACCTGCATGCCCGCCTGCGTCAGGGCATCCTGGACCCGGAAAAACTCCGCGATTTCCTGGTCCGTCCAGTCGCGCGGGCGCGCGGAGCGCCGGGCAAAGTTGAGGATCGCTGCCGTCACCGTCGCTTGGTCCGCCTACCTAGCTCGCGTCGTTCGGGCTCTCGAAGGTCTACGAGACCTCGCTCTCGCTCTCCGCCGTTCCGAAGAGGATGCGGTAGGTGATGGGGTCGTAATACCGCATCAATCCCTTCACAAAGGTTACCGAGTCCACGCCGAGGGCCTCGGCCCAGACCTCGTAGCGCTCCGGCGGCACGCGGCCCCGCCCGGCCTCGAGCTGGGAGATGAAGCTGTAGTACTCGACGCCGACGAGCTGGGACAGTTGCCGCTGCGACAGCCCGCGCCGTTCGCGCAGGGATTTCAGCCAGCGGCCGGCCTGGCGGCGCAGCTCCTGCACGTCGTAGCTGCTTTCCTGTTGCGGATGCGCGTACACATCGTGTCTCCACGCTGGGGGTTCACATTTTGCTATACCCTATCCCAGCGTGGTCGAGAATGCAACGACTGTGATCGCGAGAGGGAACTGTCGCGCCGAAACCGCGCCGCCGCGCGCGCCTCGGCGCTATTCCTCGATGAAGCCGCGTGCCATGGCGTCGGTGAGCGGCTTGATCAGGTAGTCCAGCATGGTCCGCTCGCCGGTGTTGATCAGCACCTCGGCCGGCATGCCCGCCTGCAGCTTCTGCCCGCCGAGCTTCTTCAGCTCCTCCGGCGGAATTTCGACGCGGGCCTTGTAATAGGCCTTCTGCTGCTGCTCTTCGACGATGCGGTCGGCGGAGACGGTCACGACCTTGCCGTAGAGCACCGGCGTCGTGCGGCTCTTGTAGGCGCTCATGCGCACCTCGGCGTCCTGTCCCGCGGAGACGACGTCGATATCGCGCGGCGACACCTCGGCCTCGATGACCAGGCGGTCGTTCGAGGGGATGATCTGCATGAGCTCCTCGCCCGGCCGGATCACCCCGCCCTCGGTATGGGTCGTCATGTTCTGCACCGCGCCCGAGTGCGGCGCGCGGATGACGGTGCGGTTGAGCTTTTGCTGGGCGACGATGTGCTTCTGGCGCAGCTCCGCGATGCGGTTCTCGACCTCCCGAAGCTGGCTGACCACCTTCTCGTTGAACTGCTGGCGGATCTGCTGGATCTGCATGCGCGCCTCGCTGATGCCCTTCTGGGCGCGCGCGATGCCGGCGGCGTTGGAACCGATCTCGCCCTCCAGCCGGGCCAACTCGCGCTCCATGGACAGGATGCGGGACGTGGGAAAGTAGCCCTGCTCGTTCAGCGCGCGCATGTCGACCAGCTCGTTGCGCAGGATATCCGCCTGCCGGATGCGGCTTTCGCGCTGCGCTCGCAGCCCGGCGATTTCCTGCCGGAGCTGGCCGATCTTCTCTTCCTGGATCTGGATCTGCCCCTCGATCGAGCGTCGCCGCTCCACGAACTGGCGGCGCTCGCCCGCCATCGCCTCGCGCACTGTCGGCGAGCTGTCCCTGCGCGCGGCCAACTCGTCTGGAAACGGGATCTGATCCAGGCCGTCGCGTTCGGCGATCAGCCGCGCCCGCAGCGCCAGCGCGGCGTCGAGCTGCTGGCGGATGGACGTCTCGTTCGCCGCCGCTTCCGTCGGGTCCAGCCGCAGCAGCACGTTGCCGCGCTCCACCATGTCGCCCTCTTGCACCAGGATGTTCTCGACGATGCCGCCGTCCAGGTGCTTGACGATCTTGCGATTGCTTTCCACCGTCACCGTGCCCGGCGCCAGCGAGGCGCTGTCCAGCGGCGCGGTCGCGGCCCAGATGCCGAAGCCGCCGAAGGCCGCCAGGACGATCAGGGCGCCGATGACGACGATCTTGTAGGGGCTGCCCGGCTGGTAGGAGTTGTCCTCCGACGGTTCGGGCCTGCTCGGTAGCGCCACCACGTTGTCCCTGTCCTTCGGCTGGGTCGACATCCGACTACCTCTTCAGCGGCGTGACGGAGGCGTTTTCCATCGTGCCGTCCCGGTCGCCCGTTTCCTCGTCGTCGCGGGGCTCGCCAGCCTCGTCGTCGGTGGCGGCCGGCTGGTCGTCGCCGACGGCGCGGGAGATCGTCTCGTCCCCGCCGCTCGCCGGGGGCGGCGTGCGTGCCGCCCCGGTCTCGCCGCCGGCCTGGGCTTGACCGCCCGGCCCGGTCCGACGGCCCGGCTGGGCCGGATCGGCGGCGACGGCCGGGCCGCCGGCGGCCGAGCGGGCGCCGGAACCCGGGTTGGCCGCCGCCGATCCGGGCGCCGCGCCCTGGCC
>CAZLNO010000067.1:0-22538 GCA_964561005.1 uncultured Rhodovibrionaceae bacterium | reverse complement strand
GCGGCATGCGCGCCGCCGGCGTGCCCGGCCGCTCTGAATAGGGAAAGACATGCAGGTGGGTCAGTCCCAGCTCCTCCACCGCGGCCAGGCTGTCCGCGAACATCGCCGCGTCCTCGGTGGGGAAGCCGGCGATCAGGTCGGCGCCCAGCACCAGGTCCGGCCGCGCCGCCCGCGCCCGCTGGACCAGCCGCCGCGCGTCGGCCATCAGGTGGCGGCGCTTCATGCGCTTCAGCACCAGATCGTTGCCGGCCTGCAACGAAAGGTGCAGATGCGGCATCAGCCGCGGCTCCGTGGCCAGCAGCGTCAGCACCTCGTCGTCCAGCTCCACCGGGTCGACCGAGGACAGCCGCAGGCGCGGCAGCTCCGGCACCAGGTTGAGCAGGCGCCGGCAGAGCTGCCCCAGCGTCGGCCGGCCGGGCAGGTCCTTGCCATAGTCGGTGATGTCCACCCCGGTCAGCACCACCTCGCGCACGCCGTTTTCGACCAGCAGGCGCACCTGGCCGACCAGCTCGCCCACCGGCACCGAGCGGTTGTTGCCGCGCGCGTAGGGGATGATGCAGAAGGTGCAGCGGTGGTCGCAGCCCTGCTGGATCTGCACGAAGGCGCGCGTCTTCGCCGCGAAGCCGGCGATCAGGTGCGTCGCCGTCTCCCGCGCCTGCATGATGTCGTCGACCACCACGCGCCCCGCCGCGCCGGCCGGAGCGTAGCTCTCCGCGCGCAGCTTGGCCTCGTTGCCCAGCACGCGGTCGACCTCGGGCATGGCGGCAAAGCTGTCGGCGTGAAGCTGCGCCGCGCAGCCGGCGACGATCACCTGCGCGTCGGGATGCTCGCGCCGCGCCCGGCGGATCGCCTGGCGCGCCTGGCGCTCGGCCTCGGCGGTGACGGCGCAGGTGTTGACGATGACGGCGTTGTCGAGCCCCGCCTGGCGGGCCTGACGCAGCATGACCTCGGACTCGTAGGCGTTCAGCCGGCAGCCGAAGGTGACGACCCGCGGCGCCGCCGGCGCGGCCGCCGGCGCCTGGTCCTCGTCCTGTCGCGTGGGGGCCGCGGGGGTCATCCGGACAGCAGCGCCTCGTTCATTTCGCCCGTGAAACTTTCCGCGACCGGCCCGGTCATGATCACGTGGCCGTCGCTTTCGCGCCATTCCAGCTCCAGCGGGCCGCCGTCCAGCGCGATCGCGGCCCGCCGTTCGCTCAGCCCCCGCCGCACCGCCGCCACGATGGTCGCGCAGGCCGCCGTGCCGCAGGCCGGCGTGATGCCGGCGCCGCGCTCCCACACTCGCAGGCGGATGCGCTCGCGCGTTTGCACCTCGGCGGCCGAGACGTTGGCGCGCTCGGGGAACAGCGGATCGTGCTCCAACACCGGGCCCAGCCGCGCCAGGTCCACTTGTTCCGCGTCCGCAACGAAAAAGACCTCGTGCGGATTGCCCATCGACACCCCGACGGGGTCGCGCAGGCCGTCGGCCGCCACGGGCAGATGCAGGGTATCCACCTCCCGCGCCAGCGGGATCTCGTCCCAGCGCAGCCGCGCCGCGCCCATGTCCACCGCCACCCGGCCCGGCCCGGCGTGGCGCGCGGGCAGCAGGCCCGCCAGCGTCTCCACCACGGCCTCGGGGCGCTCGCGCTCGGCCATCACCCGGGCGGCGACGCAGCGGGTGGCGTTGCCGCAGGCGGCCACCTCGCCGCCGTCGGCGTTGCGGATGCGCATGAAGACGTCCGCCTCGCTGTCGGGACTGGGCGTCTCCATGACGATCACCTGGTCGCAGCCCACGCCCTGGCGCCGGTCGGCGATGCGCCGCGCCGCCGCCGCGTCGAGCGCGAACGGCCGCTCCCGGGCATCGACCACCACGAAGTCGTTGCCCAGGCCGTGCATCTTGATGAAGGAACGTCCGCGCGGCTGCATGGCCCGCGTTATATGGGCACGCGCGCCGATGTGTCCAGCGGCGGCCCGTTCTCACTCGCCGGCATCCGGATCGGCCTCCGCCTCGGGTTCGGGCACCTCGCGCTGGCGCGGTTCCCGCCGCCGTCCGCGGGCCGGCCGGGGCGCCTGTGCGTCCGCCTCTTCCGCCGCGCCGCCGCCGTCCGCCCAGGGAATGGTGCGCACATAGATGTCGCGGCCGGGATGCGGGATGGCGATGCCGGCCTCGCGCAGCCGGCGGTCGATGGCGAAGCGCAGCTCGCTGGGCGCGGTCAGGAAGTCGTCGACGTCGCGGGCGTAGCAGCGCAGTTCGAACACCAGGCCGCTCTCGCCGAAGTCCATGAACAGCACGTGCGGCGCCGGCCAGCGCAGGAGCGCGCGATGCTCGCGCGCGCAGCGCAGCAGCAGGTCGTGCACCTTCTGCGTGTCGCAGCCATAGGGCACGCGCACCTTCACGATCAGGCGGCACTGGCGGTTCTTGTGCGTCCAGTTGGTGACGGCGGAGGACACCAGATCGGAGTTCGGCACGATGACCGATGAGCGGTCGAAGGTCTCCAGCTCGGTGGCGCGCACGTTGATCTTCTTCACGAAGCCCTCGTAGGCGCCGACCACCACCCAGTCGCCCACCTTCACCGGCCGCTCGATCAAAAGGATGATGCCCGAGACGAAGTTGTTGACGATGGTCTGCAGCCCGAAGCCGATGCCCACCGACAGCGCGCCGGCGATGATCGCGAGGCTTGAGAGGTCCAGCCCCAGCGCCGAGACCGCCAGCAGCAACGCCACCACCAGCCCGCCGTAGCTGATCGCCGCGTTGAGCGAGTGGCGCACGCCCACGTCGAGGCGCGTTTGCGGGAAGACACGGCGGTCCATCACTCGCTGCAACGCCCGACTGAGCGCCACCACGGCGACGAAGACCGCCGCCGCGATGCCCAGGTCAACCAGCGAGAGCGTCATGCCGCCGATCCGGATGCCGAACAGGATGGTGTTCAGCCAGGTGCCGAGGATGTCCCAGCCCACGCCCCAGAGCGCCAGGGCCAGCAGCACGCTCGCGGCGAACAGCACGAGGTCCAGCAGCGCCAGCAGCCAGAAGCGGATGCGGTCGATACCCTGCGCGCTGACCGCGAAGACGCGCTGTAGACGCTGGCACGCCGGACTGCCGGGCGTCAGCGCGTGCCCGGCCAGTTCGCGTGCCAGGCCGTGCAGCAGCACGACCAGCGCCACCAGGACGCCGGTCATCACCAGCCGCGTGGTCAGGAAGCGCGCCAAAGTGAAATAGCCCAGCGCCGCGGAAGCCGGGATGGCCGTCGCCGTCAGCCCGATGGCGACCACGAGCAGCCGCCGGAAGGTGCCGACGAGGTCGCCGCCCTCCTCGCGGCCCTCCGATCCCTCCTCCGCCTCCTCCGCCTCGACGGGCTCCGGCGGCGTCGCCGGCGCGGCGGCCTCTTCCGCGGCCGCGGGCTCGCGGCGCCACATGTCGCCCCAGAGCAGCCGCAGGATCATCGCCGCCACCACGAGACCGGCCAGGAAGTTGTGCGTGACCGCCAGCTCCGCCCCGACCTGCAGCTCGCGGCCCAGGCGCACGATAACCCCGTCGACGGCAAAGAACGCGGCCAGGCAGATGATCATGCGCTCCAGGCGCACCGCGCTGTCCTGGGTGAAGTTGATCACCCGCCATTGCGGCGCCTGCGGCGCCAGGGCCGCGCGCGAAAGGCCGTAGACGAGGAAGAAGAAGGTGATCGCGAACGCCGCCGTCAGCGCCAGGGTCTCCACCAGCCCGTGCAGCAGCCCCTGCGCCGCCAGCACGCCGTAGATCGCGAAGGCGGCCAGCGCCGGCACCAGCGCGCGCACGGTGCCCTCGACGGCCGCCGCGGTGAGGCGCTGCGGGTAGCTCGGCTCGGCCAGGCTGCGGTCGCGGCCGTAGCGGCGCAGCAGGAACATGCGCAGCGGCCAGGCGACGATCAGCGTCAGCCCCAGCACGACGGCGTTCGTCGGGGCGGCCTCGCGCCAGGAGACCGTGGCCGCGGCCTGCGTCGGCGCCTCGACCAGCGTGCGCAGCGCGCGCCCGGCCGCGTCCAACAGCTCGGCGCCGGCCGCCCGCCAGATCCCCAGGCCAAAGATCATGGGACCGCGGCTGAGAAGCTGCTCGGTGAAGCGCGAGCGACGGGCGCCCAGCAGCGTGCTCGTCAGCTCCTCGACCCGCGCGACGATCAGCTCGGCCTGCTTCTGCTGCGCGACATAGCGCTCCAACTCGTGGTTGAGCTTGCCGCGCTCGTTGGCGACCGGGGCGGGCTCGCTGCCCTCCTCCGGCGGCGGGCCGAGCGCCTCCAGCAGCGGCCGGATGGACTGGACGCGGGCGCCGGCGTTGCGGGCGATGGCCCGGGCCTCGGCGCGAATCTGGGGCAGCCGTTCGCGCCAGTGCGCCAGCCGCGCTTCCGAAATCAACTCGGAGCGGATCTCGCGGCCCGCCTGATCCAGCGTCGCCGACATCTCGTTCAGCCGCTCGGCGACCTCGCCGGCCGCGCCCGCCTCGGCCGCCGCGCCGGCCTGCGCGGCGGCGTCCTCGGGGCTCTGCGCCCGAGCCGGAGCCGCCATCGCCGCCAGGACCGCGAACAACACGAGGGCCGCGGCCGTCCAGGCCGTTCGACGAGCCGATCGCCGAGGGCGAAGGAGCGTGCGCAGCCGTGCCATGCCAAGCCTCCGGGGCGGGTTATGGGCCGTGGGTCGAAAGCCTGTCCATCGCAGCTTTGTGGCGAGGATATGGTGCGAGGACATGGTGCGAGGATATGGTTGACCCGCGCCCCCGGCCCGCATATCCTCCGCCCGAATTCGGGGAAGCTCGAGTCCAACCTGCTCCGGCCGTCAAGGCACGGGAGAGCACCGCCAGTTCGCGAGGGTTCGCGCACTGGCGCGTTTTCGTTTGTGCGGCCGCGCGTGGCGCCCTACATGCGCCCCACGGCATGATGTTCCGCCGCGCCGGCGGGCGCGACCTGGCACGGATCACGGCAACGGTCCAGGGCAACGAACCACGGCAACGAGGACGAAAGACGCGGCGCATGTTCGATAACCTGCAAGAACGGCTCGGCAAGGTCTTCGAGGGGCTGACCCGGCGCGGCGCCCTGAGCGAGAAGGACGTGGACGAGGCGCTGCGCGAGGTGCGCGTGGCGCTGCTGGAGGCCGACGTCGCGCTGCCGGTGGTCAAACAGTTCGTCAACGACGTGCGCGAGCGCGCCGTCGGGCAGGAGGTTCTGCGCTCCGTCACGCCCGGCCAGCAGGTCGTCAAGATCGTCCACGATCGCCTCGTCGAGATGCTGGGCGGCGAGCAGGCGCGGGTCGAGCTGCGCACCGAGCCGCCGACGCCGATCATGCTGGTCGGCCTGCAGGGCTCGGGCAAGACGACGACCACGGGCAAGCTCGCCAAGCGCCTGAAGGAGAAGCAGAAGAAGAAGGTTCTCATGGCCTCGCTGGACGTGCGGCGGCCGGCGGCCATGGACCAGCTCATGACCCTGGGCCTGCAGGTGGGGGTCGACGTGCTGAGCCCGGTGAAGGGCGAGCCCGCCAAGGCCATCGCCAAGCGCGCGCTGCAGAAGGCGACGCTGGAGGGCTACGACGTCGTGCTGCTGGACACCGCCGGCCGCCTGGCCATCGACGAGGCCCTGATGCGGGAGGTCGCCGAGGTCCGCGACGCCGTGAAGCCGGCGGAGTCGCTGCTGGTCGCCGACGCCATGACCGGCCAGGACGCCGTCACCACGGCCCAGGCCTTCAACGAGCGCGTGGGCGTCACCGGCATCGTGCTGACCCGCGTGGACGGCGACGCGCGCGGCGGCGCGGCGCTGTCGATGCGCCAGGTGACCGGGCAGCCGATCAAGCTGATCGGCACCGGCGAGAAGCTGGACGCGCTGGAGGACTTTCACCCCGACCGTATCGCCAACCGCATCCTGGGCATGGGCGACGTCGTCTCCCTGGTCGAGAAGGCGCAGGAGACGATCGAGCGCGAGGACGCGGAGAAGCTCCAGAAGAAGCTGGAGAAGGGCAAGTTCGATCTGGACGACCTGGCCCAGCAGTTCCGCCAGCTCCGCAAGATGGGCGGCATGCAGGAGCTGATGGGGATGATCCCCGGCCTGGGCAAGCTGGGCAAGCAGGTGCCGGGCGCCAACTTCGACGAGAAGGCGATCAACCGCCAGCTCGCCATCATCCAGTCGATGACCAGGGACGAGCGGCGCAAGCCGGAACTCATCAAGGCCTCGCGCAAGCAGCGCATCGCCCGCGGCTCCGGCACCACGGTGCAGGACGTGAACAAGCTGCTGAAGCAGTTCAACGAGGCCCAGAAGATGATGAAGAAGGTCAAGAAGATGGGGAAGAAGGGCCTGATGCGCCACGGCCTGCCCGGCATGGGCGGCGGCTTCCCCGGCGGGGGTGGCGGCATGCCCCCCGGTGGCGGCTTCCCCGGCGGCTTTCCGGGGGGGCGGCACTAGCGCGGTAGGGCAGGCTTCAGCCTGCCGGGGGTACCAGGGCACGCTGAAGCGTGTCCTAGGGATTCGATGATCTGGGGGTTCAGGGCAGGCCTCGGCCTGCCGGGCAAGGACCTCAACAACGGGAAAGGACGACGGACGACCCATGGGACTGGCGATTCGACTGGCACGCGGCGGCGCCAAGAAGCGGCCGTTCTACCGCATCGTGGTGGCGGAGAAGAGCGCGCCGCGCGACGGCCGCTTCGTCGAGCGGCTCGGCTTCTATAACCCGATGGTCCCGCGCGACCATCCCGAGCGCTACAAGCTGGACGTCGAGAAGGCGAAGGACTGGCTGGCCAAGGGCGCGCAGCCGACCGACCGGGTGCGCCGCCTGCTCGCCAATGCCGACGTGCTGCCGCCGCGCGAGGTGCCGAAGCAGACCAAGAAGCACCTGGCCAGGCAGAAGGAAGAGAGCTAGACGCCGACCTCGGAGGATTGGCCTCATCGTGTATTGCGCGCGGCCGCGACAGGGCCAGGGACGCTCGGCGAACGACAACGCGCCCAAGCAGCCGCGGGTGTGCCTGGGGGCGGTCGTCGGCGTCCACGGCGTGCGCGGCACGGTGCGGATCAAGCCCTTCACCGAGGACCCGGAGGCGGTCGCCGCCTACGGCCCGGTGCAGGACGAATCCGGGCGGCACAGCTATCGCCTGAAGGTGCACGGGCTGCACAAGGGCGTGGTCCTGGCGGCGGTCGAGGGCGTCGAGGACCGCGACGCCGCGCTGGCGCTGAAGGGCGCGCGGCTCTACGTGGACCGCGCCGCGCTGCCGGAGGTGACGGAAGAGGATACCTTCTACCACGCCGACCTGATCGGCCTGCCGGTGGAGGACACCGGGGGGCGGTCGCTGGGCCGCGTGGCGGCGGTGCACGACTTCGGCGCCGGCGATCTGCTGGAGGTGGAGACGGCCGAAGGCGAATCGCGTGTCCTGCCGTTCACCAGGGCGGTCGTGCCGGTGGTCGACCTGGACGAAGGGCGCATCGTCGTCGATCCCCCGCCGGAAACCGGCGAGCCGAAGCCGGAGGTCGGCGCGGATGACGGCGACGGCGGCGGCGACACCGAAGGGCGATGAGGTCCGGGGGTGGACAAAGCCGGCGCGGCACGGCATAAACCGCGCCTTCGGAGCGAGCCATGAATGGCGCGACAGCGGCGGGCGAGGCGGCGGCCGGCGAGGCGGCGCCCTGGACCGCGACGGTGCTGACCCTGTTCCCGGAAGTGTTTCCGGGACCGCTGGGCATCAGCCTGGCGGGCAAGGCGCTGGAGCGCGGGCTGTGGCGGCTGGAGGCCCGGGACATCCGGGACTTCGCCACCGACCGCCACCGCTCGGTCGACGACACGCCCTTCGGCGGCGGGGCCGGCATGGTGATGCGGCCCGACGTCGTGGATGCGGCGCTGGAGTCGGTGGCCGACCGGCCGGGCCCGGTGGTCTACCTTTCGCCGCGCGGCCGGGTGCTGACCCAGGCCGTGGTGCGCGAGCTGGCGGCCGAACCGGGGCTGACGCTGCTGTGCGGGCGCTACGAAGGCCTGGACGAGCGGGTCATCGAGGCGCGCGGCATCGCGGAGCTGAGCGTCGGCGACTTCGTGCTGTCCGGCGGCGAGGTCGCGGCGATGACGGTGCTGGACGCCGTCGTGCGCCTGTTGCCCGGTGTCATGGGCAACGCGGCGAGCGAGGCGGAGGAGAGTTTCGAGCGGGGGCTCCTGGAGTACCCGCACTACACCCGCCCCGCCGTCTGGCGGGGGCGCGAGGTGCCGGAAGTGCTGCTCTCCGGCCACCACGCGCTCATCCGGCAGTGGCGGCGGGAACAGGCGGAACGGTTGACCCAGGCGCGGCGGCCCGACCTCTGGGCGCGCTACCGCGGGACCATCGATCAGGCGACGAAGGACGAAACGCAATGAGCGCGATTATTCAAGAGATCGAAGCGGCCGAGACGGCGCGCCTCACCGAGAACAAGACCATCCCGACCTTTGGCGCCGGCGACACCGTGCGCGTCAACGTCAAGGTCATCGAGGGCAACCGCGAGCGCGTGCAGGCCTTCGACGGCGTGGTCATCGCCAAGCGCAACCGGGGCCTCAACTCCTCCTTCACGGTGCGCAAGATCTCCTACGGCGAGGGCGTGGAGCGCGTGTTCCCGCTGTACTCGCCGCGCATCGACTCGATCGAGGTGCTGCGCCGCGGCGACGTGCGCCGGGCCAAGCTGTACTACCTGCGCGGCCGGCGCGGCAAATCGGCGCGCATCCCGGAGAAGACCACCGGCGCCGCCGGCAAGGAGGCCGCCGCCGCCCGCGCCGCGGCCAGCGCCAACAAGGCCAACAAGGCCGGCAAGAAGGGCAAGACCCCGACCGCCAAGCGGTGAGGTTTCGCGCTGTCGGGCGGAGCGCGGCGTTCGCGGGCGTTCAGTTTAGTCCATTCGCCGGTCGGGGTCTCTGGCCCCGACCGGAGCGTTTTCGGTGACACACGGCCCCTTGAAACGTTCGGGGCGCGGCCGGAGACCGCGCCCCGCGCCGGGCGTGAGCTTCTCTCTGCGCCGATCAGGCGCCACCCCCTCGGACATCCGCCGACATCACGGCCCGCCGAACTTGCCGCGTGCCTCCTCCACCGTGACCGGGCCCATGTGCGGCGCGGACGCGCGCGCCTCGGCGCTTTGCGGCGGGCGGGTGTCGGCGGCGCAGCCCGCCGCCAGCGTGGCCAGGAGCGCCAGCGCCGCCGCCAGCGCCGGCCGGATCGTCGTCTTTCTCATCTCCGATTCCTTTCCGAGTCTCGCCCGCCTTCCTGACGGCCTTCAATGTGGTTCGCAGGGCTGGCGGGACCAGCCCCGGCACTGATCCAGCGGCCTCTTGCCCGCGAATAAGCGAGGGAAAGCCGTTCGCCGACCCGACGTAACTGCGTCGGCGTCGAGGCGGCGAGGAGGGTGCATGCAGACATCGCCGCATCGACGCCGCGCGATCGCCGCCGGGGCGGTCGCAACATTGATGCTGTCGCCGGCCGCCGCCGGCGGGACCGGGACGGCGGAGAGCGGGACACGGGCGGATTTCCTGGGCCGCCTGATCTTCGAGGTGCGCCGCGACGGCTCGCGGATCGGCACGCATTCCTTGACCTTCCGCCAGCCCGCGCCGGGCCGGCTGGCGGTGCGCGTGGAGATCGAGCTGAGCGTCGGATTCGGGCCGATCACGCTCTATCGCTACACCCATCGCAACGACACGCTCTGGGCCGACGGCCACCTGCTGTCTGTCGACGCGCGCACCGACGACGACGGCGACGAGCACTTCGTCCGCGCCCGCCGCACCGACCAAGGCCGCCTGCGCGTGGAGAGCGACTCCGGCACCCGGACCGCGCCGGGAGACATCCTGCCCACGACCTACTGGACGCGCGCGACCGTCGCGCAGGACCGACTGCTCAACACCCAGACCGGCGAGATCGCCGAGGTCGAGGTGCAACCGCTCACCGATGGCGAGGCGCGGAAGGTCGATGTCGCCGCCGGAGCCGAAGGTTATGCCATGACCGGCGACGTGCGGGCGCACATCTGGTACGGCCCGGACGGCCGCTGGACGGCGCTGGCCTTCGACGGCCGGGGCAAGCGCGTCACCTATCATCCGATCGCGCGGGAGGGCACGATCCCGACCGCGCCCCCGATCCCCTCCGATAGCTAGGTAGTCCCGAGTGACCGGTTCCCCAGGCTTCTCGCCGCGCCTGGCCTGGTGGCAGCTTGCGCTGTACGGCGCGCCGGGGCTGCCGCTGGCGGTGCTGCTGCTGCCGCTCTACGTCACCCTGCCGACCTATTACGCCAAGGATCTGGGCGTCGGCCTGGCGGCGGTCGGCGCGGCGCTGCTGGCCGCGCGGCTGTGGGACGTGGTGACCGACCCGTTGATCGGCCTGCTGTCGGACCGCACGCCGGGGCGGATCGGCCGGCGCAAGCCCTGGATGCTGGCCGGCGTGCCGCTGGTGGTGCTGGCGGTGTGGCTGCTGTTCGCGCCGCCCTTCGGGGTCAGCGCGGGGCACCTGCTGGTCTGGACCCTGGTGCTCTACCTGGGCGGCACGATGATCCTGCTGCCCTACAGCGCCTGGGGCGCCGAGCTGTCGTCGGACTACCACGAGCGCAGCCGCATCGCCGCTGTGCGCGAGACCGCGGTGGTCCTGGGGACGGTGCTGGCGCTGGGCGTGCCGGCGCTGATCGGCCTGGGGCGCGTGACGGTCATGGAGTCGACGGCCTGGGTGCTTTCCGTGATGCTGCCGCTGGGCGTGCTGGCGGCGGTGCTGGCCCTGCCCGACGCGCCGCTGCGCCAGGAGGCGGGCGCCCTGGCAAGGCCGGGGCGGCTGAGGCTGGTGTGGCGCAACCGGCCGTTCCGCCTGCTGATCGGCGCCTATTTCATCAACGGCGTCGCCTACGGCCTGCCGGCCACGCTTTTCCTGCTGTATGTCGAGGAGGTGCTGCGCGCGCCGGACTGGGCCTGGCCGTTGCTGGGCATCTACTTCGCCAGCGCCGTGCTCGGCGTCCCGCTGTGGCTGCGGCTCAGCCGCCGGGTGGGCAAGCATGTCGCCTGGCGGCTGGCGATGGCGCTGGCGGCGGGCACCTTCTGGATCGCCATGCTGCTGGGCGAAGGCGATGTCCACGCCTTCCTCGTGCTCTGCATCGTCACCGGTCTGCCGCTGGGCGCGGAGCTGGCGCTGCCGCCGGCGATGCAGGCGGACGTGGTGGACCTCGACACCCTGCGCTCGGGCCGGCGGCGGGCGGGTCTGTTCTTCGCCGCCTGGGGCGTGGCGACCAAGGTGCCGCTGGCGCTGGCCGTGGGCCTCGCCTTCCCGCTGCTCGACCTGGCCGGCTTGCGCCAGGACGGCGGGGCGCAGCCGCCCGAGGCGCTGCTGGCCCTGGCCGCGCTGTACAGCCTGGTGCCGGTGGCGATCAAGCTGGTGGCCATCCGCATCCTGCGCGACTACCCCATCGACGCGGCGGAACAGCGCCGTATCCGGGATGCGATCCGCGAGGGGGCGCTCGCCGGCCCGGCTTGAGCGCGACGGCGCCAGGGTCTATGAAGGGCCGCGACAGCACACCAGGCGGCCGTCCGGACGGCCGCCGAGGACCGGGGGGATCATGACAGCGAACAAGCGTATTCTGATGTTGCCGGGCGACGGCATCGGGCCGGAGGTGATGGGCGAGGTCCGGCGCGTGGCCGACTGGCTGGGCCGTCACCGCGCCGTCGGCTTCCAGATCGACGAGGCCCTGGTCGGCGGCGCGGCGATCGACGCCGAGGGCGCGCCGGTCTCCGACGCCACGATGGAGAAGGCGATGGACGCCGACGCCGTGCTGCTGGGCGCGGTCGGCGGGCCCAAGTGGGACGCGCTGCCGTTCGACCGGAAGCCCGAGCGCGGCCTGCTGCGCCTGCGCAAGGACCTGGGGCTGTTCGCCAACCTGCGCCCGGCCATCGTGTTCGACGCCCTGGTGGACGCCTCCTCGCTGAAGCCGGACCTGGTGCGCGGCCTGGATATCATGATCGTGCGCGAGCTGACCGGCGGGGTGTACTTCGGCGAGCCGCGCGGCATCGAGACGCTGCCCGACGGCCAGCGCCGCGGGGTCAACACCCAGGTCTACACCACCGAGGAAATCCGCCGGGTCGCCGCCGTCGCCTTCGATCTGGCGCAAAAGCGCGACAACAAGGTCTGCTCCACCGAGAAGAGCAACGTCATGGAATCCGGCGTGCTGTGGCGCGAGGAGGTGACGAAGCTGCACGAGGAAGCGTATCCGCGCGTGGCGCTGACCCACATGTACGCCGACAACTGCGCCATGCAGCTCGTGCGCCAGCCCAAGCAATTCGACGTGATCGTCACCGACAACCTGTTCGGCGACATCCTGTCGGACGAGGCGGCGATGCTGACCGGTTCGCTGGGCATGCTGCCCTCGGCCTCGCTGGGCGCGCCCGACGAGACCGGCCGCCGGCGCGCGCTCTACGAGCCGGTGCACGGCTCGGCGCCGGACATCGCGGGCGAGGGCGTGGCGAACCCGCTGGCGACGCTGCTGTCCTTCGCGATGATGCTGCGCTACTCCTTCGACCTCGACGGCGAGGCGAAGCTGGTGGAGCAGGCGGTGCAGAACGTGCTGAACCAGGGTCTGCGCACGGCCGACATCGTGCAGCCGGACACGCGCCGCGTCTCCACGCGGGAGATGGGCGACGCCTTGCTGGCCGAGCTTTCCCGCACGGCGGAATAACGAACTGCTCGCGCAACAGTGATTTGCGTGTGTGTGGCGGATTTGCCCAGGATCGGTGTCGATCGGTTCCGTCGGTACGCCGACTGAGCGATCGCCACGACCGCACGCGACACCCTGAACTGGGTAACTAAAACGGCCGCTCTCTGCTGAGAGCGGCCGCTTTTTTTCACTGAGGCGCCGCGACCGGCGCGTCGCCTTGCGTCAGGCCGGCTGCTTGGCCAGGTAGTCCTGCACCAGCTTCTCGGCGATCTGCACGCTGTTCAGCGCCGCGCCCTTGCGGACGTTGTCGGCCACGATCCACATCGCCAGGCCATTGTCGACCGTCGGGTCGCGGCGGATGCGGCTGACGTAGACGGCGTCCTCGCCGGCGGATTCCACCGGGGTGACATAGCCGCCCTCCTCGCGATGGTCGACCACGACCACGCCGGGGAAGTTGCTCAGCGCCTCGCGCGCGGCGTCCTCGTCGATGTCGTTCTCGAACTCGATGTTGACCGACTCGCCGTGGCCCACGAAGACGGGAATGCGCACGCAGGTCGCCGCGACCCGGATGTCGGGATCGAGGATCTTCCGGGTCTCGTTGACCATCTTCCATTCCTCCTTGGTCGCGCCGTCGTCCATGAAGACGTCGATCTGGGGAATGGCGTTGAAGGCGATCTGCTTGGGATACTGCTGCGGATGCGGCGACTCGTTCATGTAGATGCCGCGCGTCTGGTTGAACAGCTCGTCCATCGCCTCCTTGCCGGAGCCGGAGGTCGACTGGTAGGTCGACACCACCACCCGCTCGATGCCGGCCAGCTCGTGCAGCGGCTTCAGCGCCATGACCATCTGGATGGTCGAGCAGTTCGGGTTGGCGATGATGTTGCGCTTGGCATAGCGCGCGATCGCCTCGGGGTTCACCTCCGGCACCACCAGCGGCACGTCGGGCTCCATGCGGAAGTGCGAGGTGTTGTCGATCACCACGGCGCCCGCCTGCGCGGCCCTGGGCGCGTGCACCGCCGAGACCTTCGCGCCGGGCGAGGAGAGGACGATGTCGGTGCCCTTGAAGTCGTAGCTGGCGAGGTCCTGGACCTTCAGCACCTGGTCCTCGCCGAAGGAGATCTCCTTGCCGGCGGAGCGCTCGGAGGCGAGCGCGACGACCTCGTCGGCCGGGAACTCGCGCTCGGCGAGGATGTTCAGCAGCTCGCGGCCCACGTTGCCCGTGGCCCCGACGACGGCGACCTTGTAGCCCATGACGTTGCGTCCCGTGATGATCGGTGAGACTTGCGGCGTTGACCGCGCAAGCTAGGCGCGCGCGGGGCGGTTTTCAAGGCGCTCTGTTGCGCTGCACAAGGAAGGGCGCGCGGCCAATCGGGGTGTCGCCCGACAAGTGTTGAGATAGATCTTGGCGGTGCCCCGCGGGGGCGTGAGCTTGCCCGCGCCCCCGCGGGGCGCGGGCTCCCGTCCGCGCCCCGAACGTTTAACCGATGTGCGTGACGAAAACGTTCCGGTCGGGGCCGGAGACCCCGACCGGCAAACCGCAGGGCGAAATCCCCCTACCCTGTCCCCGAGCCGCTTCCCTCACTCCGGGATGCGGACGATACTGCCGTCGAAGACGATGGCGTCCGCGCCCGGGCTGGCCTGGATCGCCGGCAGGTTCGCCTGCTCCAGCGGCGGCACCTCGCCGTTCTCCGTGCCGCGCGGCACGCCGCGCACGACCTGACTGGGCGGCAGCGGTTCGCCGTCCTTCAGGTGGGCGAACATCCGGTCGAGGCCTTCGAGGAAGTAGTGGTGCAGCGGCACGAAGCGGCTGGCGAAGCCGGGGTCGGCATTGAAGGTATCCAGGTGCTGGGCGTTCACCACCTCGACGTAGCGCAGCTTGCTGGAAGACCCCTGGGTCGACTTGTTCAGCCCGAAGTAGGCGCGCGAGCCGTGGTTGGGCGGAATGATCGCGTCGGAGCGCCCGGTCACGACGATCGCCGGCTTGCCCAGCAGGTCGCCGCTCGCGCGGATGTCGGCGATGTTCTCCGCGATCTTCTCGGCATGTCGGCGCAGGCGCCCCTTGAGCGGCTGTCCGGTCACCGGGTCCAGTCCGGTGGCCAGGCCACGGGTGCACAGCGCGCCGGCCAGGTTATGGTCGCGCAGACCGGTGACCGGGTCCTTGGAGGCCCGCGTCTCGCGCGGTCCGTCCTGCGCGTCCTCGTTGATCAGGTTGACCCCGCCGGTGGGCGGAATGCCGTTCGAGGTGCCGAAGAGGACCGCCTCCGTCGCCGCATCCAGCGCGATCGGCTCGCCGGTCTCCGGATTATCGACATCCGGGAGGAATTGACTGCCCTGGGTGGCGCCGAAGCTGTAGCCGCACAGCCGCTCGTCGAAGCGTGCCTGGGCGTAGGCGTTGGCGTAGGTCACCGCGATCGCCTGCGGCACGAAGACGGCGTAGTGCGAGGGCTGGACGATGTTCTGCGCCTCCAGGAAGCCGAAGTCGTTGATGACCTGCTGCGCCTCCGCGGCCTGCGCCGCCAGGGTGTCGGCCTGGAGAAGGCCCAGTTCGTGCAGCGCGGCGCAGCGGTTTTCCTGGATCGTGTCCCCCACCAGCGCCAGCAGGTTGAACGGCGCCGCCGGGTTCGCCAGGCTGGCGCAGGGCTGGTAGACGTTCAGCAGCGTGGTGTAGTCCAGCAGGCTCTTGCTGTGCTCGAAAAAGGGGTCCTGGGCGCCCTGCTGGATGGCGAAGTCGCCGCCCGGCTCCGGGTTCACGTTGGGCTCCGAGACCGCCACGCCGTCGATCAGGCCCTTGCGGTCCTGCTCCGCCGCCAGGATCGCCGCGCCGGCGCCGTTGGAGACGCTGGAGGCGATGACGATGGTGTTGTCGGGCTGGATGCCGGCGTCCGGAAACTCCTGGTTCAGCGCCCAGAAGGCGAACTCGATGGACTGCAGCACGTGCAGGCCCCAGCGCGCCTCGGGATTGGTGCGGGAATGCGCGTGCTTGAAGGCGAAGCGGTGCGGGCTTTCCGCGTTGAAGCGCTCGCGCGCGCCCTGGCCGAGCTTCACCGTGAAGTTGGAGTCGCGGCCGGCCTCCCCGGCGTCGACGCGCTCGCCGGTAATGAGGCTGACGGTGTCGTCCTGCAGGTCGTGCGCGCCGGTGCCGGTGCCCTTGTCGGTGTAGGCGACCGCGCAGCCGCGCCGCAGGCCCCACTCGCCGCTGGTGCCGATGGCGCCGTAGACCCCGCGCGAGCCCGAGGAGGCGCCGGTGACGACGCAGGGCGCGGCGGGGTCGAAGCTTTCCGGGATCTGCACCATCATGGTCACCCGCTCCGGCGTCGAGCGCTTGCCGGCATAGGCCAGGTACTCCACGCCGGGAACCCGCGGATCTTCCAGGAGCGTGCCATCCGGCGCCACGTTGGGCCCGAACAGCCGGCCGAAGCCGCCGTCCGGCGTGCTGTCGACCAGCGCCTGATAGTTGTTGAAGATCGCCAGGCGACGCAACTCCGCGGCCGTCGGCGGGTCGGAGATCGCGGGCGCCGGCGCGCCCTGCTCGAGCCCCGCGACGCCGAGGCCGGCGGTGAGCAGGTCGTTGTCCGGGCCGTACTCGGTGCGCAGGACCTCGCCGTCGACGATGGACTGCACGTTCGCCTGCCCCTGAGCCGCGCCCGGCCCCTTGCCGGCGGGCGGCCCCTTGCCGTTGCCGGCCTCGACCCCGGCCGTCGAAAGCGCCATCATCGCCGCGACCAGCGTGGCGGCGGCAGGCGGGTTCTTGAAATCGACTCGCATCTGTGAAGACCTTCCGTCGGTATCTCTGGCTTGATTCCGGTCCCGGCGGGCGGCATGTCCCCCTCGCGCTGTTCGCCGGCCCGATTACACGTTCGAGTCTAGCAAAGCGCCTCCGACGGAGCGAATGATGGTTAATTTACCGTTACCGCGCGACGGACAGTCGAATCGGCCCGAGCTGCGCGGACGGTTCGCGTGACGGCATCATGACGCGGCTCGCCTCTCTCCGCCCACTGCTGACCCGCGCCGCCACGCTGCTGGTGGCGCTGCCCGCCTGCGCCGCCTTCGCGGCCTGGGGGCTGCTCGACCCGCCGGGATTGGCCGACTGGGCGGGGACGGTGACCGGGGTCGCCTTCCGGGCGCTGGACTGGCTGTACATGCTGATGGTCTCGGGCCTGCTGGTGCTGGCCGGCTGGCTGGCGCTGGGGCCCTACGCGCAGGTGAAGCTGGGCCGCGCCCACGAGACGCCGGAATTCTCCCTGCCCTCCTGGCTGTCGATGCTGTTCGCCGCCGGCATGGGGGTGGGTCTGCTGTTCTGGGGCGTGGCCGAGCCCGTGCTGCACTACGACGGCGCTCCCGGCGTCGAACCCGGCTCGCGGGCGGCGGCGCGGCACGCACTGACGGTGACGCTGTTCCACTGGGGATTCCACGCCTGGGCGATCTATGGTCTGGTCGCGCTGGCGCTGGCCTACTTCGCCTTCCGCCGGGGCAGCGGCTACCAGCCGGGCGCGGCGCTGCGGGCCGAGCTGCGCGGGCGCTGGGTGGCGCCGACGGCCTATCTGGCCAACGTCACCGCGGTGATCGCCATCGCGCTCGGGGTGGCCGGGTCGATCGCCATGGGGGTGTTCCAGCTTCAGCGCGGGCTGTTCGTGCTGCTGCAGTACGACCCGGACTCGCTGCGCGTGTCCGCCGCCATCCTGCTGGCGCTGGTGGCCTGCTACTGCCTGCCGCTGGTGATGCCGCTGGACAAGGGCGTGAAGTGGCTGTCGAACGCCAACATGCTGCTGGCGCTGGCGGTGATGGCGGTCCTGCTGCCGGCGGGGCCGACGGCCTTCCTGATGCGCACCTTCGTCACCGCCTTCGGCGACTACCTGACCGAGTTGCTACGCATGTCCTTCCAGCTCTTCACCTTCCAGGACCAGGAGGTGGCGAGCTGGTTCCAGGGCTGGACGCTGACCTACTTCTTCTGGTGGATCGCCTGGGCGCCCTTCGTCGGCGTGTTCATCGCCCGGATCAGCCGCGGGCGCACGATCCGCCAGTTCGTGGTGGGCGTGATCCTGGTGCCCTCGGTGTTCTCGATCTTCTGGTTCGCGGTGTTCGGCGGCTTCGGCCTGTACGAGGAGGTCCAGGGCCTGGGCGGCGTGGTGGCGATGGTGCGCCACGACGTCTCCATCGCACTGTTCACGCTTCTGGAGCGGCTGCCCTTTGCCGGCGTGCTGAATGCCGTGGCCATGCTGCTGGCCTTCGTCTTCCTGGTGACCAGCGTGGTCAGCGCGGCCTATGTGCTGGGCATGCTGTCGGGGGCGGGCGGCACGCCGGCGTGGCATAGCAAGCTGGCGTGGGGGCTGGTGCTGGGCGCGCTGGGCGCGGCGATGATCGTGGCCGGGGACATCCAGGCGGTACGGGCGCTGTCGGTGCTGGGGGCGCTGCCCTTCGCCGCGATCATCGTGCTGCAGGTCGTCGCGCTGCTGCGCGCCCTGCGCCGCGACCGCCAGACGGCCACGATGTTCGAGGACCTGCAATGAGGCGGCGCGCGGCAACCATCCTGGCGGTGCTGGGCCTCGTGCTGTTGGCCGCCGGCTGCGCGCCGCGCCCGGCCTTCCGCATCGGCTACCCGGCGGGGCAGCCCGACGGCGCCCTGATGGCGCACGTGGTGGCCGAGACGCTGCGCCAGGCCGGGGCGCGGACGGTGGTCGCGGCCTGTCCCGACCTGCTGGCCTGCGGCCGGGCGTTGCAGGCCGGCGACCTCGACCTGCTGCCGACCTATTCCGGCTCCGCGCGGGCGTTCTTCCGCTCGCGGGCCATCGAATCGGGCGAGCTTTCGGCCGTGCGCGCGGCGCTGTCCCGCTTCGACCTCGGCATGACGCCGGGCTTCGGCTTCCAGGCTCCCTACCGCCTGCTGACCCGCGTCGCGGAAGCACCGGTGGCCGCCGGCCCGGACAGCATCGAGGACCTGGCCGGCGGCGCGGCGCGCTTCGCCGTGCCGCCCGGCTACGCGCGCCAGCCCGGCGACGGCCTGTTCGCCCTGGCCCGGCGCTATGGCCTGGAAATCGCGTCCGAGCGCGTGCGGGAAATCGCCGACCCGGCCGAGCGCCTGGCGGCCCTGTTCGACGGCCGGGTCGACGTCGTCGTGATCCGCATGCCGCTGGTGCCCGAGGGCCGCTCGATCAAGGCGCTGGCCGATCCGCTGAACTTCTACCCGGCCTACGAGGCGACCCTGGCGACGGGGCGCCTGGACGCCGGCGACCGGGCCTTCGTCGAGCGGGCGCTGCAGCCGCTGTTCGGCGCCCTGGCGCCGGAGGAGGTCTGGCCGCCGATGGACGAGATCGTGGTGCAGGGCCGCAGCCCGGAGCTGATGGCCCGGCGCCTGCTGGTGGCCGAGGGCGTCATCGACGCCGAGACGCCGACGGTGCGCCGGCCGGAGATGGTGATCGCCTTCGCCGGCAGCGAATCGCCGGGCGACCTGGGCGGCAAGGCGGTGTTCACCGTGCGCCGCGCCTTCCCCGACCGGCCGCTGGAGCTGGTGGCGGTCGGCAGCCCGATGGCGGCGCTGGAGAGCGGCCGGGCGGAGCTGGCCCTGGTTTACACTTCGGACTTCTTCGACATCACCTGGGCGGGCGGCTTCCAGGGCCGCGACCCGCGCGGCGAGGCGATCGCCGTGGTGGGCCGACTCGATTTCCTGCTGCTGACCCGCGCGGACCGGCGCGGCGCGACCAGTGCGCTGGACGGCAGCGTGGGCATCCCGCCGAGCTGGACCGCCGCCGGCCACGTCGGGGCGCGCATGCTGGCGCTGACCGGGCGCACCCCGGCCACGCGCGGCACCGCCGAGATGCTGCTCGCCGGCCTGCGCGAGGGCGAACTGGACGCCGCCATCGTGCTGCTCGACAGCCGCAGCCGCGAGGTGCTGCAGGGCCTGGCGCCGGACAGCGGGATCGTGGCGCTGGACTTCGTGGACCGCCTGGTCTCGCCGCCGTTCTTCCTGAACGAGCTCCGGCTGAAGCGGGCGCCGCTGCCGGGGCAGGAGGGGCCGCTGGACACCTTTTCCATGCAGGTGCTGCTGGCGGGCCCGGCGCCGGACAGCCGCGCCGGTCCGGTGCACGGCGGGCCGGCCTCGGCGGTGGCGACGCGCAGCCTGCCGCTGCCGCTGCGCGAGGCGGAGGCCCTGGCCGCGGCCACGGAAAGCCCGGAGCTGCCGGACCCCGTGCTGCCGTCCTTCCGCGACCGCGACACCGTGTTGGCCCGCCGCGACCGGCCCGGCGCGGCCTGGATCGAGACGAGCCTGATCGTCGCCGCGGTGGCCTTCATGGTCTGGGCCGGCTGGCTGCTGGCCGCGCCGATCCGAAGGGGGCCCTAAAAGTCCGGGAGGTCGGCCTTCAGCTCGTAGAGCAGTTCGAGGGCCTGCTTCGGCGTCAGCTCGTCGGGGTTGACCGCGCGCAGGCGGCGCTCGGCCTCGCTTTCCTTTTGAGCCGGGGCGGACGCCTCGGCGGATGGTGCCGGCGCCGGCCGGGGCGGCGCGGCGGCGGCGAACAGCGGGAGGTCGTCGGCCAGGCGGTTCAGGCTGCTGCCCTGGTCGCCCTGCTCCAGCAGGTCCAGCACCTCCTCGGCGCGCCGCACCGCCGCCGGCGGCAGGCCGGCCAGCTTGGCGACATGGATGCCGTAGGAGCGGTCGGCGGCGCCGTGGGTCACCTCGTGCAGGAAGACCACCTCGCCCTGCCATTCCTTGACCCGCATGGTGTGGCAGGACAGCGCCGGCAGCCGCGCGGCCAGGCGGGTCAGCTCGTGGTAGTGCGTGGCGAAGAGCGCCCGGCAGCGGTTGCTCTCGTGCAGGTGCTCGACGCAGGCCCAGGCGATCGACAGCCCGTCGAAGGTCGCCGTGCCCCGGCCGATCTCGTCCAGGATGACCAGCGAGCGCGGCCCCGCCTGGTTCAGGATGGCCGCCGCCTCCACCATCTCCACCATGAACGTCGAGCGCCCGCGCGCCAGGTCGTCCGCCGCCCCGACGCGGGAGAACAGGCGGTCGACCACGCCGATGGTGGCCGCTTCGGCCGGCACGAAGCCGCCCATCTGCGCCAGCACCGCGATCAGCGCGTTCTGGCGCAGGAAGGTGGACTTGCCGGCCATGTTGGGGCCGGTGATCAGCCAGATCCGGCCGGCGTCCTCGCGCCCGCCGTCCAGCACGCAGTCGTTGGCGACGAAGGGCCCCTCGTCCTGCCGGCGCAGCGCCGCCTCGACCACGGGATGGCGGCCCTGGCGCACCTCGAAGGCGGTGGAGTCCTCGACCTGCGGCCGGCACCAGCCCTCCGCCGCCGCCAGCTCGGCCAGTCCCCCGGCCACGTCCAGCTCGGCCAGCGCGCCCGCGGCGCGGGCGATCTCATCGGCGCGCGCCGTCACCTCGCCCACCAGGTCCTGGAAGAGGTGCTGCTCCAGCGCCAGCGCCTTGTCGCCGGCGGCGGCGATGCGCCGCTCCAGCTCGGCCAGCTCGGTGGTGGTGTAGCGCACCGCGCTGGCCAGGGTCTGGCGGTGGATGAAGGGGCCGTCGGCGGGCAGGGTCTCGGCCTGCCTCGGCGTCGCCTCGACGTAGTAGCCCAGCACGTTGTTGTGCCGGATCTTCAGCCCCGCGATGCCGGTTTCCTGGGCGTAGCGGGCCTGGAGGTTGGCGATCAGGCGGCGGCTCTCGTCGCGCAGCTCGCGCTGCTCGTCCAGTTCCGGCGCGTAGCCGGCGGCGATGAAGCCGCCGTCGCGCGCCTGCGCGGGCAGGTCCGGGGCCAGCGCGCGGGTCAGGCGGTCGACCGGCGAGCCGTGCTCGCCCAGCGCCTCGGCCGCCTGGCGCAGCTCCGCCGGCAGCGGCCCGGCCTCGGGCGTGGCCGCGCCCAGCAGCAGCGCCTTCAGCGCCCCCGCTTGCGCCAGGCCGTCGCGCAGCGCCGCCAGGTCGCGCGGCCCGCCGCGCCCGACGGTCAGCCGGGACAGCGCGCGCGCCGCGTCGGGACAGCGGCGCAGGCGCTGGCGCAGCTCCTCGCGCAGGCTCTCGTCCTCGATCAGGTAGCCGACCGCGTCCAGCCGCGCCGCGATCGCCGCCGGGTCGGTCAGCGGCGCGGCCAGCCGCTGCGCCAGCAGCCGCGCCCCGGCGCCGGTCACCGTGCGGTCGATGGTGTGCAGCAGCGAGCCCTGGCGCCCGCCGGCCAGGGCCTCCGTCAATTCCAGGTTGCGGCGGGTGGCGGCGTCGATCGCCATCACCGCCTCGCGGCCCAGCCGGCGCGGCGGGCGCAGGTGCGGCAGGCTGCCCTTCTGGGTCAGCGCCACATAGTCCACCAGCGCGCCGCAGGCCGCCAGCTCGGCGCGCGAGAAGGCGCCGAAGGCGTCCAGCGCCTGCACGGCATAGACCTCGCGCAGGCGCTTCTGCGCGTTGACGCTGTCGAAGCGCGCAGTGGGCAGCGGCGACAGCGCCGTCTTCCACTGCTGGAAGGTCTCCCAAAGCGCCGCGCGCTGGAGCAGGCGCTCCGGCACCAGGATCTCGCCGGGCGAGAGCCGCGCCAGCACGGCGGCGAGGCCGGCGTCGTCGGTGTCCTGCACCTGGAAGTCGCCGGTCGAGACGTCCACCCACGCCAGGCCCAGCGCGCCGCCGGCCTCCGCGAGCGCGGCCAGGTAGTTGTGCGCCCGGCTGTCCAGCAGTTCGTCCTCGGTCAGCGTCCCCGGCGTGACGATACGCACCACCTCGCGCCGGACGACGGCCTTGTGGCCGCGCTTCTTCGCGGCGGCCGGGTCCTCCATCTGCTCGCAGATCGCCACCTTGAAGCCGGCGCGGATCAGCCGCGCCAGGTAGGACTCGGCGGCGTGCACCGGCACCCCGGCCATCGGGATGTCCTCGCCCTGGTGCTGGCCGCGCCTGGTCAGCGTGATGTCCAGCGCCTCGGCGGCCTTTTGGGCGTCGTCGAAGAACAGCTCGTAGAAATCGCCCAT
>CAZLNO010000066.1:0-23114 GCA_964561005.1 uncultured Rhodovibrionaceae bacterium | reverse complement strand
GGACCCTGTGGAGCTTGTGGTCAGCGCCGTCACGCCCCGGTGCTTCCGGCTTCCTCCTCGCCGTTGCTGTCGCCGTTCGCGCGCGCGTAGCGCTTGCGCATGGACTCGCCCTGCAACTCGATCCGGTAGGCGCCGTGGATCAGCCGATCCAGGATGGCGTCGGCCACGGTCGCCTCGCCGATCAGGCCGTGCCATTCGCTGACCGGAAACTGGCTGGTCACCAGCGTGGCCGCACACCCGCAGCGGTCGTCCAGCACCTCCAGCAGGTCGCGGCGCTGCTGGTCGGTCATGGCCGCCGGGCCCCAGTCGTCCAGGATCAGCAGGTCGGCCCGGGCGAGCTTCTTGAGCAGGCGCATGTAGCTGCCGTCGGCCCGCGCGATGGCGAGCTGTTCCAGCAGCCGCGGGACACGGTAGTAGCGCACCGCCAGGTTGGCCCGGCACGCCTTCTCGCCGAGCGCGCAGGCAAAGAACGACTTTCCGCAACCGCTCGCACCTGTGATCAAAAGGCTGCGGCCGTCGCGGATCCACTGGTTGGTGGCCAGGTGCTCGATCAGGCCGCGGTCCAGGCCGCGCTGGGCGCTGTAGTCGACGTCCTCGATGCGCGCGTTCAGCCGCAGCTGCGCTTGGCGCAGCCGGTTGCGGTAGCCTCGGGTCTCGCGGTGCCGGCGCTCCCGGTCGACCAGCTGGGCCAGCCGGTCCTCGAACCGCAGGTCCCGGGCGGAGCTGTCGTCCAGCTGCTCCGCCAGCGCCTCGGCCATGCCGGTCAGGCCGAGGGCCTTGAGCTCCGCCATCGTGGGGTGCGTCAGCATGGTCACCTCCTCGCCGTTACTGGTAATACGGGGCGCCGCGGACGTTGGCGTGGTTGTCGTTGACCGGTGCGGCCGGCCGGTCCTGCACCGGCGCCCGATCCAGTTCGCGGGCGAGGATCGACTGCAGGCTGGTGGAGCTGAACGCGCTGATGCTCAGCCCGCGCTGGCAGGCCGCCTCGAGCCGGTCGGTCCCATACTCCCGGCCGAGGCGGAGGATCCCCGCGCACGTCCGCAGCGCCAGGTCGGGCCGGCCGTCGGCCAGGACGGCGTCCACCATGCCGGCCGTGGCCGGCCCGACCGCCTGCGCGGCCTGACGCGCGCCCGCCACCATTGCCCTTCCCGATTCCCTCCTGCGTCATCACGGGCACGCCACAATGCGCGGGCAGTCTGGCGATGGTTTGCGGTCCGCGGTGCGAACGGACGGCCGTGTCGGAGTCTGGGAGGCAGGATGATGGAGAGCTGGACGAGGTGGCGGGCCATTCGTGTCCCGCTTCTGGCGCTTGTCGTGGCGGCCGGCGGCGCCTGTGCGTTGGCGGGCGAGGCCTTTGCGGCCGCGGGCGACGTGGTCGCGAGCGCGCAGGCCCGGTTCCGCGTGACGACCGTGGCGGACGGGCTGGTACACCCCTGGGGCCTCGCCTTCCTCCCCGACGGCGCCATGCTGGTGACCGAGCGGCCGGGCCGGCTGCGACTGCTGCGCCGGAACGGCGCGCTTTCCGAGCCGATCGCGGGGCTGCCCGAGGTCTACGCGAGGGGGCAGGGCGGGCTGCTGGACGTGGCGCTGCATCCGGACTTCGCGGACAACGGCCTGATCTACCTCTCGTATGCGGCGCCCGGCGCGGGCGGGGCCGGCACCGAGGTGGCCCGCGCGCGCCTGGACCGCGAGGGCTTGCGCCTGCGCGAGGTCGAGGTGATCTTCCGCGCGCATCCGAAGGTGCCGGGCAGCGGCCACTTCGGTTCGCGCCTTGCCTTCGGCCGCGACGGCCACCTTTTCGTGACCCTGGGCGATCGCCGCAACTACATGGACGAGGCGCAGAACCTGACCAACCATCTGGGCGCGGTGCTGCGTCTGCATCCGGACGGCAGGGTGCCGGCGGACAACCCCTTCGCGGACCGGGCGGACGCGCGGCCGGAAATCTTCACCTACGGTCATCGCAACGTGCAGGGCATGGCGGTGCATCCCGAGGACGGCGCGATCTGGACCCACGAGCACGGGCCGCGCGGCGGCGACGAGGTCAACATCCTGAAGCCCGGCGCCAACTACGGCTGGCCTGAGGTGACCTACGGCATCGACTACGACGGCAGCATCATCTCCGAGGACACCCACGCCCCCGGCATGACGCAGCCGGTGGTCTACTGGGACCCCTCGATCGCGCCCAGTGGCATGGCCTTCTACGACGGTGAGGCCTTTCCCGCCTGGCGCGGCGACCTCTTCGTCGGCGCGCTGGCCCACACCCACCTGCGACGCCTGGAACTGGAGGGCCGGGAGGTGGTCGGCCAGGAGGTGCTGCTGGGCGGCCTCGGCGCGCGCATCCGTGACGTGCGCGCGGGGCCGGACGGAGCGCTCTACGTGCTCACCGACGCGCGCGACGGCCGGCTGCTGCGCCTGTCGCCGGCGGAGTAGGCGCGAGCGGTGCCGTCGGTGCTGCGCTGTCTTGCCGCAGATGCCAAGGCTTCCTTTATTTAAAACAATTCTAATATAACAGCCGAAGCCGAACACGGCGCGCGGGTCTTCCGCGCACCGGCGCGCGGATGTTCGCCGCTTCCCTCGATCATGTACACCAACTATGGGAGCCATCCGATGAGCGAAATCCAGACGCCGACGGCCGCGCCGGCGATGCCGAGGCTAAACGAGCCCGCTCCCGATTTCCACGCCAACACCACCGACGGGCCGCGCTCGCTTGCCGACTTCAGGGGTCGCTGGCTGATCCTGTTCTCGCATCCGGCCGACTTCACGCCCGTGTGCACCACCGAGTTCATGGCCTTCGCCCAGGCCTACGATGATTTCCAGAAGCTCAACTGCGATCTCCTGGGCTTGTCGATCGACAGCAACTTCGCGCACATCGCCTGGATGCGCAGCATCGAGGAGAAGTTCGGAGTCACTGTCCCCTTCCCGATCATCGAGGACCTGTCGATGCAGGTTGCGCACGCCTATGGCATGATCCAGCCGGGCGCCAGCGACACCTCGGCCGTGCGCGCCACGTTCGTCATCGACCCGGACGGCAAGCTGCGCGCCATGGTCTATTACCCCATGACCAACGGCCGCAGCGTCGACGAATTCCTGCGCCTGCTGCGAAGCCTCCAGACCTCGGACGCCGAAGGGGTGGCCACGCCCGAGGGCTGGCAGCCCGGCGAAGACGTTATCGTGCCGCCGCCCAAGACCTACGCGGAGGCCCGCAAGCGCCAGGACGAGGGCTATAAGTACACCGACTGGTACTTCTGCAAGAAGGCTGTATGAGGCCGTGACGGGCGCCGGAGCGCGGGCAGCCGCTTGTCCGCGCTCCCTCGCTTGGCCCGCTCCGCGGCGGCGCGGGTTCAGGGACGGCCGAAGCCGCGCCCCTTGACCACGGCGTCGCGGCCCAGCTTTTCCCGCACCTGGTCCATTGCCGCCTCGATGCGAGCGCGGCGCGCGCGGTCGGGGTCCAGCAGATCTGGCGGATCGGCGAACGCGCCGTCGGTCAGGTCGCTCGCCCCCACGCCGATCAGCCGGAACCGCCGCCCGTCGGCCTCCTTGCGCAGCAGGGGCTCGGCGGCGCGGTACAGGCGGTCCGCCAGCCGCGTCGGATCGGACAGCCGGGTGGCGCGGGTCAGCGTGCGGAAGTCGCGCGTCTTCAGCTTCAGCGTCACCGTGCGGCCGGCCTTGTCGGCGTGCTTCAGCCGACCGGCGACGGTCTCGCACAGGGGCCAGAGGCGGCGCAGCAGTTCGTTCGGATCGGCGATGTCGTCCTCGAAGGTGGTCTCGGCCGACAGGCTCTTGGCCGGCGCGTTCGGCTCGACGGCGCGGTCGTCCCGGCCGCGGGCGAACTGATACAGTCGTCGCCCCATCGCGCCGAACCGGGCGATCAGCGCGTTCTCCTCCCGGGCGCGGAGCTGGCGGACGGTCTCGACGCCCTCGCGCCGCAGCGCCTGTTGCAGCGCGGGTCCGACGCCGGCGATGATGCCGACCGGCTTGTCCGCGAGGAAGTCCAGGGCCTCGCCCCCGCCAATGGCGGCGAGGCCGCGCGGCTTGTCCAGATCCGAGGCGATCTTGGCGAGGAACTTGTTGGGTGCCAGGCCGATCGAGACGGTGACGCCCACCTCGCGCTCGATGTCCAGGGCCAGCCGTGCCAGCGTTTGTGCCGGCGGCCCGCCGTGCAGTGCCTCCGTGCCGGCGAGGTCCAGATAGGCCTCGTCGATCGACAGCGGTTCGACCAGGGGCGTGACGGCCTGCATCAGTTCCCGCACCCGCTGGCCGGCGGCGCGGTAGCGCGCCATGTCCGGCGGCAGCACCACGGCATCCGGGCAGCGCTCCAGGGCCTTGAACATCGGCATGGCCGAGCGCACGCCGTGGATGCGGGCGATGTAGCAGCAGGCCGCGACCACGCCGCGCCGGCCGCCGCCCACAATGACCGGCTGGTCCGCCAGCTCCGGGCGGTCGCGTTTCTCCACGCTGGCGTAGAAGGCGTCGCAGTCCAGGTGCGCCAGCGATAGCGTGGCCAGTTCCGGATGCGCGAAAAGCCGCGGTGAGGCGCAGTGCGGACAGCGGCCGGCCGGGCGCTCGGCGAACAGGGTCAGGCAGTCGCGGCAGAGCGCTAGCGGGGGCGAGGGCGTCATGGCTGCGCGTCGAGCGGACGGGTGGCCGCCTCCCGTTCCGTCACCGACCAGAGGCGGGCGGCGCCCCTGACGCCGCTGGAATCGCCATGCAGGGCAGGGACGATACGCGTGTCGACCCGGTCGGAAAAGACATAAGCCTCCAGTCGCTCCGGCAACTCCGCGTACAGCCGGGCGATGTTGGACAGGCCGCCGCCGAGCACGATGGTCTCGGGGTCCAGGATGTTGATCACGCCGGCCAACCCGCGCGCCAGGCGGTCCAGATAGTGGTCCAGCGTGGCCTTGGCATCGTCGTCGCCGGCCAGCGCCCGGGCCGCCACGGTCTGCGCGTCCGGCGCTTCGGTGCCGGTGCGGGCCGCATGCGCGGCCACCAGGCCGGGGCCGGAGAGGAAAGTCTCGATGCAGCCCCGGCGGCCGCAATAGCAGGGCGGGCCGGGGCGCTCGTCGTCCCGCGGGGCGGGCAGGGGGTTGTGGCCCCATTCCCCGGCAATGGCGTTGGCGCCGTCGACCAGGTGTCCGCCGACCACCACGCCGCCGCCGACGCCGGTGCCGAGGATCGCGGCAAACACCGGCGAGGCGCCGGCGGCCGCGCCGTCCGCCGCCTCGCTGAGAGCCAGGCAGTTGGCGTCGTTGGCCACGCGGACCGGACGGTTCAGGGCCCTCGCGAGATCGTGATTGAAGGGTCGGCCGTTCAGCCAGGTTGAATTTGCGTTCTTTATCAGGCCCGTGGCCGACGAGATAGCTCCTGGCGTGCCGACGCCGATGCTGGCTTTCCGTTGCGAATCATGCTCAATTCGCCACACGAGATTGCGAACCTGAACTATCGTACCGGTATAACTGCCGCGCGGCGTGGCCACGCGTCGTCGGCACCAGACAGCGTCATCGTCCTTCAGGGCGATCGCTTCGATCTTCGTGCCGCCAAGGTCGATGCCGATGCGCATGGATCGCAGTTACCGGTTCTTAACTAACGGAGACTAAAGTTCAGGGGTCTTGTGCGACGTGCAACCCGTGCATCATTGTGCCAGATTGGGGTGGCCCGTCCAGCGGGGGCAACCCGACGAGCAGCATCAGGACGGCATCGGATCGGAACTCGTTTATGAACAACGGTGACGCCAAGACGGTCCTGGTCGTGGAGGACAACGAGCTCAACATGAAGCTGTTCCACGACCTTCTGGAAGCGCAGGGCTATACCATCCTGCAGACCAAGGACGGGATGGAGGCCCTGAAGATGGCACGGGAGCACCATCCCGACCTCATCCTCATGGATATCCAGCTTCCCGAGGTTTCCGGTCTCGAAGTGACGAAGTGGATCAAGGAGGACGAAAAGCTCAAGGCGATCCCCGTCGTCGCCGTGACCGCCTTCGCGATGAAGGGCGACGAAGAAAAGATCCGCGAGGGGGGATGCGAGGCCTACATTGCGAAGCCGATCTCGGTGACCAATTTCCTGGAAACGGTGCAGCGTTTCCTGAGCTGAGCAGGCGGCCAACACAACGCACGAGCAGGGAATGACGGCGCGCATACTTGTCGTCGACGATATTCCGGCAAACGTCAAGTTGCTGGAGGCGAAGCTTTCCGCGGAATACTATGACGTCCTGACGGCATCAAACGGTCAGGAAGGTCTGGATGTGGCCGCCTCGCGCGCACCGGATCTCATTCTTCTGGACGTCATGATGCCGGGCATGGACGGTTTCGAGGTGTGCGAGCGCCTGAAGGCCGATCCCAAGACGGCCCATATCCCGGTCGTCATGATCACCGCGCTGTCGGAGATGTCCGACCGCGTGCGGGGACTCGAGGCCGGGGCCGACGATTTCCTCTCCAAGCCCGTGAACGACACGGCGCTGTTCGCGCGCGTGCGCTCCCTTCTGCGCCTGAAGATGATGCTGGACGAGCTGCGCGTGCGCCAGGAGACCTCTGGACAGCTTGGCGTCATCGAGAGCGAGGACCAGACGGAAGACGGTCCCGCCAACATCCTGGTCGTGGAAAGCAGCGACTTCACCGCCAACCGGATCTGCCAGTACCTGCGCGAGGCGGAGCACGACGTCGAGCACGTGCGCACCGCCGACGCCGGCCTGGATCGTGGCCGCGAGCGGGATTTCGACCTGATCGTGGTGGGCATCGACGTGGCCGGCGAGGACGGTTTGCGGCTTTGCTCGCAGCTCCGCTCGCAGGAGGAGACGCGGCACGTGCCGTTGCTGATGGTGCTGGAGGACATGGACCTGCCGCGCCTGGCCAAGGGGCTGGACCTTGGGGTCACCGACTATCTGGTGAAGCCGATCGAGCGTGGCGAGCTGCTGGCGCGCACGCGCACGCAGGTGCGCCGTCGCCGTTATCACGACCGTCTGCGCTCGCGCATCCAGAAGAGCGTGTCGATGGCGTTCACCGACGCCCTGACGGGACTCTACAACCGCCGCTATCTGACGACGCATCTGGACCGCAAGCTGATGGGTATCGCCGAGAGCGGCAAGCCCGTTGCCATTGCCATCCTCGACCTGGACCATTTCAAGGCCATCAATGATACCTATGGACACGGTGCCGGCGACGAGGTCCTGAAGAAGCTCTCCAACGTCGTCGCGGACAACCTGCGCAGCGTCGACCTCGTCGCGCGCTATGGCGGGGAGGAGTTCGTGGTGGTGATGCCGGAGACCGACGGGCCCAGCGCGCTCAAGGTGGTGGAGCGCCTGCGCGCCACCGTGGCGGCGAGCGAGTTTCCAATCCCGGAACGCAAGGCCCCCCTCAACCTGACGCTGTCGATCGGCGTGGCGGCGACCACCGATCCCAACGAAATGGCGGAGGATCTTCTGGGACGGGCGGACGAGGCGCTCTACCGCGCCAAGGGCAGTGGTCGGAACAAGGTCGAGGGCGCCGATATCGACGCGGGCGCCGCCACGGCGGCTCTCGCCCAGGGCGAGTGACGGCAGTTGCTTTCATTTTCGGCCGGCCAATCCGTGCGCACCGCGGCATGCCGTGATGCGATGCAGAGACGGGACCTCGTGCCGCGCGGTGAGCAGATCCCGGACCCGCGAAGCAGTACCGGCGTGCTGCATCGCGTTCGGGATGACGCGTCAAAACAAATTGTCGCAAGTATCATTTGAATGATACCGTCCGACGAATGAAATCATACATCTAGGGCGGCCTCATGCTTCGACAGGCTCAGCATGAGGACCTCGTCCTGAGCTTGTCGAAGGACGAGTCTCCTCAAACGTCGGGCGGTATGACTTGGCGGTCGGATACCCGCGAGCCGATGGAATCGGCCATTCCGTCAGCCTGATGCTTGGCGTTCCGCCGATTTCGTCTTCGACAATCTCATGCTTCGGCAAGCTCATGCTTCGGCAAGCTCAGCATGAGGACCTCGTCTTGAGCCTGTCGAAAGATGAGCGTCACAAGCAATTCGAGTCGCTCGATAGCATGAGGCTTCCGAAGAGGGGGTCGGCGGTATCCGGATTCGCTTTTCTCAAGGTTCTGAACGACAAACGACAAGGCCGCCCGATGGGGCGGCCTTGTCTCGCGTGCCGTGGTTTATGGCGTGCCGCAGCCAGGCGGCGAGTCGTCATTTCATCTTTGATTCCTTGAAGATGACGTGCTTGCGCGCTTTGGGGTCGTATTTCCGAAGCTGCAGCTTTTCCGTGGTCGCACGGGTGTTTTTCTTGGTAACGTAAAAGTACCCGGTGCCTTCCGTGCTCACGAGCTTGATCTGCTGGGTGGTTGGCTTCGCCATGGAATGACGTCCTCGTTCTCAAGCGGTTTCCCGGCGCGGGACAATACCGACCCGCCCTGTCGTGTCAAGTGGGAGGCTTCCATCGCCGTGGCGGCGTGCGTCGGCGCGGTGGTCAATGGTGCGCCTGGGCCAGTCGCGGCTGTGCGTGCCCGGCGGCGCTTCGGTAAAGGTCGCGCTCGTGCAGCAGCCGGAGGGCGACTTCGCGGTCCAGCGCGCCCTCCCCACGACGCCCCGGGCAGTTCGCGCGCAGGCTGCGGGCCTCGTCCGCCCCGGCCGGCACGCGGGCGCGCCACTGTACCTGCCGGTCGAGCGGCCGGCCGTCGTCGCGCAGCGCGGCCAGAATGGCTGACAGCTCCAGGTCGTCGCCGCTGGTGCAGACATCCGGGATCACGCCGCGCCGGCTGAGCGCATAGCCGGAGGGGGCATGGAAGCGGGCCCAGGTCAGCGTCAACTCGCCGCGATTGGGCAGACGCAGGACGGTCTGTACCGTGCCCTTGCCGTAGGAGGCGCTGCCGACGACGACGCCACGACCGGAGTCCTGCAAGGCCGCCGCCACGATTTCCGAGGCCGAGGCGGAACCCGCGTTCACCAGGGTCACGACGGGCAGTCCGTCCGCCAGATCGTCGGGTGCGGCGTCGAAGTACTGATGGCTGTCGGGATGACGTCCGTGCGTGGAGACAATCTGGCCGTTCGTGATGAAGAGGTCGGAGACCTCAACCGCCTGATCCAGCAGCCCCCCGGGATTACCGCGCAGGTCCAGGATGAAGCCCTTGAGATGGTCGCCGATGTCCGCCTTGGCCCGCCTGATCGCCGTGCGCAGCGAGGCGGCGGTGTCCTGATTGAACCCGGAAATCCGGATGTACGCCGCATCGTCCTCGCGGCGGTAGGTCACGGTCCGTGGCACGATATGCGCACGATTGACCGCAAGCGGCAACGGCGCGCGATCCTCCGCCCGGCGAATCGTGAGATCCACCGTGGTGCCCACGCGTCCGCGCAGCTTCCGCACAACGGTGTCCTGGTCGAGGCCCACGGCAGGGGTGTTCCCCACCCGAACGATCAGGTCGCCGGCGTGCAGTCCGGCCTCCGCGGCCGGGCTGCCGGGCATGACCGAGAGAATCTCGATACCCTCGGCGCTGGCGCGCACCGTGATCCCGATACCGCCGAAGCCGTCGCGGCTGGCCCGGTTGCGCCGCGCCGCCGAGGCGCCGGCATAGCGCGAGTAGCGGTCAAGACGGGTCAGCATGCCCTCGAACACGGCCTCGTAGATGGCCTCCGCCGAGGCCCGGTCGAGCGCCGGCGAGCGGCGGCGGCTGTCGTCGAGCACCGAAGCGGTCAGCCTGCCCCACGCCTCGGCGTCGTCGTCGTGCGGCAGGGGGAAGGCGCGCGCCGGGCCACCGGCAACCCGCACGGCCACCGCGTTGCGGCCGGGCTCGATCGCGACCTTGGGGTCCACCGACTCGATCCGCTCCAATCCCGCGAGGGCCAGGTCCTGGACCTGCACCTTTTCGATATAAATCTCCGAGATATCCTCGAATCCGACGGCAAAGAGGCGCTGCGCCTGCGCGGTGTCGTAGGCCGCAGGGTCCTTGCCCGCGCAGGCGACCACGAGGACGCCCAGGCCGAGCGCCGCGACGCGCAGCGGGCGGACGGGCGTTCGGACCGCACTTCGAAACCGGTTGAGACGGGCGGTTCGAATCCAGGAGGTCATGGCGTTACCGCGCACGAGTTGAGCGACAGCCCGCAATAATAAGAGCGTGTGTGGCGAAGGTCCAAGGTCTTTCCTTGCTTGCGGCGCATCGCCTGGAACGATCGCCAGCGCCGGGTGAACGTCGGGTTAACGCCGCAGCCACAGGGGCGGCGACCGGGAAGGTCGCCGCGGCACCGGCGCCGCGTCAGCCGCGCTTTTCCTTACCCTTTCTGGCACGCCTGCCGCTGGCCTTGCCCTGGGCGGCCTTGGCGCCCTTCTTCGCCTTTCGGGCGGCGCCCTTGGCCGTCTTGCTGGCCTTCGCGGCCTGCCGGCGGCGCCCCTTTCCCGGCCCGCCCGGAGGAGTCGCTTCCGCGCCCTCCGGCGCAGCCGCCGAACTCTCCAGCACCTCCTCCATCCGGAGCACGATGCCGCCGGTCACGGAGTCGGCCTCTGCCAGGCGAACCCGCACCTTGTCGCCCAGCGCGTACACCCGGCCCCAGCGGTCGCCGACCAGGCAATGCCGGCGCTCGTCATGGCGGTAGAAGTCGTCGGGCAACGTGCCGATGGGCACCAGGCCGTCGGCGCCCGTCTCCTTCAGCGTGACGAAGAGGCCGAAGCGGGTGACGCCGGTGACCCGGCCCAGGAAGCTGCCGCCCACGCGGTCGCTGAGATAAGCGGCGGTGAAGCGGTCGATGGCATCGTACTCCGCCGCCTGGGCGCGACGCTCGGTCTGGGAGATATGCTCGCCGATCTCCGCGAAGGCCTGGGTCTCCTCCCCGCTCAGCGCGCCCTCACCGAGCTTCAGGCCGCGGATCAGGGCGCGATGCACCAGCAGGTCGGCATAGCGCCGGATCGGCGAGGTGAAGTGCGCGTAGCGGTCGAGCGCCAGGCCGAAGTGCCCCAGGTTGTCGGGGCTGTAGTAGGCCTGGCTCTGGGTGCGCAGCACCAGCTCGTTGACCAGCGGCGCCTCGGGCTCCCCCTTCACCTTTTCCAGGACGCGCTTGAAGGCTTCCGGGCGGTTGGCCTGGTCCTTCGCCAGGTTGATGTCGTAGGTGCGCAGCGTCTCGCGCAGGGAATCCACCTTGTCGGGATCGGGCGGCTCGTGCACCCGGTACATGCAGGGCTGTCCGCGGGCCTCCAGGGTCTCGGCCGCGGCGACGTTGGCGGCGATCATGAACTCCTCGATCAGGCGGTGGGCGTCCAGCCGCTCGCGGGTCTCGATGCCGGTCACCTCGCCCTGCTCGTTGACCAGCACCTGCTTCTCGGCGATGTCCAGGTCCAGGGTGCCCCGCGCCTCGCGATGGCGCAGCAGCGCCTCGAAGGCGCCGTAGAGCGGCGCGATGAGTGTGTCGACCAGCGGGGCCGTGGTCTCGTCCGGCGCGCCGTCGCGTGCCTTTTGCACTTGCTCGTAGGTGAGGCGCGCGTGCGAGCGCATCAGTGCGCGGTAAAAACGGTGCGCCAGGGTGTTGCCGTCGCGGTCCAGGCGCAGCTCGCAAACCAGGCAGCCGCGATCCTCGCCGGGCCGCAGCGAGCACCAGCCGTTGGACAGGGCTTCTGGCAGCATCGGCACGACACGGTCGGGAAAGTACACCGAGTTGCCGCGGTGCCGGGCCGCCTTGTCGAGCGCGTCGTCGCCGCGCACGTAGTGCGCCACGTCGGCGATCGCGACGCGCACGTGGTGGCCGCCGGGATTGCCGGGGTCGTCGTCGGGCGCCGCCCAGACGGCGTCGTCGAAGTCCTTGGCGTCCGGCCCGTCGATGGTGACCAGCGGCAGCTCGCGCAGGTCCACCCGGCTCTCGGCGGTCACCGGCCCGGCCTGTTCGGCGGCCTCCAGCGCCTCTCGCGGAAAGTCGAGAGGGATGTCGTTCTCGTGGATGGCGATGAGGCTGATCGCCTTCGGCGAGGTGCTCTCGCCCAGACGCTCCAGCACGCGGACCTCGCGCAGACCCAGGCGCTTGTGGTGCGGCTTGACCTCGCAGAGCACGAATTCGCCGGGCCCGGCCCCGGCGGCGTCTTCTTCGCGCAGGATGTACTCCTGCTTGGTGCGCTTGTCGGTCGGGCGCAAGCGCCCGCCCCGCTCGCCGCGCTCGTAGATGCCCAGCACGCGCTTGGGCGCGCCGGCCAGCACGCGGATGGGCTGCGCCTCGTAGACCTCGGGCTCCAGACGCCGCAGCTTCGCCAGCACCCGCATGCCGAGCTGCACCGTCGGCACGCCCGGCCGGTCCGGCGCGACGTAGATGCGCGGCGGCGCACCCTCGCCATGCCAGGGGAGCGGGCGGGCCAGCAGCTCTCCGTCGGGGTCGCGGTCGACGATCTCGACGGCGCCGACGGCGGGCAGCGCGTCGACGGGCTTCACCCGACGCTTTTGCCCGCGCTCGATCTCGCCGCTGTCCTCCATCTCGCGCAGCATCTCCTTGAGCTGCTCGCGTTGCGCACCCTTCAGGCGGAAGGCGCGGGCGATGTCGCGCTTGCCCACGGGCTCGGGGCTCTCGTGGATGTAGCGCAGCAACTCCTCGCGCGAGGGCAGCGGTCCCGCCTTCTGGCCCTTGGCCTTGGCCACTCGGGTCAACTCCGGAAATGCGTTGGAGGCGGCCGGCGGATCAAGAGGAGCCGCCGGTCTCGCCCGTCTTCGCGGTGCTTCTGGCCGCGCGCTTGCTCTTGGCGGTGCCGTCCGTGCTTCGCGCGGCGGCGGCCTTGGTGCCCGTGGTCCCTTTGGCGCCCTGGGTCTTGTTTGTCGAGCCCTTGGAGGCCTTGGCTTTCGCCGCCGCTTCGCCGTTCGCCGCCTCGGCCTTCCCCTTGCCGGCCTTCCCCTTGCCCTTGGCGGGGCCGGCGCTCTTCACCTTGCCGTCGCCCTTCTTCTTGGCCTCCTGCGCGTCCAGCAGCTCCACCGCCTGCTGCAGGGTGGCGGCTTCCGGTTCGGTTCCCTTGGGCAGCGAGGCGAAGGTCTTGCCATGCTTGACATAGGGGCCGAAGCGGCCGCGGCCGGCGGTGATCGGCTTGCCGTCGCGGGGGTGGGCGCCGACCTCGATCTGCGGGCTTTGGCGCTTCTTCTTCGGCGACTCGGCCAGGATCGCCAGCGCCCGGTTGGGACCGACCTCCAGGACGTCCTCGTCCTCGGGCAGCGAGACATAAGCGCTGCCGTGCTTGATGTAAGGTCCGTAGCGGCCGATGCCGGCCTGCACCGGCTCGCCGTCGTCCGGGTGCTTGCAGATATCCCGGGGCAGGGCGAGCAGCCGCAGCGCGCGGTCGAGATCCAGTTGCTCCGGGTCCCACGCCTTGGGCAGCGACACCCGCTTCGGCTTCTTGCCCTTCTCGGCCTCGCCGAGCTGGATGTAGGGCCCGAAAGGCCCCTTGCGCAGCGTCACGGAGTCCCCGGTCTCGGGGTCCTTGCCCAGCGCGCGCGGGCCGGTGTCCCCTTCCGGCGGCGCCTCGCCAGGGGTCGGCGCCACCAGCGGCCGAGTGTACTTGCAGTCCGGATAGTTGCTGCAACCGATGAAGCCGCCGGTGCGACCGATCTTCAGCCCCAGCCGGCCGCCGCAGCTCGGGCAGCGCCGCGTGTCCTTGTCCGGGTCGTCGGGATCCGGCGGGAAGAAGTGCGGCCCCAGCTCCTGGTCGAGCGCGTCGACCACGTCGCTCATCTTCAGGCCCTTGGTCTGCTCGACCTCCTGATGGAACTGCTCCCAGAAATCGCGCAGCACTTCCTTCCAGTCGGCCCGGCCGCCGGAGATGTCGTCGAGCTGCTCCTCCAGCTTGGCGGTGAAGTCGTACTCGACGTAGCGGTCGAAGAAGCTGGACAGGAAGGCGGCGACCAGGCGCCCCCGGTCCTCGGCCACGAAGCGGCGCTTTTCCAGGCGCACGTAGTCGCGATCCTGCAGTACCTGCAGGATCGAGGCGTAGGTCGAGGGACGGCCGATGCCCAGCTCCTCCAGGCGCTTGACCAGGCTGGCCTCGGTGAAGCGCGGCGGCGGCTGGGTGAAGTGCTGTTCGGCCCGGATCTCCTGGCGGGTCAGGGTCTCGTCCTGCTTCAGCGGCGGCAGGCGGCGGTCCTGCTCGTCCTCCCCCTCGGCGCTGTCGTCGCGGCCCTCGCGATACAGCGTGTAAAAGCCGTCGAAGGCGATGCTCGTGCCGGTCGCGCGCAGCTTCGCGAGATCGTGGTCGACGGCAATCTCGGCGCTCACCTGGTTCAGGCGGGCGCTTTCCATCTGGCTCGCGACGGTGCGCTTCCAGATCAGGTCATAGAGCTTGCGGCCGTCCTCGTCGAGATAGGCGGCCACCTCGTCGGGCGTGCGGAACAGCTCGGTCGGGCGGATCGCCTCGTGCGCCTCCTGGGCGTTCTTGGCCTTGGTCGCGTAGGTCCGGGCCTTGTCAGGGAGGTAGTCGCTGCCGTAGCGCCGGCCGATGAGTTCGCGCGTCGCCTCGATGGCCTCGCGGGAGATCTGCACGCCGTCGGTCCGCATGTAGGTAATCAGGCCCACGGCCTCGCCGTTCATCTCCACGCCCTCGTAAAGCCGCTGGGCCACCCGCATCGTCCGCGTGGCGCCAAAGCCCAGCTTGCGCGAGGCCTCCTGCTGCAGCGTCGAGGTGGTGAACGGCGGCTGTGGGTTGCGGCGGGTCTGCTTCTTCTCGACGGAGACGACCTGGAACTGCCGCGCGCCTTCGAGCTTGGCCTTGGCGGCCTCGGCGGCGTCCTGATCCGCCAGGGCGAACTTGTCCAGCTTTTCGCCGTCAAGGTGGGTCAGCCGCGCCGTGAAGGGCTGGCCGTCGCCGGCGCCGAGCACGGCGTCGACGGTCCAGTACTCCCGCGGACGGAAGGCCTCGATCTCGGCTTCGCGTTCGCAGATGAGGCGCAGCGCCACCGATTGGACGCGGCCGGCCGACTTGCTGCCCGGCAGCTTGCGCCATAGCACCGGCGAAAGGTTGAAGCCGACGAGGTAGTCCAGCGCGCGCCGCGCCAGATAGGCCTCGATCAGCTCGCGGTTGAGATCGCGCGGGTGCGCGAAGGCCTCCTGCACGGCCTGCTTGGTGATCGCGTTGAAGGCCACGCGTTTCACCGCCACGCCGTTCAGCGCGCGGCGGCGGCGCAGCTCTTCCAGGATGTGCCAGGAGATCGCCTCGCCCTCGCGATCGGGGTCGGTCGCGAGATAGAGGGCGTCGGCCTGCCTGACGGCCTTGGCGATGTCCTTCAGGCGCTTGTCGGATTGGCTGTCCACCTCCCAGTCCATGGCGAAGTCCTCGTCCGGACGGACCGAGCCGTCCTTGGAGGGGAGGTCGCGGACATGGCCATAGGACGCGAGCACCTGGAACTCACGTCCGAGATACTTGTTGATCGTCTTGGCTTTCGCCGGAGACTCGACAACGACGACGTTCATGCACTACCCGGAATGGAGACGCGATCCCGCTCTGCCTAGTCAGGCACGCTCACGCCTCCACAACGTCCTGTTGTGTCAGCGCAACACGGTTGCCGGGATGGCGCTCGCAGCGCCCGGCCAGCTCCAGCTCAAGCAGGACCGTGGTGACAACCGATGGCGAGAATTGGCATTCGCGGATCACTTCGTCAACCGCCACCGGCGCGAAGTCCAGCAACTCCAGGATCTCGGCGCGTGCCCGGGAGAGGATTTCCGCCCCCGGCTCGTCCGCCGGAGCGGAGTCGAACACGGCGTCGAATTCGTAGCTCATGGCAGCAGCCTCCTCCGGTCCGCCGCGCAGCTGGTCGGCCAGCACGCCGACCACGTCGTCCGCCCTCTCCACCAGATAGGCGCCCTGCTTCAGCAGACGATTGCAGCCGGCGGCGCGAGGATCGCGCGGGCTGCCCGGCACCGCGAAGACCTCGCGCCCCTGCTCGCTCGCCAGGCGCGCGGTAATCAGCGAGCCCGAGCGCAGCGCCGCCTCCACCACGACGACCCCGTGCGCCAGGCCGGAGACCAGGCGATTGCGGCGCGGGAAGTGGCGGGCCTGGGGCTCGGTGCCGATCGCAGTCTCCGAGAGCGCCACGCCGCGCGCCACGATGTCGGCGTAGAGTCCCTCGTTGTCCGGCGGATAGACGACATCGAGTCCCCCGGCCATGACGGCGGCGGTGCCCTGCGCCAGGCTGCCCTTGTGGGCGGCGGCGTCGATGCCCCGTGCCAGTCCGGAAATGACCAGCAAACCTTGTTCCGCCAGTCCCCGTGCCAGTTCCTCCGCCGTGCGGCGGCCGTTGGCGGAAGCGTTGCGGGCGCCCACCACGGCGACGGCGGGGCGCTTCAGCAGGTCCGGGTGGCCGCGCACGAACAACAAGGGCGGCGCATCGTCGATGGCCGCCAGGGCGGGCGGATAGCCCTCGGTCCCCAGTGCCAGCACGGTGGCGCCCAGCGCCTCCAGGTCGGCCAGTTCGCGCTCGGCGGCGGCGGGACCCGGAATACGGATCGGCCGGCGCCGGCCGCCGCGCCGCGCCAAGTCGGGCAAGGCCTTCACGGCGGACTCGGCGTTGCCGAAGCGTTGCAAAAGCTGGCGGAAGGTCACCGGGCCAACGTTCTCGCTGCGGATCAGCCGCAGCCAGGCGATCAGTTCCTTCCGGGAAAGCGGGGCGCGACGCGATGCGGACATGCGCGCCAGCCTAGCCGCCGGCGCTCGCGCGTCAATCCTGAAGTGCCGTCAGCGCGATTTTTTCGCCCCGATTCGCGACTCCTCGCCTTTCAGGAGACGACGGATGTTGGCGTGGTGACGCAGCCAGACAACGACCGCGATGATGGCGGCATACTGCGCGAGCTGCAGGTCGCCCATCAGCCACCAGGCGAACACCGGCGCCAGTGCCAGCGATACCAGCGCGGCCAGCGAGGAGTAGCGCGTCACCGCCGCCACCACGAGCCAGGTAGCGCAGGCGGCGGCCCCCATCGGCCAGGCCAGCGCCAGATGCGTGCCCAGCGTCGTCGCCACGCCCTTGCCGCCCTGGAAGCGCAGCCACACCGGAAACAGATGCCCAAGGATCGCGCCGTAGGCGGCCATCAGCGCCATGTCGGGGCCGAAGCGCCAGGCGATCAGCACGGCCGCCGCGCCCTTGCCGGCGTCCAGGATCAGCGTGGCCGCCGCCAGGTCCTTGCGCCCGCTGCGCAGAACGTTCGTTGCGCCGATGTTGCCGGAGCCCTGCGTGCGCGGGTCCGGCAGGCCGGCCAGCTTGCTCAGGACCAGGCCGAACGGCACCGACCCCAGCAGATAGCCGAGAACGAAGGCGAGTGCGAGATAGGGGCCGGCCAGCGACCAGGAGATCGGATCGGGCATGCGCCGGGAATCGCCTTGCCGGGCGCGCCTGTCAAGAGGTGGCCGGCGCGTTCGCCACGAACAGCGGCCTGCCATCGACGACGGTGCGCAGGACCCGCCCCTTCACCGGATGGTTCTCGTAGGGTGCGTTCTTGCACTTGCCGAGGAAGGCGTCGGGATCGATCGTCCAGGTGGCCTCGGGGTCGAAGACGACCAGATCCGCCGGCGCCCCCTTGGTCAGCCGCCCGGCCTCCAGGCCGAGGATTTCGGCCGGGCGGCTGGTCAGCCGGGCCAGCAGGTCCAGCAGGCCGAGGCGACCGTCGTGCACCAGGGCGAGCGACAGCGCGAACAGCGTCTCCAGCCCGGCGATGCCGTCGGCCGCGGAGGGGAAGGGCAGGCGCTTCGCATCCTGGTCCTGCGGGCAGTGGTCGGAGGCGACGGCGTCGATCGTGCCGTCGGCCACCCCCGCGGCCACGGCGGCGCGGTCCGCCTCCCGGCGCAGCGGCGGCGAGACCTTCGCGAAGGTGCGGTAGTCGCCCACCGCCTCCTCGGTGAGCGTGAAGTAGTGCGGGGCGGTGTCGCAGGTCACCGGCAGGCCGCGCGCCTTGGCCCGGCGGATGACCTCGACGGTCTCGGCCGCGCTGACGTGGCTGGCGTGGTAGCGGCCGCCGGTCATCTCCATCAGCCGGAGGTCGCGTTCCACCATGATGACCTCGGCCATCGCGGGATTGCCGGTGAGACCCAGGCGGGTGGCCAGGGCGCCGCTGTTCATCACGCCGGTGGCCAGCGTCGGCTCGGCCGGGTGCTGCAGCAGCACGGTGTCGAACGCCGTCGAGTAGCTCAGCGCGCGGCGCATCATCTGGGCGTTGGCAACGGCGGTGGCGCCGTCGGTGAAGCCGACCGCGCCGGCCTCGCTCAGCAGCCCGATCTCGGTGAGCTGTTCGCCCGCGCAGCCGCGCGTGATCGAGCCGTACGCGTACACCTTCACCGACTTCGCCTCGCGCGCGCGGCGGGCGATGAATTCCAGCCCCGCCACGTCGTCGATCACGGGATCAGTGGTGGGCAGGCAGACCAGCGAGGTGATGCCGGCCGAGGCGGCGGCGCGGCCGGCGCTGCGGATGGTCTCCTTGTGCTCCTGGCCGGGCTCGCCGAGCTGCGCGCGCATGTCGACCAGGCCGGGCGCCAGGCAGGCGCCGCCACAGTCCACGACCTCGGCATCGCCGGGCGGCGCGTCGTTGAACAACTGGGGGCCGAGGTCGGCGATGCGGCCGTGCTCGCTGAACAGCGCGCCCGGCACGTCGAGGCCGCTGGCCGGGTCGAGCAGCCGGGCGTTGATATAGGCGACCCGCGCCGGGGGGCCGTTCGGTCGCGTGGCGTTCATGGCGGCGATGCGGCTCCGCTGGCGCGCGCGGCCGGGGCGTCCGCGCGGGTGAGGGCGTCCAGCACGGCCATGCGCACGGCAACGCCCATCTCCACCTGCTCGCGGATGACGGAGCGGTCGATGTCGTCGGCGACCACGCTGTCGATCTCGACGCCGCGGTTCATCGGGCCGGGGTGCATGATGAGCGCGTCCGGCTTGGCGCTGGCCAGCTTGTCGTGGTCCAGGCCGTAGAAGCGGAAGTACTCGCGGATGGAGGGCACGTAGGACCCTTGCATGCGCTCGGTCTGCAGGCGCAGCATCATCACGATGTCGCAGCCGTCCAGCCCCTTGCGCATGTCGGTGAAGGCGGCGACACCCAGGTCCTCGACGCCGCCGGGCAGCAGCGTCGGCGGGGCGATCACCCGCACCTCGGCGCCCAGCGCGTTCAGCAAGTGAATGTTCGAGCGTGCCACCCGCGAGTGCGCGATGTCGCCGCAGATCGCCACGCGCAGGCCGGACAGCCGGCCGGTACGCCGACGGATGGTCAGCGCGTCCAGCAGCGCCTGTGTGGGGTGCTCGTGGCTGCCGTCGCCGGCGTTGATGACGGCGCAGTTGACCTTCTCGGAGAGCAGCTTGACCGCGCCGCTGTCGGGCGCGCGCACCACCAGCACGTCGGGGTGCATGGCGTTCAGCGTCATCGCGGTGTCGATCAGGGTCTCGCCCTTTTTGATCGACGACCAGCTCACCTCCATGTTGATGACGTCGGCGCCCAGGCGCTTGCCGGCCAGCTCGAAGGAGGTGCGCGTGCGGGTGGAGCTTTCGAAGAAGAGGTTGATCACCGTGCGCCCGGCCAGCAGGTCGCACCGCTGGGCCGCGTTCCGGTTGACCTCGACATAGGCGTCGGCGAGGTCGAGCAGGGCCACGATCTCGTCACGCGGCATGCCGGCGATCGCCAGCAGGTGCCGGGGGCGCGTCGTCGAGGGGACGGAAGCGGCGGCAGCGTTCATTAAAGCCGCAATGTGACAGCGGCCAGAGGGATTCGCAAGCCGCCCGTCGGCGCACTTATCGGGCGGGAACGTCGACGGCCGGGATGCCTGTGACCGGAAAGTCGTTGCCCTTGTACAGCAGCGGCTCGCCCATCGCCTCGGCCAGCGCGAAGGCAAAGCAATCGCCGAAGTTCAGGCCGGCCTTGTGATTGCCCTTGCCGAACCGCCGATAGGCTTCGCGGGCGCGGTGGGCGTGGTCGAAGTCAACAGGAACGATCCGGATGTCGGAGGTGTGACGAAACCGGTCGAAATCCTGAATGCCGATCCGCCCCACACGACTTGAGAGCACCATGGACGCCTCGACATAATTCGCGGCAGAAAGCGGCCGTGGCCATCCTTTCTCGATGGCCAGCGAAAACGCAGTTGCATCGGCTTCCTGCAGGAGGATCGCGATCAAGGCCGACGTATCAATGACCATTAGGACGGCAAGCCATTCTCGTCATAACCGAGAATCTCGTCCGGCGTCCGGTCGTCCTTGTTCGCGTGGGCAGCGCAATGCCGCCCGATCTCCATGAGCCGCTCCGCCAGCCCTTCGCGGCCGGGCGGTGTTTCGGGCCTGGGTGCCTCGGCGCGCAGCGCTTCCAGGCGGGCCTTCACCGCCTGGGCGATGGCGGCGTCGATGTCCTCGCCGGCGGCCTCGGCCAGCTCGCGGGCCAGGCGCTCGACCTCCGGGTCCTTGATGGTCAGGCTCATGGCATTCGGGTCCGCGCAATTCCCATCGAGGTGCGGCGCTCAGATTACCCCGTCCGCGCGCAGCCGCGCAATTTCGCTTTCGTCGAGGCCGAAGACGTCCTTCAGCACGTCTTCCGTGTGCTCGCCCAGCTTCGGCGGGGCGTGGTGGTAGGCGACCGGGGTGCGCGAATACTTGATGGGGTTGCCGATCAGGTCGACCTTGCCGTCGGCCGCCTCGGGATAGGGCATCTCGATTTGCATGTCACGGGCCTGCACCTGCGGGTCGGCGAACACCTGGTCCAGCGTGTTCACCGGCCCGCAGGGCACGCCCAGCGCGGCCAGGCCGTCGACCCAGTCCTGCTGCGTCTTCTGCCGGGTCAGCTCTTCCAGGAGCGGGTAGAGCGTCTCGCGGTGGCGCAGACGCGCGGGATTGGTGGCGAAGCGCGGGTCGTCCGCCAGCTCCGGCGCGCCGGCGAAGTCGCAGAACTTGCGGAACTGCCCGTCGTTGCCGCAGGCCAGGATGAAGTAGCCGTCGCGGGCCGGCATGGTCTTGTAGGGCACGATGTTCGGATGCTCGTTGCCGCGGCGCTTCGGCACCTCGCCCGAGGTGAGGTAGTTCAGGCCCTCGTAGGTCAGCCAGCTCACCTGGGTGTCCAGCAGCGCCAGGTCGATGTGCTGGCCCTCCCCCGTCTTGCGGCGATGATGCAGCGCGGCCAGGATGGCGGAGGTGGCGTAGAGCCCGCAGACGATGTCGGCGATGCCGACGCCCACCTTGATCGGCTCGCCCTCGGGCTCGCCGGTCAGGCTCATGATGCCGCCCATGCCCTGCGCCAGATAGTCGTAGCCCGCGCGCTTGCGGTACGGCCCGGTCTGGCCGAAGCCGGTGACCGAGCAGTAGATCAGATGCGGCGCCTCGGCCTTCACGTCGTCGTAGCCCAGGCCGTACTTCGCCAGGCCGCCGGTCTTGAAGTTCTCCACCAGGATGTCGCAGTCGCGCAGCAGCCGGCGCGCCAGCGCCTGGCCCTCCGGCTTGGCGAAGTCGATCGTCACCGAGCGCTTGTTGCGGTTGGAAGAGAGGTAGTAGGCGCTGGCCTCGGTATCCTGGCCCTCGGAGTCCTTGACGTAGGGCGGGCCCCACTTGCGGGTGTCGTCGCCCTGGCCGGGGCGCTCGATCTTGATGACCTCGGCGCCCAGGTCGCCCAGGAGTTGGGTACAGGTCGGTCCCGCCAGGATGCGGGTCAGGTCGAAGACGCGCAGGCCTTCCAGCGGCGCGGTCATGGCGTTCGTCCGTGCTGTGTCTTCGTCTGTCTGGGCGGTCAGGCGAGAAAGGTCAAGACGATGGGCAGCGTGACCATCGACGCCGCCGTTTGCGCCGTCACGATCGCCGCCATCAGCGTGGCGTCGCCGCCGAGCTGGCGCGCCAGGATATAGGAGGAGGTGGCCGTCGGCGAGGCCAGGAAAAGGATCGCCACCGCCGCCGTCAGGCCTTCCACGCCGAACAGCCAGAGCACCGAGGCGCCCAGCAGCGGGATCAGGACCAGCTTGGTCCCCGTGACCTGCGCGATCGCCCGCGCGCTGGTGCGCGTGGCGTGGAAGTCCAGCGCCGCGCCCACGGCGATCAGGCCGAGGGGCAGGGCCGCGCGGCCCAGAATTTCGAGAAACGGGCCGATCACCGGCGGCAGGTGCAGGCCGCTGGCATTCAGCACGATGCCGGCCAGCGCCGCCACGATCAGGGGGTTGCTGGCCAGGCTGCGCGTGATGCCGCCGAGCGTCGGCTGCGCGGCGTGGCCGTAGCGCGCCAGGGCAATCACGCAGATGACGTTCGCGGTGGGCACCATCACCGCGATGACGATGGCGGCGACGGTGACTCCGGCGCTGCCCCAGACCGCGGCGGCAATGGCCAGGCAGATGTAGGTGTTCATCCGCACCGCGCCCTGGATCAGGCTGGTCAGCCCCGGCCCGTCGACGCGCAGGCGGCTGTGCAGCAGGACCATGACGGCGCCCGCCAGGAGCTGCGTCGCCACCACGGCCAGAGCCATGGGGACGACGCTGAGGCCCGCGAGCTCCGCCTTGGCGAGCGTGGCGACGATGAGGGCCGGGAAGAGGACGAAATAGGTCAGCCGCTCGGCCGGCGCCCAGAAGCCCTGGCCGGGAAAGTCCCGTGCCTTCAGCCAGACGCCCAGGAAGATGGTCAGGAAGACCGGCAGGATGGCCGCGATGATGGAAAGCATGACGCGCGGAGCCTAGCGACGGCGGGCCGCCTTGACCAGTCGGGAACCCGGCCGATCCCGCCGCCGTCACGACGGCGGGGCGGCGCGCGCCAGGGCGTCCAGCGCGCCCTGCAGGATGTAGGCGGCGGCCATCTTGTCCACGACCTCGCCCCGGCGCTTGCGGGTCATGTCGGCCTGATCGACGAGGAAGCGCTCCACCGCGGCGGTGGACAGGCGCTCGTCCCAGAACGCGATCGGCAGCGTGAAGCCCGCCTGCTGGACGAGGTTGCGAGCGAACTGCCGGGTGGACTCGCAGCGCGGGCCCTCGCTGCCGTCCATGTTGACGGGCAGGCCGAGGATCAGGGCCTTGACCTCGCGTTCATCGCAGACGCGGGCGAGGTCTTGGGCGTCGAGAGTGAACTTGCGGCGCCGGATGGTCTCCAGCGGCGAGGCCACCTTCCGGTCGCGGTCGGAGATCGCCAGCCCGATCGTCTTCTCGCCGAGGTCGAGCCCCAGCACCCGCGCGCGGGCGGGCAGCAGGCCGGGCAGCTCGGTCATGTCGACGACGGGCATCG
>CAZLNO010000065.1:0-23304 GCA_964561005.1 uncultured Rhodovibrionaceae bacterium | reverse complement strand
GTCCGGTAAATGCCGGACTCCGCTCTGAACCTTGCCGTAATATAGAATTTGTTCAACGGCGAACGACACGGCGGTCGCCAACAGTATGAGACTCGCCCCGCAAGCCGGCAGGGTTCCCGTCCAATGTGCTCCACGCCGGTCGCCCGCCCGGCGGACGAGGCGGCGGGCGTGCAGCCATGTGCCGGTCAGGATCAGACCGCAGATCAGCAAACCAAAAACAAACCAGACCGCCTTGCCGGCGAGGCCGCCGAAGCTGCCGAAGTGTAGCGGATCGGCCATGTTGACCCAGTACTGATAGGCTGTCAGATCAGCGCCGCCGCGCATATCGATCGGCGTTCCATTCGCCGCAATCGTCACGGAATTGACGCGATCGCGCAGAAACCAGTCCTGGCTCTGCCCCACGGCTTGTATTTGATTATCGCCTGGATGGATCGCGCGAATTTTTAGGTCCGGCCGCGCCGCCTTCACCCGCGCAATGAGCGCATCCAGCGGCAAGCGCTCATCCGGCGCGACGGTGAGTGCGGTCGTCTCCGGGGCGCGAATCGGCTCAAACAGCGCATCCGGCGCGCCGGTGGCTTCAAGGCCGTACCAGATACCCGTAATCGCCATGAGCCCGACAAACCAGAGGCTCCACAAACCCGCCGCCTTGTGCAGGTCGCCCCACGCCACCCGGCCGCCCTTGGTGAACAGGCGCAGCCGAAAAAAGTGCGTCCACCAGCGCCGGTAGAACATCAATGCGGCTACCGCCGTGGTTAAAAGCGCGACGGCGAACAACGAGACGAGCACGATCCCGATTGGCTTCGGCAGAAACATGTGCCGATGGAGAGCCCGAAAGAATTCCTGGATCGTGAGTTCGCTGAACTCACCAAGGATCGTCCCGTCGCGCGGGTGAACATAAATCAAGCGTTTCGGCTGACCGGGTGCCTCGATTTCCGCCCTCGCGGGCGCGTAACGATGGATGGGGGCTTGCAGGGACTTGATCCGTGCGGGTGCAACCGTTCCGCTGACCGCGGCATGGACCTGCCCCCAAGCAATTTCGCTGGACCCCTCACTCACCCACATCCCTGGCGTGACGAGCCAGTCGAGCTCGTCCGCCAGAGTCGCGGTGGTGCCGCTCCAGCACACGAGGAACAGCACGAGGCCCGCCATCGCGCCGATCACGCTATGCACGCGAAACCACGAACGTGCCGTCATTCCACGGATACCACGCCCCCAAAACCGCCGATATCTGTTTAGAAGCGATACTTGAGGCGAACGAACACCTGGCGCAACGTCGGTTCCTTTTCCTGCTCCACCGATACGAGATCGCCGCCGCTATCGAACACCCTGGCCTCGCGATCCTCTGTTTCGGCGAAAAGATTGGTGGCGGTCAGTGAAAGCGTCATGTTGTCCGACACCTGCGTTTGTGCGGATATATCGAAGCGGGTGCGCGAGTCGATCGACTGATTGAGGGAACCTCCTCCGGACAGGCTCTGGGTTTGGTCGACCGACGCGACGTGATTGAGCGATGCGCCAAAGGTCGTCTTCCATGACGGGATGTAGTAATCGACACCGAGATTGCCCGACCAGTCCGGCTGATCGAGGAACCGGCGCGATCCACCTCCCGGCTCGTCCACCGAGCTGTCCGTGTAAACGGCGTTGCCCCAGAGGACTAGGTTGTCAAATCCGATCCCTGTCAGCGGAACGCGTCCCGATACCTCAACTCCGGTCGCGCGCCCGTCACCGACATTGCGGGGGCTGGAGACAAACCGCCCATCCTGGGATTGGGTAACTTGCTCTATTTTATCATCGAACAGCCGGTGGAACACATTTAGCGAGACGTAGCCCCGGTTATCGGTAAAGTAGTAATCGACCCCGCCATCAAAACCCCAGATCGATTCCGGCTCCTGATTGGGGTTGCCTTGCACATCGGGATCCGCCGCCGTTCCATCCTCGATAACTATTGATGGCGTTAGTGAGCGCAGATCGGGGCGCCGCAAGGTACGTGCCACACCGGCGCGCAAGTCGATCTGCTGTGTCGCGTTGAACACCAGATTTGCCGAAGGCAGCAGGAACGAATTGTCTTCCGACGTCGTTTCGCCGAAAAAGTCCTGGGTTTCCGTTTCCGAATCCTCGAAGCGAAGTCCGCCCGTGAAGGTTATCCGGTCGCTGATCCCCCAGACATCCTCCACGAAAGCGAAAAAGACATCCTCCTCAACGTCGAAAACTCTGTCCTCCCGAGGCGGCTGAAGAACGCCATCGCGAATTTCGGAATTGGTTTCCCCGTGCTCTTTCAACTCAATTCCCGTACCGGCGCTGATCTCGTGTGCCTGGATTTGCGTCGATACGACGGCCTCGGGGCGTATCAACTCCAGATCGCGGAATTCCGTGCGCTGACGTGTTCGGTCAAGACTGCCGTCGGCATTGACGCGCGTTTCGTCGCGGTCGGTGTCCACCTCGCCCTGTTGCCAGTCAAGTCCGAGCGAAAGCTCGGTGTTCCCCGCCAAGGATTTGGTCCATCCCGCCCGGAACCCGTAGTTTTGACGAGTCCGCTCGCGATCTTCATCCGAGGTGCGATCAATTGTTTGCTGATCGTCCTCAAGATCCCTTTCGATATCGCTGCGGAATTCCTTCGTCCACAGGAAGAACGGCGCGAATTCCAGCTCGCCAAACTGCCCCGCGTCGAGTTGAAATTGGGGAATCACGTTGCCTTGTTCGAAACGCCGCTCGTTTGTTTCCAGCGCACCGCCGTCCGGCGCTTCGGCTCCGTCGAACTCGAATGTGTCGGCGCTTTCGCTCCGGCGAAACTGCTGCAAGGACCCCGCGAGAGTATAGCTGAGAGCGCCGATCCGCCCTGTCTGCGTAACACTCGCTTCACCGAGGTTACCAATGTCTTCAAGATAGCCTCCGCCCACCGTGACTTCCGACTGCTCGGGCAGTTCGGCTCCACTCTTGAGAACGATGTTCACGGTGCCGGCGGCGCCTTGACCGCGTTGACTGGCGCGCGGCGCCCGGATGACCTCGACCCGTTCGACCAGCCCCGTCGGGATGCGGTCAACCTCCACGGTGCGGTTGGATTCACCGTCGATCAGGGGTCTGCCATTCACCAGAACCTGCGTGTATTCACTGGGCAAGCCGCGCAACCGTATCTCTCTGGCGCGGTTCGCGCCGTCGAAGGTGATGCTTGGGACGCGCCTCAATGCGTCGCCCAACGCCTGTTCATTGAATTGCTGAAGCTGATCCTCGCCGATGATCTCGACGGCGTTGGGCGCTTCTCTCTTCTGCCGGATAGCTTTCTGAGCCGCCGACTCGATAATCCCGCCCTCGACGTCGATCGGGTCCAATCTCATTGGCTGCTCACCCTCGCCTGTGTCCTGTCCGAAGGCCGGCATGGAGATGACGGCTGCCATTGAGAGCGCACCGGTAATCGTTACCGTGGAGCCAAACTTTCGAAAACGCATTGAGATCCCCCTTCTGCCCACCCACCTAAACCTAGGCTAGAATCGGTGCAAATGATAATGAGTCGCATTCTCAAGGACAACCCATTTTATCCGGCTAGGGGACATGTGGCTTGTGGGAATCTGGCCGCATTCAATCCAAGCGAGAGGAATTGACGTCGTCTCGCACCACCGCCAGCAATTAAGCGGGATGGCCCATCCCGGTTCGCGGCCAGCCATTCGACCGCTCCGGCTCACACCTCCCGCCGACAGGGCGCGGCAGGGTGTCCGCCGGTTTGAGGTGTGCTCTCGCCGTTCGGGTACCTTCCGTCTGGGCCGCGCGACAAGACGCCCACGGCGTCGACTTCGTGTCGCTCCCGACGGGAACGTTTTCGCCACCTGTAAGCGGGAAAGAAACGCTCGCGGTGGGGCCAGACCCGACCGCCGACCGCGCCGGCGTGGTATGAGCGGACTCCTCGGCGAGGGGGCTCACGCCTCCGGCGACTCGTCCTCTTCCCGCAGCTCGGTCAGGAAGGCCTCGATGTGGCGCGGTCCGCCGATCGCGACGGCCTCCAGCGCGGGGTCGACGCGCTGAATCAGGTCGCAGAGCACGCGGCCGGGTCCCATCTCGACGAAGACCGTCACGCCCTTGTCGCGCATGTACGCCACGCTCTCGCGCCAGCGCACCGGGCGGGTCATCTGGTCCAGCAGGCGGGCGCGCACCTCGTCGGGCGACTCCAGTGCATAGGCGGTGGCGTTCGACACCACCGGCAGCTTCGGCGGCGAGATCTCGACCTCCGCCAGCGCCGCGCGAAGCTGCTCCGCCGCCGGCTCCATGAGCCGGCAGTGGAACGGCGCGGAGACGTTCAACAGGATCGCCCGGCGCGCGCCCTGCTCCTTGGCGAGGTCGATGGCGCGGGCGACCGCCGCCTTGTGGCCGCTGATCACGACCTGGTCCGGGGCGTTGTCGTTGGCGATCTGGCAGACTTCGCCCTCCGCCGCCCGCTCGGCCAGGGCCCGCACGCTGTCGAGGTCCAGGCCGTCGATGGCGGCCATGGCCCCCTCGCCCACCGGCACGGCGGCCTGCATGGCGCGCCCGCGCAGCTTGAGCAGCTTCGCCGCCGCGCCGGCGCTCAGCGCGTCCACGGCCGCCAGCGCGGAGTACTCGCCCAGGGAGTGCCCGGCGACGTACTCACCGGTCGTGGAAATCGCGATGCCGCCCTGCTCCTCCAGCGCCTTGACGGCGGCCAGGCTCACCGCCAGCAGTGCCGGCTGCGCGTTTTCCGTCAGCGTCAACTCGTCCGCGGGCCCCTCGAACATCAGACGCGTCAGATTCTGTCCCAGGGCCTCGTCGACTTCCTGGAAGATATAGCGGGCCGCGGGAAAGGACTGGGCCAGTTCCATGCCCATGCCCACCACCTGCGCGCCTTGACCGGGGAAGACGAACGCCCGTGACATGCCCTAGCTCCCGGCGCCGCGGAACGCGGCTGTCGGAGAAGCCGCTGCCCCCGTGGTGAGCGAAATCGTCCTTGTCATAACTTTAGCTTTCCTTGCCGGGTAACAGTATCATCTCAAGGCGGCACGGTATCCGTTCAAGGTCCCTGGCTTGTCAACCCGTCAAAGTTTCAGTACGACGGGCCCAGGGCCATCAGCTCCGCCCGAACGCGCGAGTCCACCGTGCGTCACAGACAGGGGCACTGGAGGAACGATGCACTTCGAGCGGACAGAATACGACGAACGGCTGCGCAAGACAAAGGAGCGCATGGCGGGGCGGGGAATGGAGCTCCTGGTCTCCGTCGATCCCGCCAACATAAACTATCTGACGGGCTACGATGGGTGGTCCTTCTATGTCCCTCAGTGCGTGCTGCTGGCCGTCGATGAGCCGGAGCCGGTGTGGATCGGCCGCAAGATGGACGTCAACGCCGCCCGGGTGACCACCTATCTGAAGCCCGAAAACATTATCGGCTATCCGGACCACTACGTCCAATCGATCACCAGGCATCCCTTCGACTACGTCGCCGACAAGATCATCGAGCGCGGCTGGGATAACCGCGTCATCGCGGTCGAGATGGACAACTACTATTTCAGCGCGCAAAGCTTCTTTTCGCTGCAGCAGAAGCTGCCGGACGCGCGCTTCCAGGACGCCCATGCCCTCGTCAACTGGGTGCGCGCGGTCAAGTCCGAGGCCGAGATCGGCTACATGCGCCAGGCCGCGCGCATCCTGGAGAACGCGATGCACACGGCCTTCGAGGCTGTTGGCCCCGGGGTGCGCCAGTGCGACGCGGTGGCCCGCATCTTTCACGCACAAATCGCCGGCACCGATGAATTCGGCGGCGACTACACCGCTATCGTGCCGATGCTGCCCACCGGCGAAGGCACCTCGACGCCCCACCTCACATGGACGGACCAGCCCTTCGTCTCCGGCGAGGCGACCATCCTGGAACTGGCCGGCTGCCGCCGGCGCTACCACTGCCCGCAGGCGAGAACGATGTTCCTCGGCACGCCGCCGCAAAAGCTGGCTGATGCGGCGAACTGGGTGCTGGAGGGCCTGGACGCCGCGCTGGACGCGGTGCGGCCCGGCATCCGCTGCGAGGATGTGGAGGCCGCCTGGCGCGCCTGTGTCGCCAAGTACGGGCTGACCAAGGATTCCCGCATCGGCTATTCCACGGGGCTGAACTACCCCCCCGACTGGGGCGAGCACACCATGAGCCTGCGCCCCGGCGACCGCACCGAGCTGCAGCCCAACATGTGCTTCCACATGATCCTGGGCATCTGGATGGACGACTGGGGCCTGGAGATCTCGGAGACCTTTCGCGTGAGCGAGCAAGGCGCCGAGTGCCTGGCGCAGGTGCCGCGCGATCTCGTGGTCAAGTAACGGGCTCGCCCGGACCTGCCGCGGCGACACGGTCATCCGAACGGGACACCGGCCGGGTCCGCGACAGCGCCGCCGGCCACACCGCCGTGACCGGCGCGGCTCAGGAGTCGCCCAGCTCCATGCCGGCCTCGCCCCGTCGGCGCCGCGCCTGCCGGTATCGGCTGAAGTTCTGCGCGTCGGCCTCGTTGGTGAAGCCGAACTGGACCTCGTAGCCCATCCCGCGGACATAGGGGCCGTAGATGATGCTCCACAGCCCTGCACAGTTCTGTTCGCACCAGGCAACCTCGGGCTTCAGCAGCGACTCGGCGTCGCGCGGGTCGTGGGTGTAGCCGGCGAAGACCCGGTGCTGTGTCGCGCAAGAGACCCGGCGGCTCTCGCGGCGCGCCGAGGCGTAGGTCTTGCGCCGGCTGTTGGCGGGATGTCCGCCCTCCCGTCTCACCCGGGCGACCGTCGCGGCGCCGGGCTGCGCGACCAGGGGCAGTTTTGGATCCATGGCTTTCCGTCCTGTCCTTTCCGCGAAGTCCTTGGCTCTTGGCGGCCGAACCGGCCGAGGCCCGTCGTTCAGCGCTGTTTAACCACGCTGGTCCCACGCTAGCGCGCGACGCGCGGCCTGCAAAGGGGCCAGCCGGCGCATCAAAGCCCTCGCACGCCGGAACTTGCCAACATCTGCCATTTGCGGGGTGTCGTCAACGCAATATCTGGCCTATCGTCAAGCCTGTCGGGCAGGATAGTCTTTGTTCATGGCAAAAGTCCTGGCAGTCGGGAATCTCAAGGGCGGCACGGGCAAGACGACGCTGGCCGTGAATCTGGCCTGCGCCTTCGCGGCCCGGCGGCGGGTGACGCTGATCGACGCCGACCGGCAAGGCGCCGCCGCTGCGTGGACCGCCAACGGCCGTGCGCCGATCGCCGCGCGCGCCTTGCCGATGGCTGGCCGGGGCGTGGCGGACCAGCGCGCCGCGGCGGCCTGGCGGGCGTGGTGTGGCGAGCTGCTCGCGCTGCAACGCGCCAGCGACTATGTCGTGCTGGACCTGCCGCCGCAGTTCGAGGACAGCGTCGCCGCGGCGCTGGCCTTGGCCGACATGCTGGTGGTGCCGGTCACGCCGGGCGGCGCCGAGCTGGCGGCGACGCGCCGGGCCCGGGCGATCTTGCAGCGGGCGCGCTCGGCCCGGGCCGAGCGGCCGCTGGACTGCGTGCTCGTGCCCAACCGTGTCGACCGCCGCACGGCCGTCGGCCGCGCCCTGGCCAGCACGTTGAGCGACCTGGGAGAGACGGTCGGACCCACGCTCCGCCAGCGGGCGACACACATGGACGCCTATGCCGCCGGCACCTGGGTCGGCGATCTGGCGCCGCAATCCGAGGCACACAAGGAAATCGAGGCGCTGGCCAGGTTCCTGGTCCAGCGCCTCTGAACGACGGTCCCCCTGCCGGCCGGAAACCCTTCGGGCCCGCGCGGGCCCGACATGCGGCTATTCCGCCGCGGAGGAGTCGGTCGACACCGGTTCGGCGCCCGCCTTCTGAGCCGCCTGCTTGTTGGTGTCGGTCATGACGATCACGGGCTCCATCTTCTGCAGCTCCGCCATCTCGATATGACAGGCGATCTGATGGCCGGGCGTCGGCTCCACGATCGGCGGCACCTGGGCCTCGCAGATTTCGCCGATCTTGCGCGGACAGCGCGTGTGGAACGGGCAGCCCTTGGGCGGATTCATCACGCTGGGCAGGTTGCCTTCCAGGATGATCCGCTTCTTCTCCACCGAGGTGTCGGCGATCGGCACGGCCGAGAGCAGCGCCTCGGTGTAGGGGTGATAGGGCGGCGCGAAGACCTCGTCCGTCGTGCCCTGCTCCACGATATGGCCCAGGTACATGACGACAACCCGATCGGCGAGGTAGCGCACCAGACTGAGGTCGTGGCTGATGAACAGCAGCGTGGTGCGGTAGGTGCGCTGGATCTCCATCAGCAGGCCTGTGACCGCCGCCGCCACCGACACGTCCAGGGCCGAGACCGGCTCGTCGGCGACCACCATCGACGGCCGTCCGGCGAAGGCGCGGGCGATGCCGATGCGCTGCTTCTGGCCGCCGGAAAGCTGGCGCGGGCGCCGCCGCGCGAAGTCGCGGGGCAGCTTCACCAGATCCAGCAGATCCATCACCCGCTGCTCGATCTTGCGGTTGTCGCTCTCCACCCCGAACTTGCGGATGACCCGGGCGATCTGCCCGCCCACCGAGTGGCTGGGGTTCAGGGTGTCGAAGGGGTTCTGGAAGATCATCTGCAGCGAGGAAAGCTGCTTGGCCGTGCGCTTGTGGACCGAACGGTCCTCCAGCCGATCGTCGTTGAACTCGACCTCGCCATCCGTGGCGGTTTCCAGGCCCATCAGCACCTTGGCGAAGGTCGACTTGCCGCAGCCCGACTCCCCCACGATCGCCACCGTCTCCGCCTGGCGCGCCGCCAGGTTGATGCGCTCGTTCGCCTTCACGTACTTGACGCGGTCGCCCTTGATCATTGCGGCGATCGAATTGTCGGTCAGCTCGTAGTATTTGCGCATGTCCCGAACGCTCAGGACCTGCTCGCCCATCTCCGCCTGCTCGGTGGAGAAGGTCTCCGGCCGGTGCGAGGCCCAGTCGATCTCGTTCCACCGCAGGCAGCGCACGGTATGGCCGGGCTCGCCGGTGACATCCTGCATGTGGATCTCCCCGCCGTCACAGCGGCCCGCCTGAAAGAAGTCGCAGCGCGGACCGAAGTTGCACCCCTTGGGCCGTTCGTGCGGCAGCGGGAGCTGGCCGCGGATGGGCACCAGCGGCCGCTCGTACTTGTCCGCGCCGGGCAGGGGGATCGAGCCGAACAGCCCCTTGGTATAGGGGTGGCGCATGTGGTCGAAGACCTCCTTGACCGTCCCCGACTCCACCGCCTCGCCCGAGTACATGACGTTGATGCGGTCGCAGGTCTCCAGAATCAGGCCGAGGTTGTGGGAGATGTAGACCATCGAGGTGTTGAACTTCTCGGCGATCTCGCCGATCAGCTCGATGATCCCGGCCTCGACGGTCACGTCCAGCGCCGTCGTCGGCTCGTCCAGGAGCAGCAGCGTCGGGCTGGACAGCAGCGCCATGGCGATCACCACGCGCTGCTGCTGGCCGCCCGATATCTGGTGCGGATAGGACGCCATCACCCGCTCCGGATCGGGCAGGTTCACGTTGGCCAGGATGTCGACCGCACGGTCCCAGGCCTCCTTCTCGCTCACCCCCTCGTGGTGGATCGGCACCTCCATGAGCTGGGTGCCCAGGGTGAGGCTGGGGTTCAGCGAGGCCATCGGCTCCTGGTAGACCATCGCGATCTCCGAGCCGCGGAGCTTGCGGAGTTCCTCCTCCGAGAACTCCGCCATGTCCTGCCCCTTGTAAAGGATCCGCCCGCCGACGATGCCGCCGTTGGAGCCCATGTAGCGCATGATCGCCATGGCCACCGTGGACTTGCCGCAGCCCGACTCCCCGACCAGGCCGACGCTCTGTCCGCGGCGGAGGGTCATGTTGAAGTCGACCACCGCGGGGATCTCGCCGGCCCGGGTGAAGTAGGAGATGCAAAGGTCCTTGCACTCCAGGATGGGCGTCTCGTCGCCCCGGTTCTCGGTCGCCATGTTCGACCTCCTAGTCACGCAGGGACACTTCGCGCAGGCCGTCGGCCAGCAGGTTGAATCCGAGCACCAGCATGGAGATCGCGATGCAGGGGAACACGGCCATGTGCGGGAAGGTCATCGCAAGCTGGCGCGTTTCGTTGATCATCCCGCCCCAGTCGGGATCCGGGGGCGGCAGGCCCAGGCCGAGGAAGCCGAGCACGCCGATCATGATGATCACGTAACCCAGCCGCAGGCAGGCATCCACGATGATCGGGCCGCGGGCATTGGGCAGGATCTCCACGAACATGATCCACAGCGACCCCTCGCCCCGCGTCTGGGCGGCGGCGACATACTCCCGGTTGCGCAGGTCCAGCGCGAGGCCGCGGACGATGCGCATGATGCCCGGCGCGCTGGCGAAGGTGATCGCGATCAGGATGTTGATCGCCGAGGCGCCGACCGTGGCGATGATGATCACGTAGAGCACCAGAACCGGGAAGCTGAGGATGATGTTCGAGATGAAGGACAGCACGGTGTCCCACTTCCCGCGCAGGTAGCCGGCCGCCAGCCCCATCGGGATACCCACGATGTAGGCGCAGAAGGTCGCCGCCGGCGCGATGATCAGCACCCGCCGGGAGCCGTGGATGATGCGCGAGAGGATGTCCCGCCCGAGGTGGTCGGTGCCCAGCAGGAAGGTATTGCCCTGCCCGTCGGTCGCGCCGGGGAACATCATCGGGGAGATCGTCGCGTTCGGGTCGTAAGGCGCCAGCACGTCCGCGAACACGGCGATCAGCGCCCAGAAGACGATGATCACCGCCCCGACGACGCCCACCGGGCTCTCCCGCAGCAGGCCGATGGCGCGCGCCGTCTGCGCGATCACCGACGGCGGCTTGGGCAGGCTGGCTGTCTGTTCGGTCATGAGTCCAACCTCCCTAGCTGAAGCGGATGCGCGGGTTGAGGTAGGTGTAGCCGATATCGGCCACGACCTGCGTGCCCACCGCCACGAAGACCGCCACCATGGCGCAGGCCTCGATCAGGAAGATGTCCTGGTTCAGCGAGGCCTCCAGCAGCAGCGCGCCGAAGCCCTTGTAGGCAAAGAAGAACTCCACCACGATGACGCCCGACAGCAGCCAGTTGATCTGCAGCATGATCACGGTGAACGGCGCGATCAGCGCGTTGCGCAGCGCGTGCTTCAGGATCACCGTCTTGTAGGGCAGCCCCTTCAGCACCGCCGTGCGGATGTAGTTGGTCAGCATCACCTCGGCCATCGACGCCCGGGTCATGCGCGCGACATAGCCGAAGTCGTAGAGCACGAGGACCATCACCGGCAGGATGAGCTGGGTGATGTTGAAGCCGCCCGTCATGCCGCTCGTCCCGGGCAGCCAGCCCAGATAGAAGACGAAGATGGCCGAGAGCAGCACCGCGCTGGCGAACTCGGGGATCGAGGTGAAGATGATCGAGCTGATCGAGATCGAGCGGTCGAGCTTCGAGCCTTCCTTCATGCCGGCCAGCACGCCCAGCCCCAGCGACAACGGAATCACGACGACCATCACGGCAAAGCCCAAAATCGCCGTGTTCCAAAGGCGCGGCCACAGCACGTCCGACACCGGGGTCTTGAACCGCACCGACTCGCCGAAGTTGCCGACGATGAAGTCGCCCAGCCAGCGGAAGTAGCGGATGTAGATCGGATCGAAATACCCGTGCGCCTCGAGCCAGAGACGACGCTGCTCTTCGGAGGAATAGGGCCCGAGGACCTTGGTGGCGACACTGCCGGGCGTCAATTCCAACAGGATGAAGAGAATGATCGAGACCACGATCATGGTCAGCGCCATGGTCCCGATCCGTCTGAGTACGAACAAAAGCATGCCGAATCCTCTCCCAGCCCGGTCCTGCAAGCGCGATCCGGTGTCGCGCCCGCGCGGGAGCGACCGTGACGGCGAGGGCCGCCGTCACGGTCGCAGGCGGATGCTACTTGTCGAGCCAGACGGTCTCGAACTGGTGGTACTGGGTCGGGTGCGGGGCGTAGCCCTTCACGTGATCGCGCGTCGCCGTGTACTGATTGCGCCAGAACGGCTGCACCATGATGTTGTCGGCCTGCAGGATGGCCTCGACCTCCTCCATCTTCTTCCGGCGCTCGTTCGGGTCCAGCATGGCGCCAGCCTCGTCCAGGGCCTTTTCGAACTCCGGATTGTCGTAGTGCGTCTCGTTCCAGGCCTGGCCGGAGCGATAGGCAAGGTTCAGCACCATCACGCCCAGCGGCCGGTGCGTCCAGGAGGTCAGCCCGAACGGCGTCGTGGTCCAGATGTCCCAGTACTGGGCCGCCGGCATGGTGTTGATCGCCAGATTGATGCCCGCCGGCTGGAGCTGCTCCTTCAGCGCCTGCGCCGTCGCCAGCTCCCAGGGGCCCTGGGTGTTGCCGATGTCGATGGAGATGTCGATCCCGTTCTCGTAGCCCGCCTCCTTCAGAAGCTGCTTGGCGCGCTCGACGTCGCGCTCGAGCGGCGGAAGCTGGAAGTACTCCGGATGCATCGGCCCGACGTGGTGGTTCTCCGCCGCGCTGCCGCGCCCGCGATAGCCCAGTTCCAGCAGCTTCTGGTTGTCGGCCGCCGCCACGACCGCCGCGCGGACCTTGGGATTGTCGAAGGGTGCCGCGTCCACCTGCATGCGCATGACGCCGGTGCGCGCCGTCGTTACCGAGTGGAGGACGATGTTCGGCATCCGCTCCAGCACGTCGAGCTGGGTGACGTCGACCTCGTGCACGCCGTCGACCTGGCCCGAGGCGATCGCCGCCATCATCGCCGAGCGGTCCGAGCCGGTGTCGATGTAGTGGATGGCGTCGAGATAGGGCTCCTCGCCCCAATAGCCGTACTCGTCCTTGCGCCGGGTCAGCAACGCCTCCGACCCCACGGCGAAACGTTCGAGCGTATAGGGCCCGGTGCCGATCGGGTTCTTGCGCAGGTCGCCGCCCATCTCGTCGAAGCGGCGATGCACGATGGCGGTCGGATAGTTGTAGAGGTTCTCCGGGATCGCCAGGTTCGGTGCGTTGAGGTGCAGGCGCACGGTGTGGCTGTCGACCTTTTCGACGGCGCCCTCGCGCATGCGCTGCTGTTTGACCGTCTCGCCCTTGTCGTTCTTCACCTCGACCGTGTCGGTCAGACCGGAGAACAGGCTCAGGTTCGAGGAACCGACGTTGGGATCGAGCCAGCGCTCGAAGTTGTAGACGACATCGTCGGCGTTGAAGTCATCGCCGTTCGACCACTTCACGCCCTTGCGCAGCTTCAGCGTCCAGACCTTGAGGTCATCCGACGCCTCCCAGCTCTCGGCCAGATAGGGAACGGTGACGTTGTCCTGCTTCGTGCGCGTCAGGTACTCGACCATCCAGCGGGTCACGTCGGACTTCTGAGTCCAGTCGAAGGTGGCCGGGTCCTTGATCTCCTGCACTTCCATCGCCCAGCGCAGCGTGCCGCCCCGCTTGCCCTGCGCGCGCGCCTCCGGAACGAAGCCCTCGCCGGTCACGCGGCCGACGAAGGTATAGGCCGCGGTCGCCGAGACACCCAGCAACGTCGCGGTGCGAAGGAACTCGCGGCGGTCGACCTCGCCCTTCACGTAGAGGTTGGCGAGCTCCGGCACATAGCTGTGCGCGTGCTGGCCGTTCGGCTTTCGGAGTATGTTCTCCAGATCTTTCTTCATCATCGTCTCCCTGCTCTTCGGACCGGTGGACCGGCCAGGTGGCCGATCGATTCAGGCAGGAGGGTCACAGGGGTATGCGGGGATCGTCCGCCGCCGGCCAGCTTTCGACGGACGGCACACGATTGTCACCCCCGAACCGCACGGGCGTCATCCCGCGAACCACACAAGATCGGCGCCGGGCCTCTCCGGCGACGCTGACCGAGACGCGGGGAACCGCCGTCGGAACGACGTTTGGCAAGCTCCTGTTTTCCCTCGTGGCCTTGCTCGGGTGCAAAGGCGCACGGCCTCCCTGTTGACGTTCGTTCTTGCTTCGCTTGGTTGCGAACGAACTGACGTTAGCAGAGCTTAATGCCCTGAGTCATCTCCAAGTTTCGTGGGTCCGACCGCGACTATCACCTGTGCGACGCGCATTCGTCGCGCGCGGCTCACGCCAGTTCGGTGCGAACCCGCACTTCATGGGTCAACGTCCGATGGACCGGACACTTGTCGGCAATCTCGAGCAGGCGCCGGCGCTGCGAGTCGTCCAGTTCGCCCTCGAGTCTCAGGCGGCGATGGATCACGTCCACCTTCCCCTCGCGCGTCTCGCAGTCGGTACAGTCCTCGGCATGGACCTTGTCGTGCCAGAGCTCCACGGTGACCCTGTCCAGGGGCAGGCCCTTGCGGCCGGCATACATGCGCAGCGTCATCGCCGTGCATGCGCCCAGCCCGCCCAGCAGATAGTCGTAAGGCGACGGTCCGGTGTCGGTCCCGCCGACGGACTCGGGCTCGTCGGCCAGCATCCGGTGCCCGCCCGCCACGACGTAGTTGGCGAAGCCGCCGACTCCGGTCTCCTGAACCACCACGCCGTTTTCGATGGCCGCCGGGCCCTGGTAACGCGGATCCGGCCGCGCCGCCAGGTCGAGATAGCGAGCCGCCCAGGCGCTCAGCACCTGGGCCACGTAGGCGGCATCGGCCTTGCGGGTCAGCAGGTGGTCGGCGTTGTCCAGCGAGACGAAGCTCTTGGGATGCTTCGCCGCCGCGAAAATGCGCGCGGCGTTGTCGATGCCGACGACGGCGTCGCGCGGGGCGTGGAACACCATCAGCGCCTTCTTGAGGGAGCTCAGCGTGCCCTGCAGCGACTGCGCGGCGATGTCGTCCAGGAACTGCTTGCGAATGCGGAACCTTCGCCCCGCCAGGTCGACCTCGGCCTCGCCCTCGGCCTCGATCTCCGCGCGCCGCGCGCTGAACAGTTTGCCGACGTGCTCGGGGTCGGCCGGCGCGCCGATCGTCGCCACCGCCGTGGCCTCCGGCACCTCGGGCGCCGCGGCGATGATCGCCGCGCCGCCCAGGCTGTGGCCGATCAGGAGCTGCGGCGCGGCGTGGTTGTCGCGCAGGTAGTCGGCGGCGGCGACCAGATCGGCGACGTTGGAGGAGAAGTTCGTGCTGGCGAACTCCCCGCCGCTGTGACCCAGCCCCGTGAAGTCGAAGCGCAGCACGGCGATGCCTTCCGCCGCCAGCGCCTGGGCGATGCGCTGCGCGGCAAAGACGTCCTTGCCGCAGGTGAAGCAGTGGGCGAACAACGCGTAACCGCGCGGCGCGTTTGCCGGACGGTCCAGGCGGCCGGCCAGCTCGTGGCCCTGGCTGCCGGGAAAGGTAAGCTTCTCGCTGACGACGGACATCGGCTTCGGGCTCCTGTCCCTTGAGGATTGCGGGCGCGGACCAGTGAAGCGGAGCGTGCCACGTGGCACAAGCCGTCGATTGATTGCGAAGGGGTGCGCCGGGCGCTCGGGATGCCTACCTTTCCCGCGTTCGCAAGGAAAACGGAGACGGGAGGCTCTAGCCATGCCCGAGAGCGGTCGCGACGACCCCGGCCAGGGTGCGGACGACGTCCAGATTCTGGCGATCGACACGCCCTTTCAGGGCTATTTCCGGATCGATCGCTATCGCCTGCGCCACCGTCGCCACGACGGCGGCTGGACCGGCGAGATGGTGCGCGAGATCTTCGAGCGCGGCCACGCCGTTGCCGTCCTGCTTTACGACCCGGTCCAGGACTGCGTGGTCCTGCTGAACCAGTTCCGGATCGGCGCCTTCGCCGCCGGCAAGGCCGCCTGGCAGACCGAGGTGGTCGCCGGAATCATCGAGTGCGGGGAGGATCCGGCGCCTGTCGCCACGCGCGAAACCGAGGAGGAGTCGGGCCTGAAACTGCGCGAACTGATCCCGCTCTACCACTATCTTGCCAGCCCCGGCGGCAGCTCGGAGACCATCCGCCTCTATTGCGGCATCGTCGACAGCCGGAACGCCGGCGGCATCCACGGCCTGGACAGCGAGAACGAGGACATCCAGGTGACGAGCACCGCGTTCGCCGAAGCCTGGTCCATGGTGCAGGACGGGCGAATCGACAACGCGCCCAGCATCATCGCGCTGCAGTGGCTGGCCCTGAACCGCCAGCGCTTGCGCCAGCAATACACCGTCGATTAACACGGACGCCGCGAGGCTTGCTCCACTCGGGAGCGCCGTCTAGGCTCGGCGCCCTCGCGCACCCTGAAACCGATCGATGCACCGCGAAAACCCTTTCGGCGACCACAACAACGACGGCCAACGCCCATGCAGTACCGTGACGGCTTCGTCGGCACCATCGGCAACACGCCGCTGATCCGCCTGCACAGCGCCTCGGAGGCGACCGGCTGCGAGATCCACGCCAAGGCGGAGTTCCTGAACCCCGGCGGCTCGGTGAAGGACCGCGCCGCCTGGGCCATCATCAAGGACGCGGAAGAGCGCGGCGTCTTGCGCCCCGGCGGCGTGATTGTCGAAGGCACCGCCGGCAACACCGGAATCGGCCTGGCCCTGGTGGGCAACGCGCGCGGCTATCGCACCGTGATCGTGATCCCCGACACCCAGAGCCAGGAAAAGAAGGACATGCTGCGCATCTGCGGCGCCGAGCTGCGCGAGGTGCCGGCGGTACCCTACAAGGATCCCAACAACTACGTCCACGTCTCCGGCCGCCTGGCCGAGGAGCTGGCCGCCACCGAGCCGAACGGCGCGATCTGGGCGCGGCAGTTCGACAACCAGGCCAACCGCCGCGGCCACTACGAGACGACCGGCCCGGAGGTCTGGGAGCAGACCGACGGCAAGCTGGACGGCTTCATCTGCGCGGTGGGCACCGGCGGCACCCTGGCCGGCGTGGCGATGTACCTGCGCGAGCGCAACCCGGCGATCAAGATCGGGCTCGCCGACCCGCCGGGCGCGGCGCTCTACAGCTACTACACGACCGGGGAGCTGAAGGCCGGGGGCAGCTCGATCACCGAGGGCATCGGCCAGGGCCGGATCACCGGCAACCTGGAGGGGCTGAGGGTGGACTATCCCTACTTCGTCCCGGACGAGGAGAGCCTGCCGGTCACCTTCGACCTGCTGCGCCGCGACGGCTTCATGGTCGGCCCGTCCAGCGGGGTCAACGTCGCCGGGGCGCTGCGCATGGCAAAGGACATGGGACCCGGCCACACCATCGTGACCATTCTCTGCGACTGGGGCACGCGCTATACCAGCAAACTGTACAACCCCGCCTTCCTGCGCGAGAAGGGCCTGCCGGTCCCGGCGTGGCTGGAGGGCGCGGGCTGAGAACGCGGTCAAGGGAAGGAAGGCTGGCGATGGAGCCGATCTACCGCGACGATCCCTATGCGCGAGGCTGCGAGGCCGAAGTGATCGCGGCCGACACCGAAGGCATCCGCCTCGACCGCACCGTGTTCTATCCCATGGGCGGCGGCCAGCCAGGGGATACCGGGACGCTCACCTGGGACGGCGGCGAGGTCGCTATCGTCGACACCCGCAAGGGCAACGAGCACGACGACGTCGTGCACATTCCGGCCGAGGGCACCGCCCTGCCCGAGCCCGGCACGATGGTGACGGCGGAGATCGACTGGGCGCGGCGGCATCGCCTGATGCGCATGCACACCACGCTGCACCTGCTCTGCAGCCTGGTCGAGGGCGACGTCACCGGCGGCCAGGTCGGGGAGACGAAAAGTCGGCTGGACTTCAACATTCCCGACGCGCAGCTCGACAAGGACGCGCTGAGCGAGCAGTTGAACCGCCTGATCCAGGCGAACCATCCCGTGCGCATGCGCTGGATCACCGACGCCGAGATGGCGGAACAACCCGAGCTCGTGCGCACGATGTCGGTGAAGCCGCCCACCGGCGGCGGCCGGGTCCGGCTGATCGAGATCGCCGGCGTCGACCTGCAGCCCTGCGGCGGCACCCACGTGGCCGCCACGGGGGAGATCGGCGCGGTGCGCATCGGCAAGATCGAGAGCAAGGGCAAGCAGAACCGCCGGATCAACGTCCATCTCGTCGAGGACACTTAGTAGCATAGCGGGGCTTTCTCATGTCGCGTGACAGCCTGGATGCCCTGGTCGGCACGCAGTGGCTGGCCGATCATCTGAACGCGCCGGACGTGCGCGTTGTCGACGCCACGTACTATCTGCCGCACGAAGGCAAGGACGCACGCGCGGAATTCGAGGCCGGGCACATCCCCGGCGCGGTCTTCTTCGACATCGACGAGATCGCCGACGCCTCGCGCGAGCTGCCGCACATGGTGCCGTCGCCGGAGAAGTTCTCGTCCAAGGTCCGCAAGCTGGGCCTGGGCGACGGCAGCCGCATCGTGGTCTACGACCAGAAGGGCCTGTTCTCCGCGCCCCGGGTGTGGTGGATGTTCCGGCTGTTCGGCCACCGCGATATTGCGGTGCTGGATGGCGGCCTGCCGAAGTGGCTGGCCGAGGGCCGGCCGACCGAGGAGGGGTCGGCGCATCCCGCCGGCGAACGCCACTTCACGGCGCGGATGGACAACACCATGCTGCGCGAGCGCGACCAGATGCTGCGCAACCTGAACACCGGCCGGCAGCAGGTGCTGGACGCCCGCTCGCCGGAGCGCTTTGCCGGCACCGCCGAGGAGCTCTGGCCGGGCCGCCGTCCGGGGCATATCCCCGGCAGCCTGAACCTGCCGCACAGCGACCTGGTGGACCCGCGGACCGGCACCCTCAAGGACCCGGATACCCTTCTCGAGCTGTTCCGGCAGGCCGGCGTGGACCCGAGAAAGCCGGTGGTGACCACCTGCGGTTCCGGCGTGACCGCCTGCGTCCTGGCCCTGGGATTGCACAGGGTCGGCGCGAAGGACGTGGGGGTCTACGACGGCTCCTGGGCCGAATGGGGCCTGCCGGGCGACACGCCGGTCGAGATCGGCCCGCCCGAGGCTCGGACCGCCGCCCCGTCGGGGACCTAACGGACCAGGGCCGCCGTGAGCGCGCAGGACTCCGCCACCGATCTGACGATTCGGCCCGCCGCCCCCGGCGACACCGAGGCCCTGGTCGAGCTGTGGGACCTCTGCGGCCTGCTGCGCTGGTGGAACGATGCCCGGGCCGACGTCGCGCAGATGACCGCGTTCGACAACAGCGAAATCCTGACGGGCCGGACCGACAGCCGTCTGGTCGCCAGCATCTGCGTCGGCCATGACGGCCATCGCGGCTGGTTCTACTATCTGGCCGTGCATCCCGGCTATCACCGTCTGGGCTATGGGCGCCAGTTGGTGCGCGCCGCCGAGCTTTGGCTGTCCGAGCGCGGCCTGCGACGGGTCAACGTGATGATCCGGGCCGACAACCTCGATGCCGCGGGGTTCTACAAGGCCATCGGCTACGACGCCGGGGCGGTGCGCGTGATGTCGCACTGGCTGCAGCGCCCGCCGATGCCGCCGGACCCGGCGACACGGCCCGACGCCGAGGGCAAGCTGGAGGTGGTCATCACCTACCTGGAGATGACGGAGCCGCCGTTCGAACGGCCGCCCCACGCCCCGGCGGGGCAGCGGGTCGCGCTGATGCGCGCCGAACGGCCGACCGTCAGTTTCTACCGCTATCTCTACAACACCGTGGGCGAGCGCTGGCTGTGGTGGGAGCGCCGGGCGCTCGACGACGCGGCGCTGACGCGCATCATCCACAACGATCACGTGGAGGTGTACGTCCTCCACGTCGACGGCGTGCCCGCCGGCTTCTTCGAACTCGATCGACGGCACGACGCGGTCGTCGACCTGGCCTTCTTCGGAATCATGCCCGCATTCATCGGCCGCGGCTTCGGGACCTATCTGCTGGGCGCGGCCATCGACACGGCCTGGTCCCATGGCCCGCGAAAGGTGACGGTGAATACCTGCACGCTGGACCACCCCAGAGCGCTGCCGCTCTATCAACGTTTCGGCTTCGCGCCGGTGCGTCGGGAGAGCAAGGTCATCGACGACCCGCGGCTGACGGGGCTGATCCCCATCGGCTGAGGGCCGCGGCCGGCCCCTCAGTGCGAAAGGATCTGGCTGAGGAACAGCTTGGTCCGCTCCGACTGCGGATTGTGGAAGAAGGTCTCGGGATCGTTCTGCTCGATGATCTCGCCGCCGTCCATGAAGATCACGCGGTCGGCCACGGTGCGGGCGAAGCCCATCTCGTGGGTGACCACCAGCATGGTCATGCCGGTCTGTGCCAGCTCGATCATGACGTCCAGCACCTCCTTGATCATCTCGGGGTCGAGGGCGGAGGTGGGCTCGTCGAACAGCATCACCTTGGGGTTCATGCACAGCGAGCGGGCGATGGCCACGCGCTGCTGCTGACCGCCGGAAAGCTGGCCGGGATACTTGTCGGCCTGTTCCGGGATGCGCACCCGCTCCAGGTAATTCATCGCCGCCTCCTCGGCCTCCTTCTTGGGTGTCTTCTTCACCCAGATCGGGCCGAGGGTGCAGTTCTCCAGCACCGTGAGATGCGGGAACAGGTTGAAGTGCTGGAAGACCATGCCGACTTCGCGGCGGATCGATTCGATCTTCTTGATGTCGTTGGTCAGCTCGATCCCGTCCACCACGATCTGGCCGCGCTGGTGCTCCTCCAGGCGGTTGATGCAGCGGATCAGCGTCGACTTGCCGGAGCCGGAGGGGCCGCAGATCACGATGCGCTCGCTGCGGTTCACCGAGAGGTCGATGCTCTTCAGCACGTGGAACTGGCCGAACCACTTGTTGACGTCGCTCATCTGGATGATGACGTCGCTCCCCGGCTTGGGCATCTTGCGGGCGGCCTCGGCGGCCATGTCCTGCATCGAAGTCGCCTGTGTCTCGCTCATGGGCGCGGGTTCCTTCGCATCGCGTCAGCGGCGGTGGCCGGTCTCCAGCACCCGTTCCAGGTACTGGCTGTATTTCGACATGAAGAAGCAGAAGCACCAGTAGATCAGGGCGATGAAGACATAGCCCTCGACGAAGAACTGGCGCCACTCGGGGTCGGCAATGGCCTGCTTGGTGGCGAGCAGCAGGTCGGTCAGGCTGACGATCGCCACCAGCGAGGTGTCCTTGAACATGCCGAGATAGGTGTTGACGATCGGCGGGATCGAGATCTTCAGCGCCTGCGGCAGAATGATCTTGCGCTGCATCTGCCAGTAGCTCAGCCCCAGGGACTGCGCGCCCTCGTACTGCCCGCGCGGCAGCGCCTGCAGCCCGCCGCGGATCACCTCCGCCAGATAGGCCGAGACGAACATGATGATCGCCACCTGCGCGCGCAGCAGGGCGTTGATGCTGACCCCGGTGGGCATGAACAGCGGCAGCATGAAGGACGCCATGAACAGCAGGCTGATCAGCGGCACGCCGCGGATCAGCTCGATGTAGCCCACGCAGATCGCCTTCACGATCGGCATGTCCGAGCGCCGGCCAAGCGCCAGCAGGATCGAGATGGGAAACGACACCACGATGCCGACGAAGGCCAGCAGCAAGGTCAGCGGCAGGCCGCCCCAGAGGTCGGTGCGCACCGGCGTCAGCCCGAACACGCCGCCGCCCAGCAGGATCAGGTAGACCAGCAGCGTGGCCACCCAAACGACTCCCAGCCAGGGGCGCCAGAACCGGCGGGTGCAGCTCAGCCCGATCACCGAGATCAGCACGATCATCCCCACCAGCGGGCGCCACTGCTCGTCGAAGGGATAGGTACCGAAGAGCATCAGGCGGTGCTTTTCCCGCACGAAGGTCCAGCAGGCGCCCTCGGCCGCCTTGCAGACATCGGGGCTGACCGCGCCCCAGACGGCGCTGAAGAACAGCCAGTCGAACAGCGGCGGCACCGTCTCGACCAGCACGTAGAGCGCCAGCAGGGTCAGCAGGCTGTTGAACCAGCCGTTGAACAGATTGGCCCGCAGCCAGCCGATCACGCCGATCTGCGTGCGCGGCGGCGGCAGTTCGGTCTTGGCGCCGCTTTCGGGAACGGACATCGGCCTAGCGCTCCACCAGCGCGATGGATTTGTTGTACCAGTTCATGAAGAAGCTGATGGACAGGCTGATCGTCAGGTAGCACGCCATCATGATGGTGATGCACTCGATCGCCTGGCCGGTCTGGTTCAGCGTGGTGTTGCTCACCGAGACCAGGTCCGGATAGCCGATCGCGACCGCCAGCGAGGAGTTCTTGGTCAGGTTCAGGTACTGGCTGGTGGTCGGCGGCACGATGATCCGCAGCGCCTGCGGCAGCAGCACCAGCCGCAGCACCTTGGCGCGGCTGAGGCCGATGGCCGAGGCGGCCTCTGTCTGTCCCCAGGGCACGGCGATGATGCCGCTGCGCACGATCTCGGCGATGAAGCCGGCGGTATAGAGCGTCAGGCCGATCAGCAGCGCCAGGAACTCCGGCGTCAGCGCCGCCCCGCCCTCCAGGCGGAAGGTGCCCGCCTCGGGCACGTCCATCGTCGTGGGCGCGCCGCCAAGCAGCCACACCAGCAGCGGCAGGCCCAGGAGCATGCCGATGAAGGGCAGGAACAGCCTGGGCTCCACGCCGGTTTCCGCCTGATGCTTCTTGGCCCACTTGTAGTAGATTACGCAGCCGGCGATCGCGAGCAGGAAGGCCAGCCCCATCCAGGGATGGACCGGGTGCGCGACCGGCACCGCGTACTGCAGGCCGCTCTTGGTGAGATAGAATCCCGGCAGGAAGGGCTCGGCATTGCGCGCGGCCGGCAGCAGGCTGCTGATCGCCCCGTACCAGAAGAAAAGCTGCAGCAGCAGCGGGATGTTGCGCATCACCTCGACGTAGATCGAGGCCAGCCGCGCCACCAGCCAGTTCGAGGACAGCCGCGCGATGCCGGCGATGGTCCCGATGATGGTGGCCAGCACGATGCCAAGCAGCGCCACGCGCAAGGTGTTCAGCAGGCCGACCACGAAGGCCCGGCCGTAGGTGGCCGAGGCGTCGTAGACGATAAAGGGCGACTCGCCGATATAGTAGCCCGCCTCATCCTGGAGGAAGCCGAAGCCCGTGCGGATCGAGCGCTGCTCCAGGTTGTCCAGGGTGTTCGACACCAGGTAGGCGGCCACCAACAGCACGCCGCCCAGCACCAGCACCTGATAGATGATGGCGCGGGTGTAGGGGTCGCGCCAGAAGGCGGTGCGCTCCGACGGCGCCCGGCCGCCGCCTCGCCGTCCTGCCACCTGCTCGGCCATGGCAATCCCGCCCTGTCCTCCGGGCCTTTCGAGGGGATGGGAAGGCGGCCGCGCCCGGGAGGTCCCGGTCTCCCGGACGCGGCCACGCGCGCTACGGGATTATCGGATCGGCGGCGCGTACATCAGGCCGCCCTCGGTCCACTGGGCGTTCACGCCCCGCTCCAGGCCGAGCGGCGTGTCCGGACCGACGTTGCGGGCGTAGATCTCGCCGTAGTTGCCGACCTGCTTGATGGCGCGATAGGCCCACTCCCTGTCGAGGCCGAGCTTCTCGCCCATGTCGCC
>CAZLNO010000064.1:0-23670 GCA_964561005.1 uncultured Rhodovibrionaceae bacterium | reverse complement strand
ACCTGCAGGAATTCCTGCTGCGGATGCTTGCGCCCGCCCTGCGGCGGCACCGAGGCGACGGTGCCTTCCATGATCTTCAGCAGCGCCTGCTGCACGCCCTCCCCCGAGACGTCGCGCGTGATCGAGGGGTTGTCCGACTTGCGCGACACCTTGTCGATCTCGTCGATATAGACGATGCCGCGTTGTGCGCGCTCGACGTTGTAGTCCGAGGCCTGCAACAGCTTCAGGATGATGTTCTCGACGTCCTCGCCGACGTAGCCGGCCTCGGTCAGCGTGGTCGCGTCGGCCATCGTGAACGGCACGTCGAGGATGCGCGCCAGCGTCTGTGCCAGCAGGGTCTTGCCGCAACCGGTCGGGCCGATCAGCAGGATGTTGGACTTGGACAGCTCGACGTCGTTGCTCTTGGAGGCGTGCGCCAAGCGCTTGTAGTGGTTGTGCACCGCCACCGACAGCACGCGCTTGGCGTGATGCTGCCCGATGACATAGTCCTCCAGAACCTTGTAGATGTCCTGCGGCGTCGGCACCCCGTCCCGGGATTTCACCAGCGTCGTCTTGTGCTCCTCCCGGATGATGTCCATGCAGAGCTCCACGCATTCATCGCAGATGAACACCGTGGGCCCGGCGATCAGTTTGCGGACCTCATGCTGGCTCTTGCCGCAGAAGGAGCAGTAAAGGGTGTTTTTCGAATCGCTGCTGCCGGATTTCGTCATGGCGCCGTCGTGAACACCTTCATCTATATCAAACCATGTTAGACATGGGCCGGCCGCCCGCACAATGCAAAAAAATTCGCAAAGCCGGCCCAGCCACCCCGCCGACGCGGGCGGGGACTGTGCCCCGTCCCTCCGCGGCGGTTCAACGGTGTTCGCCCCACTCTGAAGATTTGCTTAACGATTGCGTGCCGAGGCGCGGGCCCTTTGCACCGACATTCACGCCTTCTCGCCGGCGGGCGACGGGCGCTGCTGCACCACGGCGTCGATCAGGCCGAACTCCTTGGAGTCCTCCGCCGACATGAACCTGTCGCGCTCCATGGCCTCCTCGACGACCTTGAGGGGCTGGCCGGTGTGGTGGGCGTAGATCTCGTTCAGCCGCTGCCGCGTCGCCAGGATCTCGCGGGCATGGATCTCGATGTCCGTGGCCTGGCCCTGGAAGCCGCCGGAGGGCTGATGGACCATCACCTTGGAATTGGGCAGGCAGAAGCGCTTGCCCTTGGCCCCGGCCATCAGCAGCAGCGAGCCGGCGGAGGCCGCCTGGCCGACGCAGACCGTCGAGACGTCCGGTCGGATGTACTGCATGGTGTCGTAGATCGCCAGGCCGGAGGAAACGATGCCGCCCGGAGAGTTGATGTAGAACGCGATATCCTTGTTGGGATTCTCGGATTCCAGATAGAGGAGCTGGGCGCAGATCAGGCTGGCGACCCCGTCGTTGATCGGCCCGGTCAGGAAGACGATCCGCTCCTTCAGCAGCCGGGAGAAGATATCGTAGGCCCGCTCGCCCCGGTTCGTCTGCTCGACCACCATGGGGACGAGGCTGTTCATCTGGATTTCGTGCGAATCGCTCATCGTGTTCCGTCCCAATCGCAAAACTGCGCCGCGGCCTTGCCGCCGCACGGGCAGACCCGTCGTCAGCTCGCCGCTTCCTCGGTCTCGCCGCCGCTTTCGCCGCTCTCCGCCTCGAGCTCCTTGCGAAGTTCCTCGGGCGAAACCTCGCGCTCGCTCACGCTGGCCAGTTCGAGGATATAATCGATGACCTTGTCCTCGTAGACCGGCGCCCGCAACGCGGCCAGGGCGTTCGGGTTGTTCTGGTAGTAGTCGAAGACCTGGCGCTCCTGCCCCGGATGACGCTGAACCTCGCGCAGCAGGGCCTGGTTCAGCTCGTCCTGGGTGACCTCGATGTTGTTGCGCCTCCCGACCTCCGACAGCAACAGGCCAAGACGCACGCGCCGCTCGGCGATCTGCCGATAGTCGGCCTTCAGCTCTTCCTCGCTCTTGCCCGCGTCCTCGGAGTCCAGCCGGCCGTGCTCGCGGTCGTGCTCGATCTGCTGCCAGATCTGCTCGAACTCGGAGTCGACCATCGACGGCGGCACCTCGAAGGTATGCGCCTCGGCGAGCTTATCAAGCAGGCGCCGCTTCATCCGCGTGCGCGCCACCTCCTCGTAGTCCTGCTGCAGCCGCTCGCGCACGCGCGCCTTCAGGTCGTCCAGGCTCTCCTCGCCCATCTTCTTGGCGAGCTCGTCGTCGATGGGCAGCGGCACGCTTTCGCGGATTTCCTTGACCTTGACCTGGAAGACGGCCTCCTTTCCGGCAAGCTGCTCGTTGCCGTAGCCTTCCGGGAAGGTGACCGTGACCTCCCGCTCCTCGCCGGGCTTCACCCCGGCGAGCTGGTCCTCGAAGCCCTCGATGAAGCTGCTGGAGCCGAGCTCCAGGTGATGGTCCTCGGCCTCCATGCCGGGATAGGGCTCGCCGTCGACCGTGCCCTTGAAATCGATGACCAGCACGTCGCCCTTCTCGGCCGGCCGCTCGTTCTCCAGCGGCTTGCTGTCCTTCATTTGCGCGGCCAGGCGCTCCAGGGCCTCGTCGACCTCGCTGTCCGGCACGGCGACCTTGAGGCGCTCCAGCTCGATCCCGGAGAAGTCCATGGGCTCGATGTCGGGGAGCAGCTCCATCGACATCTTGTATTCGAGATCCTTGCCCTGGTCGAAGGACTCGATCTCGATGCGGGGCTGCTGCGCCGGACGCAGGCCGCGCTCGGTGAGCGCCTGCTGCGAGCTGTCGTTGACCGCACGCTCCAGCACCTCGCCCAGCACCGCCTGGCCAAAGCGCTGTCGCAGGATGCTCATCGGCGCCTTGCCGGGGCGGAAGCCGGGGATGCGGGCGTCCTTGCCGACTTCCTGCAGGCGGTTCTGGACCTTCTCGTCGATCTCGTCGGCGTCGACGACGACCTTGTACTCGCGTTTCAGACCTTCGGCGTGCGTCTCGGTAACTTGCATGGACCGCTCGGCCCCTTTCGTCGCGTTGGCATGTTCGGATCGCGTCGCGCGCGTCGCGCGGCCGGTGTGCGCGCCTGGTGCGGGCGGAGGGACTCGAACCCCCACGGGTCGCCCCACTGGTACCTAAAACCAGCGCGTCTACCAATTCCGCCACGCCCGCGGACGCCGGTGCGGTGTGGTCGTCTATACCATCGCCGCGCCGGACGCAACCGCCCGCGGACGAATTAGGCAGCCGCGCGACCGGCGAAAAGGGCTAGATCCTCCGGCCCCGCCGGCGGGCCACGAGACCGGCGGCACAAGCGTCGAGGATGGCGTCCTCGTCGATGCGGTAATGCGCGTACAGGTCCGACAGCGTGCCGGACTGCCCGAAGTGCTCGACGCCCAGCGCCTGCACGTGGTGCCCCTGCACGGCTCCCAGCCAGGCCAGCGTGGCCGGGTGGCCATCGTGCACGGTCACCAGCGTCGCATCCGGGGCCAGCGGCGCCAGCAGTTCCTCCACCGCGGCGCTGGGCACGGCACCTTCCCCGGCCTGCCGAACCTTCTGTGCGGCGGCCCAGCCGGCGTGCAGCCGGTCGGCAGAGGTGACGGCCAGCAGCCCGGCGCCCGGGATTTCTTCCTGGAGCGCGGCGTGCGCGGCCAGCGCCTGCGGCGCCACGGCGCCGGTGTAGACGATCGCCAGCTCGCTGCCCTCGGCCGGCGGGTAGAGCCAGTATCCGCCGGCAATGACGTCACGTTCCAGTTCGGGCGTCAGCGTGCGTCGCGGCTGCTCGACCGCCCGCGTCGACAGGCGCAGGTAAACCGAGCCGCCCTCCACGTCGCGCAGCCAGTCGCTTGCCGGCCGCCCCGTGCCGTCGCGCTGCAGGTAATCGAAGCCCCAGCGCATGATGGTCGCCAGTTCGTCCACGAAGGCCGGCTCGAAGGCGGCCAGGCCGTCCTGGCTCATGCCGACCGGCGGCGTGCCGATCGACTGGTGCGCCCCGCCCTCCGGCGCCAGCGAGATGCCCGAGGGCGTCGCCACCAGCATGAAGCGCGCATCCTGGTAACAGGCGTAGTTCAGGGCATCCAGGCCGCGCAGGATGAAGGGATCGTAGAGCGTGGCCACCGGCAGCAGCCGGGCGCCGAACAGCTCGTGCGACAGCCCCGCCGCGGCCAGCAGGATGAACAGGTTGTTCTCGGCGATGCCCAGCTCGAAGTGCTGGCCGTCCGGCGACATGCCCCACTGGTGGGCGGAGACGACCTTCTCCTCCCGGAAGATGTCGGCGCGGCGATGCCGGCTCCAGATGCCGCGCCGGTTCACCCAGCCCGCGAGGTTGGTCGACACCGTCACGTCGGGCGAGGCGGTCACGATGCGCGCGGCCAGCTCGCTGTCCTCGCGCGCGATCTCCGCCAGGATCTTGCCGAAGCCCTCCTGGGTCGACATCCGCTCACCCGTCGGCACCGGCAACCGCCGCGGCACCTCGACGGCCGGCGCCTTCTCGCGCCGGGAGCCGCGGGCGGCGAAGGGCACCTCCTCAAGGAAACGGTCCAGCGTCTCCGCCGGCAGGTCGAGCCCGGCGAAGCGATCCCACTCCGCGCCCTCGGGCACGCCGTTGCGGCGCTGGAACTCGGCCATCTGGGCCTCGTTCATGATGCCCGCATGGTTGTCCTTGTGGCCGGCGAAGGGCAGGCCCATGCCCTTGATGGTGTAGGCGATCAGGCACTTCGGCCGGTCGCCCTCGAGGCCGTGCAGCGTCTCCAGCACCACCTCCATGTCGTGCCCGGCCAGATTCGTCATGAGCGCGTGCAGCTCGGCGTCGTCGTACTGCTCCAGCAGCTCCAGCACGCCCGGCTCGCGGCCCAGGTCGCTCTGCAGGTGCGCCCGCCAGGCCGCGCCGCCCTTGAACACCAGCGCCGAGTAGAGCGAGTTCGGGCAGTCGTCGATCCACTGCCGCAAGGCCTCGCCGCCAGGCTGCCGGAAAGCGGCCTGCAGCTTGCGGCCGTACTTCAGCGTGATGACCTCCCAGCCCATGGTGTCGAACAGGCGGTCGATCTGGCCGAACAGGCGGTCGCTCACCACGCTGTCCAGGCTCTGGCGGTTGTAGTCGATGATCCACCAGACGTTGCGGACGTCGTGCTTCCAGCCCTCCAGCAGGCACTCGTAGATGTTGCCCTCGTCCAGTTCGGCGTCGCCCACCAGCGCCACCATGCGCCCCGGCGGACGCTCCCCCATCAGGCCCTTCAGATGCACGTAGTCCTGCACCAGGCTGGCGAAGGAGGTCATCGCCACGCCCAGCCCCACCGAGCCGGTGGAGAAGTCCACGTCGTCGCTGTCCTTGGTGCGCGAGGGATAGGACTGCGCGCCGCCGTAGCCGCGAAACGCCCGCAGCTTGTCCGCGTCCTGCTGGCCCAGGAGGTACTGCAGGGCGTGGAACACCGGGCTGGCGTGCGGCTTCACCGCGACGCGGTCCTCCGGCCGCAGGACATCCAGGTAGAGCGCCGTCATCAGCGTCACCAGCGAGGCGCAGGAGGCCTGGTGCCCGCCGACCTTCAGGCCGTCGGGGTTCGGGCGCAGGTTGTTGGCGTTGTGGATCGTCCAGGCGGACAGCCAGAGAACCTTCTTCTCCAGCGCCTTCAGGATCGTCAGTTTGTCCGGGGCCGTCGCGGACTCCGGCGCCGGCCGCCGCCGCAGTTGCTGGGCCATCAGCCACCACCCTTGTCGTGGGCATCGTCACGTGGCGGCCATCTTCGGCCGTCATGGGCCCGCTGGCAAGGTCCGGTGATGGCGACTGTCCGGTGACGGCGAAGCAAACGGGCCTAACCGTGGTGCCGCTCGCAAAAGCGGGCAAGAAAGCTCTCGGCCGACAAGAGCCGCACCTCGTCGACGAAGGTGGTGTCGTTGCGCTGAATGGTGACTCGGAAGCGAACGTGGGCGATTCCGGCCAGGTCATGGTCGACCGAAAGGACCCGCGCGGTCTCCGTGGTCACGTTGTCGCTTTGATGGCTGTAGACGGCCCCCGGCGTAACCGGGGCGTGCCGACGCTTCAGTCCCAGACGATCGAGAGCGGATGCCAACATGCCGTCCTGCCTTGATCCCGGCCGGTGTTCCTGGTTCCGGCTCCGGGCGGAGCCAGGGTTCACGATGAGGTTTGGTTTATTAAGTATGAGTTAAACAGTCTGGAAAACGGAAAAAATATTCGGACAGGCTACAGACATTCGCCCCCAACTCGGCCTGATTACCTGCGAACGGATGACGCCCTCATGTCGTGGTCGACAGGAAAGCGAGTGGTCGGTCGTGCCGCTGTTTCGTTTCGAATAGCAAATATCCGTCACGCGTTCGCGCCGTCGCGCAGGCGCCTGAGCACGGCCGGCAGGCGCGGGGGGAGATCCTGGGCGATCAGACCTGGTCCATGCCCCTGAGCGGCCGCACCATGCAGCCACGTACCCGCGCAGGCTGCCTCGAATGCGTCAAGCCCTTGTGCCAGGGCGCCGAGCACGACGCCGGCCAGGACATCCCCGGCCCCGGCTGTGGCCAGCTCGGCGGGTGCGTTGCTGTTGATGGCCGCGCGACCGTCAGGCGCCGCGATCACGCTGTCGTAGCCCTTGAGAAGCACGATGGCGCCGCTGCGCGCCGCCGCGGCGCGGGCCCGGGTGAGCTTGTCCCCATCCAGGTCGGGGAAGATCCGCGCGAACTCGCCCTCATGGGGGGTCAGCACGACAGGGCCTTCGATCGCGTCGGCCAGCTCGGACGGCGAGTCCTGGAAGACCGTCAGGGCGTCGGCGTCCAGCACGACGGCGCGCCCGCTGGCCAGCAGCCTGCGGACCCGCTCGCGCGTCGCGCGCGACAGGCCGGCCCCCGGCCCCAGCAGAAGCGCGTTCTTGCGCGGATCGTCCAGGAATTCGCGAAGCTCCGCCTCGGTGTCGACCGGCGCCGTGATCAGGCTGGGCATCTCGGCCGCGTAGATCGGCAGGGCCTCGCGCGGTGCCGCCACGGTGACCAGGCCCGCGCCGCTGCGCAGCGCCGCCGCCGCCGCCAGGCGCCCCGCCCCGGTCGTCACGGCGCCGCCAAGCACGACCGCATGGCCGTAGCTGTACTTGTGCGAGTCGGGCCGCCGCCAGGGCCAGCGATCCCGCCACAGCGCCGGATCGTTCTCGAAGGTTCGGGGCTGGATGTTCTCCAGTACCTTGGCCGGAATGCCGATGTCCGCGACGGTCGTCTCGCCGCAGAGCTGTCGGCCCGGCAGCAGCAGATGGCCGGGCTTCTTGCGAAAGAAGGTCACCGTCAGCGCGGCGGCGACGGCGGTTTCGCCGAGCACCTGGCCGTCGTCCCCGCGCAGGCCGCTGGGCACGTCCACCGCCAGCACGGGGATGCCGCGCTCGGCCAGAGCCTCGACCACGGCTTGCGGCGCCCCCGACAGCGGCCGGCTGAGACCGGCGCCGAAGAGGGCATCCACCGCCACTTCGGCCCCGTTCAACACGTCCGGCGAAAGCGCCTCGACGGGACCGTCCCACAGCTCGGCATGACGAGCGGCGTCGCCGGATAGCGTTTCGCGGCTGCCCAGCAGTCCCAGCCGGACCCGCCAACCCATGTCCCGCAGGTGGCGGGCGGCGACAAAGCCATCGCCGCCGTTGTTGCCGGGCCCGCAGAGCACGGCCGCGCGGCCGCGCGGGAAGCGCGCGTCCAGCGCCTCGGCCACGGCGCGCCCCGCGTCCTCCATCAGGGTCACGCCGGGCACGCCGGCCGCGGCGGCGGCCTGGTCGGCGCGGTAGGTCTCCTCGACGCTCAGGACTTCCGTGGCAGGCCGCATCGTCCCTCCCTCACGCGGTCGAATACCTGCGCAACGACGATCAATAGCGGAAGCCGTGGAACCGCCGACGCGGCGGGCGGGAGACCTCGTCCCGGTCGGGCGGCAGCAGATCGTCCGGCAGATCCGGCAGTTCCTCGTCCTCCCGCCGCGCGATCTCCGCCAGCTTGCGCACCCGCTCCCCGGTGCGCGGGTGGGTGCGGAGCAGCGACGGCTGGTCGACCGAGCCCTGGCGGCCGAACACGCTCTCCCAGTAGCGCTTCTGCTGGGCGTCCATCTTTTGCAGGGCGCTGGCGATGCCCTCGGGGTCGCCGGTGAGGGAGGCCGCGCCAGCGTCGGCGTGGAACTCGCGGGCGCGCGACAGGCCGAGCTGCAGCAGCAGGCTCAGGATCGGCGCGAAAGCGAGCAGCAGGATCGGCGGCCAGGGTATCGCGACCTCGCCCTCCATCAGATACGGCAGGTTGATCGCGATCAGCAGCATGGCGATGAAGGCCAGGGTGCGCGTGACCTTGGTGATGAAGTCCGCCAGCGCCATCAGCGTCAGGTCGCCGTGGGCGACATGGCTCAGCTCGTGCGCCAGGACGCCGGCGATCTCGCGGCCGGTCAGGCGGCGCAGCAGGCCGTCACTGACGGCGACGCTGACCTCGTCGTGCCCGCCCACCGTGAAGGCCAGCATCAGGCGGCTGGGGATGTAGAACAGCCGCACCTTGCGCTCGAGGCCGGCCCGCTCGCGCAACTCCTTCGCCAGGTCGTAGAGCATCGGCACCTGCTGGTACTTCAGCTCGCTCGCCGAGTAGAGCTGCAGCATCAGGCGCTGCGAGGCCCGTGGCCCAAAATGCAGGACCAGCAGCGCGAAACCGGCGATCCAGATCAGCCCCGCCAGGCCCGCGATGAACCAGCCCACCGCGGCCAGCAAGGCCACCAGGGCGCCGATCAGGATGGCGGCGTGGATGATGTTGTGCCGACGGTTCGTGGCAATCCGCTCGGGGTCGATGGTAAAGCGCTGTGTCATCGGCTTTCACGTGGGGTGCGCCGCGCCGACGGCAAGAGTTCCTTCCGGGTCGGCGGTTCATCAGGATGTCGGGATGCGGACCTGACAGAAGATGTCGGGAGCTTTGCCGCGCATCGCCCGGCAGACGCGCCGCGCCTCGCCCGCGTCGGGGTAGGGCCCGGCGAGGACCCGGTAAACGGCATCCCCGCCGCCCAGCGAAGCGCGGACGAGACGGCCCTTCGCTTCGTCCAGCAGCCCGGCGAACCGGCGGCTGAGGTCGCGCCAGTACGCCGCCGCCGCGTCCCGCGACTCGGCCGATCCCAGCCAGACGTGATAGCCCTCGCCCGCCCCCTCCGGGACCGGCGACGTGGGGGTGTCGGCCGGCGCGCGCGGCTTGCGCTCCGGCCTGTGCGCAATCCGCGGCCCGTCCGTGTCCGCCGGGCCGGAATCCCCGGCCACTGCGGAATCCTCCATACGGCCCTGCTCGCCTTCCCGCGCCGTCGTCGGCGCTTGCGCGGTCCGTTGCGCCGTGTCCGCGTCCAGCCGCGGCGCGTCGATCGCGGCCGGGGTCACGCCCTGCCCTTCCAGCTCCGCGACCCACTTTTCGGCCTCGGCGTGCCCCTGCGCCGCGGCCCGGCGGTACCAGGCAAGCGCCTTGCCTGGATCCTGCGGCGCCCCGACGCCCAGGCGATGCAACTGGCCGAGGGCATACTGGGCCCGCGGCAGCTCCTGCGCCGCCGCCCGCCGGAACCATTTGCGCGCCGTGGCGTTGTCCGCCTGGACGCCCTCGCCGCGGGAATAGGCCAGACCGAGATTGAACTGCGCCATGGCATGACCGTCCTCGGCCGCTTCGGTCCACAGGCGCACGGCGCGCTCCTGACTCCGGTCCACGCCGAGACCGTTGGCGTACATCAGCGCGAGGTTGTTGCGTGCCGCCGGGTGGCCCTCGCCGGCCGCGCGTGCATACCAGTGGGCCGCACGGCCGTAGTTGCGCGGTATGTCGCCCAGGCCGCGCTCGTACAGCACGCCGAGGCCATACTGCGCCTTGACGTTTCCGGCGTCCGCCAGCTCGCGCCAGATCTGCCGGGCCTCGGCATAGTTGCCGGCATCGAAGGCGCGAAGGCCCGCGGCATAATCCTGCGCCGACGCCGTCGTCGCGTAGACCATCGCCAGCAGTGCCAGGACCAGCGCGCGCACCGAAGGTCTCCCGTGCCACACACGCGCAGGATCGGCCCCTCGGAGGGGCGACGCAAGCTCGTCTCGTTCGATCGCCCGGCAGTCCCTCGTGCGCATCGGCTCGAACTTTTCGTGTCGTGGCGCGTTTAACGCTATGCGGGGGAACGGCGGTGGCGCGTTCGTCCGCGTTGTGTCCGACCGTTCCGGACATACGTTACGGCAGGGGAAATTCCAACGGCAACTCGAAAGGAGAGGCGAGCCATGGCGGATCAGGAAATGGACAACCTGCGCAGCGAGGTACAGCAGCTTCGCCAGGACGTTCAGAGCATCACGCAGACCCTGCGGGACATGGCCTCGGAACAGGGCGAACGGGCGTACGCGCGGGCGCGCGAAACGCTGGGGTCCGCCCGCGAGCGCGCGGTGAAGGCGGAAAAGGCGCTGGAGCACCAGATCGAGGAGCGGCCGCTGGCCAGCATTCTCGTGGTGTTCATCGGCGGGCTGATCGTCGGTCTCCTGCTGCAATCGCGGCGCTGATCCGCCGGAGCGGCGCGGTGTCCATGCACGACCAGGCGGCGCGCGCGCTGACCGCGCTGGCGGTGCTGTGCCTGGCGGCGGTCGTGGGGCTTGCAGGGCTCGGTCTCCTGATCGCGGCCCTCTATCTCCTGCTGGCCGCCGTGATGCCGCCCGCCGCGGCGGCGGCGATCAGTGGCCTGCTGTCGCTTCTGGTCGCGGCCGGACTCCTGCTGCTTTGCCGCGGCCTTGTGGCCCCCAGACCGCGCGGCGCCACGCCGGAATCTTCTGGCACGGGGACCGGCGACCTGGCCATGCTGAAGGAGCTCGGCGATAGCCTCACGCCCATTCTGCGGCGCCACCTCGCCGCCGCGACAGCAACCGCCTTCTTCGCCGGCCTGGTCCTGGGCGTCAGCCCGCGCGCCCGCCGCTATCTCTGGCGGGTGATCGACCGTCACCTGTGAGCGCCCCCGCCTGCCCGGTCCTTGCCCGGTGGCCGGGCGTCCGTGTATCCCCTCGACCTTGTCCTGTTCGTGCGGAAAGGGGCGACATGAGCCTGATCGCCGACACCCTGGACCTGGCCGACTGGCGCCGCCGCGTGGCCGCGCTCTACGCCGAGGTCCGGGGCGCCCATGACCCGGCCGAGGGCTGGCGCTTCTGGCGCGGCGAGCGCGAGCGCCTGATCCGCGAGCACCCGCAATCGCCCCTGGACCCGGAGTCGCGCACCGTGTTCCGGGGCCTGCGCTTCTTCGACTACGACCCGGACTTGCGACTCGCCGTCGACCTGGCACCCACCGAGGACGACACGCTGCGGCGTGTCGACCTGGGCGCCGACGGCCGCCTGACGCTGCGGCCGATCGCCCGGACGCGGGGACTGGCCCCGCGACTCGGCAGCGAGTTGACGGTCTTCTGGATCACGGGCTACGGCGGCGGGATATTCCTGCCCTTCGCGGATGCCAGCAACGGGGAGGCCACCTATGGCGGCGGGCGCTACCTGCTCGACGGCATCAAGGGCGCGGACCTGGGCACCGTGGACGGCCGTCTGATCTGCGACTTCAACTTCGCCTACAACCCGTCCTGCGTCTATGCAGGGACCTGGGTGTGCCCGCTGTCGCCGCCGGAGAACCGCCTGCCCGCCGCCGTTCGCGCCGGCGAGTTGCAGGACATCGCGCGTGCCGGAACCTGACCGCCGCGGGCGTCGGCCGGTCTATTTCTTGTCGCCCGCCTTCTTGCCGGCCGTGGCGGTGCGGGTCAGCTCCATGCGGAGGGCATCGGCGTCGGGCTTTGACACCGTGCGCTTGGAAATGATGTCGACCGTCCGGACGTCACGGCCGTAATAGGTCCGGTTCCAGTCCTCCCGCGTGGCGATCACCGCGCCCTCGATATTCAGGCCACCGTAGAGACCGCCCTTGGTGCGCGAGAACGCCAGGACGTCGGCGGTCTGCGCCTTGCCGCCGGCGCCGATCGGCCCCACCGCGACGCTGACGTCGCCGCCCAGCTTGAACTCGTCGCCCAGCATGGCGTCGCGACCGTCCTCGGTCATGATCATCAGCACGATCTCGGAGACCTCGCCGCCAATCTGCAGCCCGAGGGTCACCGAGCCCATGGTGTAGAAGGCCGGAAAGCTCCAGGCGCCGGTCTCCACATCCTGCGCCAGCATGACGCCGTTGCCCCCGGAACCGCCGAGAATGAAGCCGCCCTTGACCAGGTTGGGAATGATCAGAAGCCCCTTGGCGCGGTGCAGGTTTTCGCGAAACCAGGTCATGTTCTCGTCGCGGCGGAAGGCGCTGACGGTAAACTTCGCCTCCTCCACCAGTTCCTGGAGATCCTCCACGTCGCGCGCGGCGCGACTTTCGAGTGGCGCGGCGAACGCGAATACTGCGAGCACAACGGCAAGCAAACGCATCATCGAAAATCTCCAGAAGGATGGACGAAGGTCGCCCGACCCGTTTTGGCCCGCGACCTCGCCTTCATGACGAGACAAGATGACAAGATCAAGACGCGACCGCGCAAAATCGAAATCGCATCGCTGCCAAATTGCCCCTCGCCGTCAGTCGCGCCCCGCGGCGGTGCGGCCGGCGAGCCGCGCCCGGTCGCCCGTGCCGGCGAAGCGGTGCATCAGGCGATCGGCGACCCGCGGGCTGACGAAACTGGAGATGTCGCCGCCCAGCGCGCCGATCTCCTTGACGAAGCGCGAGGAGATGAACTGCTGGCGCTCCGAGGCGGTCAGGAACACCGTCTCCACGGCCGGGTTCACCCGCGCGTTCATGCAGGCCATCTGGAACTCGTACTCGAAATCCGAGACCGCGCGCAGGCCGCGCAGGATGATGCGGGCACCCGCCTCCATCGCGAAGTGCATCAACAGGCTGTCGAACGCGCGCACCTCGATCTCGGCGCCGTTGGTCTCGATCGCCTCGACCTCGGCGCGCACCATGTCGACACGTTCGTCGGGCGAGAACAGCGGATTCTTGCCGGCGTTGGTGGCGACGGCGATCACCAGCTTGTCCACGATCTTGGTGGCCCGCGTGATGATGTCCATGTGGCCCAGTGTGATCGGGTCGAACGTACCGGGATAGACCCCCACGAGAGGTTCGCGCCCGCGCATGGCTATGCCTCCTCGGGGCCCTGCCCCGGCTGGTCCGGGCCCTGCCCGCTCCCGCTGTCGGCCTCGGCCGCGCGCTCGTCCTCGCCGTCGTCGGAGGCGGCGGCGTCGAGGTCGCGCTCGGCCAGTCGGGCGACGGAGACGACGCGCTCCCCGCCCTGCACGCGCAGCAGGCGCACGCCGCGGGTGTTGCGGCCGGCCACGCGGACGCCCTCGACCGGGCAGCGGATCACCTGCCCGCCATCGGTGACCAGCATCACCTGGTCGCCGAGGTCGACGGGAAAGGCGGCCACGACCCGGCGCTGCCGCCCATTGCGCGCAAGGTCCATGCTGACGATCCCCTGCCCGCCGCGGTTGGTGATGCGGTACTCGTAGGCGGGCGTGAGCTTGCCGAAGCCGTCGTCGGCCACGGTCAGGATGAGCTGCTCCTGCGCCTCCAGCTCGGCGATTCGTCCCGGCGACAGCTCGACGTTCGCGCTCTCCGGCGTGCAGGGCGCCTCGTCCTCCGCGGTGCGGCGCTTCATCGTGGCGTAGCGCAGATAGGCCTCGCGTTCCTCGGTTTCGATCTCGACGTGCTCCAGGATCGACATCGAGATGACCACATCCCCCTTGGCCAGCCGCACGCCGCGTACGCCGGTGGAGTCGCGCCCCTTGAACACGCGCACGGCGTCCACCGGGAAGCGTACGGCCTTGCCGCCGGACGTCGCCAGGAGGACGTCCTGGTCCTCGCGCGCCACGCGGGCCGAGACCAGCCGGTCGCCGTCCTCCAGCCTCATGGCGATCTTGCCGTTGGCCTTGACGTTGACGAAGTCGGACAGCCGGTTGCGGCGCACGTTGCCGCTCGCGGTGGCGAACATGGCGTACATCTCCGCCCAGGCGCTCTCGTCCTCGGGCAGCGGCATGCAGGTGGAGATGGTCTCGTCCGCGTCGAGCGGCAGCAGGTTGGCGAAGTGCTTGCCGCGCGAGGCGGGCGTGCCGCTGGGCAGCCTGTAGACCTTCAGCTTGTAGGCCATGCCGCGCGAGGAGAAGAACAGCACCGGCGTGTGGGTGTCGCAGACGAACACCTGGTCGACGAAGTCCTCCTCGCGGGTCGCCATGCCGGAGCGGCCCTTGCCGCCGCGCCGCTGCGCGCGGTAGGCGGAGAGCGGCACGCGCTTCACATAGCCCAGATGGGAGACGGTGACGACCATATCCTCGCGCGGGATCAGGTCCTCGTCGTCCTGCTCGAACTCGCCTTCCTGCAGCTCGGTGCGGCGCGGGCCGGCGTAGCGGTCCTTGATCGTCGCCAGTTCGTCGCGCAGCACCGCCATCAGCTTCTCGCGCGAGCCCAGGATCTCCAGGTACTCCTGGATCTTGCCGACGATGTCGTTCAGCTCATGGTCGATCTTCCCGCGCTCCAGCCCGGTCAGGCGGTGCAGCCGCAGGTCGAGGATCGCCTTGGCCTGCTCGGCGGACAGGCGGTAGGTGCCGTCCTCGGCCACGCGGTGGCCCGGCTCGTCGATGACGCGGATCAGCGGCGCCACGCTCTCCGCCGGCCAGGCGCGGCCCAAGAGGCCCTGGCGCGCCTCCTCGGGGTTCGCCGCGTGGCGGATGAGCGAAATGACCTCGTCGATGTTCGCCACCGCCACGGCGAGGCCGACCAGAACGTGCGCGCGTTCGCGCGCGCGGGACAGCTCGTAGGCCGTGCGCCGGGTGATCACCTCCTCGCGGAAGCGCACGAAGGCGACGATCACGTCCTTCAGCGACAGCATCTCCGGCCGGCCCTCGTTGAGTGCCAGCATGTTGACGCCGAAGGTCGTCTGCAGCGGGGTGTGGCGATAGAGCTGGTTGAGCACGACCTCGACCTGGGCGTGCTTGTGGCACTCGATGACGACGCGCAGACCCTCGCGGTCGCTCTCGTCGCGCAGGTCGGCGATGCCCTCGATCGCCTTGTCCCGCACCAGCTCGGCAATGCGCTCGACCATTCGGGCCTTGTTGACCTGATAGGGCACCTCGGTCACCACAATGGCCTGGCGGTCGTTGCGCGCCTCCTCGAAGTGGGTGCGGGCCCGCATCACGATCGAGCCGCGACCGGTGTGATAGGCGTCGCGGATTCCCTTGCGCCCGACGACCAGCCCGCCGGTCGGGAAGTCCGGGCCCGGCAGGTGCTGCATCAGCGTGGCGACATCGACGCCGGGGTCGTCGACATAGGCGCAGCAGGCGTCGATCACCTCGCCCAGGTTGTGCGGCGGCACGTTGGTCGCCATGCCCACCGCGATGCCGCCCGCCCCGTTGACCAGCAGGTTGGGGAAGCGGGCCGGGAGGACCGTCGGCTCCTTGGTCGTCTCGTCGTAGTTGTCCTGGAAGTCGACGGTGTCGCGGTCGATGTCCTCCAGCAGCGCGTCGCTGGCCACGCGCGCCAGGCGCGCCTCGGTGTACCGCATGGCCGCCGGCGGGTCGCCGTCCATGGAGCCGAAGTTGCCCTGGCCGTCGACCAGCGGCAGGCGCATCGAGAAGTCCTGCGCCATGCGCACCATGGCGTCGTAGATCGCCGCGTCGCCGTGGGGATGGTACTGACCCATGACGTCGCCGACGATGCGGGCCGACTTGCGGTAGGGCCGGTTGTAGTCGTAGCCGCCCTCCTTCATGGCGTAGAGGATGCGCCGGTGCACCGGTTTCAGGCCGTCGCGCACGTCGGGCAGCGCGCGCGAGACGATGACGCTCATGGCGTAGTCGAGGTAGGAGCGGCGCATCTCCTCCTCGATCGTGACCGGGGTCACCTCGCTGTGGTCGGAAGACGTTCCGTCGTTCACCTGCTGATCCTCGCTGTCGGCTTCCGCGCCGTCCCGCGATCCCCGGTCCGGCGCCCCTGCATGCCCGTTTCGCCGCGTCGCCGCAAGCCAGGCCTCACCAAATCAAGAGTCCCGTCCCGGCCAGGAAAACGCATAGCAGATTCCGCGGTTGCGAACAATTCGGCACGACGCGGCACGGCTATACCGCGGCGAGGCCGGTGTTCCGGTTAACCGGTTCTTTCGATTTCCGCCGCTAGGCTGACCCGCGCGACTGGGAGATCGACGCAACGATGGCGCAGGCGGAGACGGGGGGCGCGACCACGCCTGAACCCCGACCGTGGGAAGCCGCGGTCGGGCGCGGGGGCGATTGTCTCAAGGCAAATGCGCGGCGCTATCGTGTCATTGCACGTAATGCCGCGCGTGCTGCATTGCAAACCCTGCGGCGCCACCGCATCGGGATCGCGCAGGCACGCAAGGCGGAACTCCACATCGCGCTTTATGCGCCCGACGACACCAGCGGCTGCCCGAAGGCGGTGTTTCGTATCGGCGGCGCGCCGAGCGCGCCCGAGCTTCAGCTCTGCTACGCCCGCCTGCGGGATGCGGGCACACCGCTGCACAGCCCCGACGGCCCCCTGGACCGGGAGGCCGTGCGCGCGGAGATGCCCGAGGCAGCCCGGCGGCGCGCCGAGGCGTGGCTCGGCATCCACGGCCTGCGCGACGTCCTGCGCGAGGAGTTCTGGCAACGCGAGATCAGCCTCTACACCGGAACCGCGCTGTTCCTGGCCGCGCTGGGCTTTCCCATGACGCCGGGCGTGTTCGTGGTCGGCGGCGTGCTGCTGCTGATCCAGGGCGCCGTCCGCCTGGCCCGGAACGAGGTCCGGATCCGGCTGCTCGCGCGACGGATCAGCCGCGATGAGACGCTGCATCCCGCGCTGCATGTGGCGGCGGTCCGCCGGCTGTTCGCGCGCGCCGCCGGGCTGGAGCCCGAGGATCTGGCGGCCCGCCTCGCCCGGACGGTGCTGCGGAGCGAGGTCACGGTACCGGACCTCACCGGCGCGGACAGTCTCAAGATGTATGTCGACGAGGATGCCAGGATCGCCGCCGGCGGGTTGCGTCCCCGCGCGATAGCGGCCGAATCGGACCATCACGCCGAACCGCCGACGCCCGACGATCTCTATGCCAGCGACAATGTCCTGACGATCGTGTTCCGGCGGCCCAAGCGATTGCGCGGAGCCGACGAGGAAACGGCTTGCGCCGCCGAGTCGGCCCCCAAGGGCAGCGGCGACGGCAAGCTGGACATCGACGACATAGGTCAGGAATCCAAGGTTCCGGCCAAGGTGGACATCGACGAGCTTGGCAAGAGCGGGGCCGGAGGCAAGGCCGGCACGACGCCGAAAGACGAGGAGGTGGAGGTCGTCGAGGCCGAGGTGATTCCCCCTGAAGAGTTCTTCAAGCCGGGCGGCGGCCGTACCGCCTGACATACAACACGCGAGGACGCCGGCGCATTCCGTCTTGGATCGTGTGTCGGAAACTGCTACCGAGGCGAAAGCATAAGGCTTCCCCATCAACCGCTTGCCCAATGGCCCTGAACAGCGTCGAAAGCTCGCGCGACCTGTCGCTCACCGAGGTCACCGCGCCCAAACCCGCGGCCGCGATCGCGTACTGGCGGTCCAAGATCCCCCAGGGTGCGCCCTATCCGGCTCGCGCGCATCTGGATCCCTTGGAAGTACCGAAACTTCTCGGCTATCTCGTCTTGACGGAAGTCTCTCACCAGCCCGAGCTGAGCTTCCACTTCCGGCTGTTCGGGACGGCCGTCGCCGAGCTGCTTCAGGTGGACGCGACGGGCCAGTGGCTGTCGAGCGAAAGCCTTGGGCAGATCGCGCCCTACGCCCGGGAACGCCTGTACCTTTGCGCCACGCAAGGGCGGCCGCTTGCGGCCGAGAACACACTTCACAAGCAGGGACGCGCCTACGTGCGCTACCAGGTCGCGGACCTGCCGCTGGGCACGCCGGAGTCCGGCGTGACCATGATTCTCTCTTGCCTGGAGCGGCTGTGATCCCACCGTTTCGCCGGGCTTGACCCGCCGCCGGCTCCAGCCTCCCGGAGCTGCTGGATCGCCGAGGCTCAGGCCGGTTCCACGGCCTCGCTGAGGCGCTCCGGCTCGACCCGCGCGTCCGGAAAGCGCAGGGTCACAGAGGTCCCGGCGCCGACTTCGCTCTCCAGAAGCAATTCCGCCTCGTGCAGCGCGGCGAGGCGGCGCGACAAGGCCAGGCCGATACCCGTGCCTTCGGTACTGCGGTGCCCCTTGCCGCGGGCGAAGGGCTCAAAGATGTGCTCGCGCTCGTGCTCCGGGATGCCCGGCCCGGTATCCCGCACCGTGACCTCGCAGTGCGGGGCGCAGCGAGCGGTCACGCGCACCTCGCCGCCGGCAGGGGTATACTTGACCGCGTTCCACGTCAGATTGAGCATGATCTGTTTCAGTGCCTTCTCGTCGCCCCGCACCGAATGCGTGACCCCGGTGGTGTCGACGTGGAGGGTCAACCCCTTCTGCTTGGCCTGCGGCCCGACGAGCGACAGGGATTCCTCGACCAGCCGGGCCAGATCGACCGACTGCTCCGTCATCTCCAGTCGGCCGGCTTCGACCTTCGAGAGATCCAGAATATCGTTGATCAGGTCCAGCAAGTGCCGTCCGCTGCGATGGATGTCGCTGGCGTAACCCCGGTAGCGCGGGTTGCCCAGGGGGCCCATCATCTCGTCGCGAAGCACCTCGGCATACCCCATGATCGCGTTCAGCGGCGTGCGCAGCTCATGGCTCATGGTGGCCAGAAAATCGGACTTGGCCCGGTTCGCGCGCTCCGCCTCCTCGGCGTAGGACCTGAACACGTCGAGCGCGTGCGCCATTTCGCCCAGCTCGTCGTTGCCACCGCGCGGTATCTCCGCCGACATGTCGCCGTCCGCCAGACGTCGCATCGCCGCGATCATCTCCTCGAACGGGCGCGCCAGACGCCGCAGCGCGAAGCTCGCAGCCAGTATCGTCACGGCGACGACGCAGATTCCCACGCCGATGAGCAGGTAGGTGGTGCGCTCGGCCGCGGTGGCGTGGGCGGCGACCTGGGCGGCCCCGGCCTGCCGGCTCTGGATTTCGTCAATCCCGGCCGCGAGCGCCACGATCATCTCCGCCATTCGCTCCAGACGCGCCTTTAACGCCTTGATCCGCGCGCGCTCCTCATAGAGGAAGTTGTTGACGGCGCGATCGTCCCGTCCGGCTTTCAGCGCCGACAAGGTCCGGTCGTTCACCTCGCTGACGAGCGTCATCAGCCGCGACATCACCACGCGTGAGCGCTCCAGATACCCAAGACGACGACGCAGCACCGTCGGATCGGGCGATTCGGCGGCCACGTCGTCGAGGAGGCCGGAGGCCCGAATCCGTCCGGCCAGGCTGTCGATGTTGGCCCGGAAGTCGTCGAGCGCCGCGCCCACGGCCTCGCGCGCACGCCGCGTTTCGGCGATGAGCGAGGGATTGTTGCCCAGCAGGCTGTGCTCGTGAACCTCGATCATCGCCGCGATTTCCTGATGCAGCCGGAGGATGCTGTCCTTGCTGCCGGCGACCGCCCTGTCGATCCGCGCGGTCTTTTCGTGCCGCGCCTCCGCCTGGGACAGGGTGTGATGAAGGAAGGCGTTCGCCGAGAACATGGCATAGGCCGAAAGGCCGGCGATGGCGACGATCGGCAGCACCACCATGGCCAGGACCTTGCCGGCCAGGCCGATTCGCCGGCGGCGATCGGCCCGCGTCCCGGATTGCTTCGGCTGCCCTGCCATCGAACCTCCCGCGCGTTCAGCCCCGATCCAGGCGCCGTTCGATACGGGCCAGGGTCGAGCCCACGCTTCGCATCACCCCAAAGACATCGGATGGCGTCTGGCCGACCTGTTCCGGCGGCGTCGACGCGACGTCGGCCAAACCCGCCGCCGCCTTCAACGCGTTCAGTTCGGCGAGCAGCGTGCGCATCAAGAACAGCACGTGCCTGGGCCGCACCTTCCTCGGCGGGTCCCGCGGCGGCAGGATACCGCCGGCGATCTCCACGTCGGGAAGCCGGTCGACCACGCGACGCAAGCGGCGCAGGACATCCGCGCTCAGCGCGTAAACATCGTCCGGCCGTTTGTCGGAGACATCCGCGGGCCGGCGACTCATTTCCAGGCCGAGCCAGTTCGCCACCGCTTCGGTTTCCTCCGCCACGAGCAGCGCCATTCGGTACGCGTCGTTGGGCACGATCTCGGGCAGGCCCAAGGCACGCAGGCTCGCCTGGACGCTTTGCAACCGGACGAAGACGTCGGTCGGCCCGATCTCCTGGCGCAGCGGCGCGATCGTGGACGACTCCCCGAGACCGTAGATCGGGCGCAGCTCGCGAAGGTCGGCCAGTGCCGCCTCCATCCGCGCCCGCACGTCACGCGGCTCGATTCGCCGCACCGGCACCGGCGGCAGTGACCGCCGCGGCAGCCCGTGGAGAAAGCGCAGCATCTGGACCGAGGCATGTACGTGACGCGCCTCCTGCAGGACGTGGCGTGGCCGCCTTTCCTGCGGCCGTTCCACCGCGGGCGGCGTGAAACCGGTCAGGTCTTGTAGGTGAAACCGGGCGAGCTCCTGGGACATGGTCTCGGCCACGCGATAGACGTGGCGCGGGTACACCTCCTGGGCGGCAGCCGCCGGCGCCGCTTGCATCCCCGGCAATGCGCCTATCACGCCCGCCCAGGCGACACGCAGGAAGATCGTGCCCCGCCGTTGCCGGCCTGCTCGGCCCCCACGTGCATTTCCAAAAATGTCCATCATGCCAAAGGTGTCCGTCATGCTGCTTTCGCGCGGCTCTGTACGGCGCCCTTGCATCGGTTCCAAACATTCCACTCTTAGAAGAACGAAAAAATGTTAATAAAGATTGATTGATGCGAATCGCAGAGTTGTACCACATCCAGCAAGCCGCGCTCTACAAAATTCACCAGTGTGATGATATTTCAAACAACATATTCTCGGACAGCGCGCAAACTGGAGGGCGGCGGGACGCAGCGCGGCCAGGGACCCCCAAGGCCTTGAAGAGCCGTATGCGGTTCGCCCCGGCGAGCCTGCCCCGAGGACAGCATCCGGCCAGCGCCGTCACGCCGCGTCCGACCCCGCGCGTTCGGTCACACGCGCAGGAGGATGGCCGGATCGATGGCGCTTCCGGTGGCAATGGCTACGGGGCAGCCACCCGCGCCACAACCCGGCCGAAGTTGCCGGTGGAGTAGGCCACCACGCCGTGGGCGCGGGCGCGCCCCGAATCGGACAGGATCGCGTTCGCGGCGCCTCGCGCCTTGAAGCCGCGGCTGAGTTGCGTGGTTTCCAGCTTCACCCGCAACTCGACCCCGATCCGCGCCGACAGGGCCGGCGCGGGCAGAAGCGGGGTGTGCCGGACCAGACCCGCCAAGCGTCGCCGGGCCGCCAGCACATCGGCCAGGGTGGGGCGATCGGCCATGCGGGACGGCGCCCGGCGGATTCGGAGGGCGCCATTGAGAATCAGAACGGGATGTCGTCGTCGAGGTCGTCGCCACCGCCCGGCCCCGGCGCGGGCTCGCGGGTGTCCATGCCGCCGACCCGCTCCTCCGAATAGCCGCCCCCGTAGCCGCCGGCCTGGCCGCCGCCACCCTGGCCGCCGCCACGGGGATCCAGGATCTGCAGTTCGCCGCGGAAGCGCTGCAGCACCACCTCGGTCATGTAGCGATCCTGGCCGGACTGGTCCTGGAACTTGCGGGTCTGAATCTGGCCCTCGACATAGACCTTCGAGCCCTTGCGCAGGAAGCGCTCGGCCACGCTGCCCAGGTTCTCGTTGAAGATCACCACCCGGTGCCACTCGGTGCGCTCGCGCCGCTCGCCGCTCTGGCGGTCGGTCCAGGTCTCCGAGGTGGCGAGGTTCAGGTTCACCACCTTGCCGCCGTTCTGCATGGTCCGGACCTCGGGATCGCGGCCCAGGTTGCCCACCAGGATGACCTTGTTCACGCTGCCTGCCATGTCGAAAATCCGTTTCGTCTCGTATGCTGAGTGGATGCGTGGATCGGCGCGGCCGAAGTCGCGGAGCATAGCCGCTCGCGCCACCGCGTGCCAGAGGCGCGCCGCGGGCTCGCTTTCCACAGGCGTCTGCCCCATATTGCCCGGCGAGCGCCTTTTCGCAGCGATCCAGCAGAGGAGTCGGACAGTCGCATGGGGGAGCCGCGGGGCGCGCCGGTCATCCACGTGCGCGGCGCGCGCGAGCACAATCTGAAGGACGTCGAGGTCGAGCTGCCGCGCAACAAGCTGGTGGTCATCACCGGCCTTAGCGGCTCGGGCAAGTCCTCGCTGGCCTTCGACACCATCTACGCCGAGGGCCAGCGCCGCTACGTCGAGTCGCTCTCGGCCTACGCCCGGCAGTTCCTGGAGCTGATGCAGAAGCCCGACGTCGATTCGATCGAGGGGCTGTCGCCGGCGATCTCCATCGAGCAGAAGACCACCTCGAAGAACCCGCGCTCCACCGTCGGCACGGTCACCGAGATCTACGACTACATGCGCCTGCTGTGGGCGCGGGTGGGCACGCCCTACTCCCCGGCCACCGGCGAGCCGATCGAGAGCCAGACCGTCAGCCAGATGGTCGACAAGGTCATGGCCATGCCCGAACGCACCCGGCTATATCTGCTCGCCCCGGTGGTGCGCGGGCGCAAGGGCGAGTACCGCAAGGAGCTGGCCGACCTCCAGAAGCGCGGCTTCCAGCGCGTGAAGATCGACGGCCAAGTGTATGAAATCCCCGACGCCCCGGCGCTGGACAAGAAGAAGAAGCACGACATCGAGGTGGTGGTCGACCGCGTGGTCGTACGCGAGGGCATGGAGTCGCGCCTGGCCGACTCCTTCGAGACGGCGCTGAGGATCGGCGACGACCTGGCCTTCGCCGAGAACGCGGACAGCGGCGAGCGCACGACCTTCTCGGCCAAGTTCGCCTGCCCCGTCTCCGGCTTCACCATCCCCGAGATCGAGCCGCGGCTGTTCTCCTTCAACAACCCCTTCGGCGCCTGCCCGACCTGCGACGGCCTGGGGGTGAAGCTGCACTTCGACCCCGGCCTGGCGGTGGACGAGCGCAAGTCGCTGAAGGAGGGCGCGATCCTGCCCTGGGCCGGCTCCGCCTCGCCGTTCTACACCCAGACGCTGGACAGCCTGGCGCGGCACTACGGGGTCTCCACGCACACGCCGTGGCGGGACCTGCCCGCCCACGTCCGCGAGGGCATCCTGTTCGGCACCGGCGAGGAGCCGGTGACCCTGCGCTATCAGGACGGCCTGCGCAGCTACGAGACCCGCAAGCCCTTCGAGGGCGTCATCCCCAACATGGAGCGCCGCTGGCGCGAAACCGACAGCGACTGGGTGCGCGAGGAGCTGAGCCGCTATCAGACCAGCCAGCCCTGCGAGGCCTGCGGCGGCCACCGCCTGAAGCCGGAGGCGCTCTGCGTGAAGATCCGCGGGCTGCACATCGGCGAGGTGGCCGAGATGTCGGTGGCCGAGGCCGAGGCCTGGTTCGCCGGCGTCATGGACCACCTCTCCCCGCAGCGCCGCGACATCGCCCGGCGCATCGTCAAGGAGATCGACGAGCGGCTGACCTTCCTGCTCGACGTCGGGCTGGACTACCTGACGCTGTCCCGCGCCTCGGCCACGCTCTCCGGCGGCGAGAGCCAGCGCATCCGCCTCGCCTCGCAGATCGGCTCCGGCCTGACCGGCGTGCTCTACGTGCTCGACGAGCCCTCGATCGGCCTGCACCAGCGCGACAACGACCGCCTGCTCGGCACGCTCAAGAACCTGCGCGACCAGGGCA
>CAZLNO010000063.1:0-23699 GCA_964561005.1 uncultured Rhodovibrionaceae bacterium | reverse complement strand
CTTCGACGGGCTCAGGATGAGGCTTCGACGGGCTCAGGATGAGGCTTCGACGGGCTCAGGATGAGGCGGTACTTGACTGGAAAATAGAGAAACGTCCTCACCCTGGGCCCGTCGGACACGCAGTCGACGCCCTTGGGCGTCAAGGGTGGGCCGCCACCTCCACCCGGAAGGCGGGATCGAGCTGGTCCGCCGAGGTGATGGTGCATTCCAGGTCGCGCAGCAGGCCGTTGGAGATGCCATAGATCCAGCCGTGGACCGCCACCGCCTGGCCGCGCGCCCAGGCGTCCTGCAGCACCGTCGTCGCCGCCACGTTGCGGACCTGCCGCGCGGCGTTCAGCTCGCACAGCCGGTCGACGCGGGCGTCCGGGTCCTGGATGGCGTCGATCTGCTCCCGGTTGGCCTGATAGGTCTGGCGAATCGGCACCAGCCAGTTGTCCACCAGCCCCAGGTGCGCCTTGGACAGCGCCGCCCGCACGCCGCCGCAGCCGTAGTGGCCGCAGACGATGATGTCGCGCACCTTCAGTGTGTCCACCGCGAACTGCAACACCGACAGGCAGTTCAGGTCGGAGGCCACGACCAGATTCGCCACGTTGCGATGCACGAACAGTTCGCCGGGGTCGAGGCCGACGATGTCGTTGGCCGGCACCCGGCTGTCCGAGCAGCCGATCCAGAGGAAGGCCGGCGCCTGCTGGCGGGCCAGGCGGGCGAAGAAATCCGGGTCGTGCTCGGTTTTGCGCCACGCCCAGTCGCGGTTGTTGGCGAAAAGCTGCTCCACCGTCATCGCGCTGCCTCCTCCCGTCTGCTGCCCTCCCAAAATACGCAATTCGTGCCGCATTGCATCCCCATTGTCGCAATCGGACGAGGGAAACCGCCGGACTGGCGCCGGCTTCGGCCGCGAAGCCCTTGCCCGTGATGCTGCGCCGCACAATCTTCACGGAACGGCAAAATGGCGAACGGCGTTTGTCTGGTAGCCCGCCGCGACGCGGGATCAGCGGAAGGAGCCAGCGGAGATGCACGACCTGCGCGGCAAGAAGGGTCTGGTGCTCGGCATCGCCAACCGGGAGTCCATCGCCTATGGCTGCGCGCGGCAGTTCCGCCGGGCCGGGGCGGAACTGGCCGTCACCTACCTGAACGAGAAGGCCAGGCCCTATGTCCAGCCGCTGGCCGAGGAGCTGGCGGCGGAGGTCTTCGTGCCTTGCGACGTCCGGGCCGAGGGCGAGCTGGAGTCGGTGTTCGAGGCGATTCGCGAGCGCTGGGGGCGGCTGGACTTCGTGCTGCATTCCATCGCCTTCGCGCCCAAGGCCGACCTGCACGCGCGCGTGACGGACTGCAGCCAGGAGGGTTTCGCGCTGGCGATGGACGTCTCCTGCCATTCCTTCATCCGGGTGGCGCGCCTGGCCGAGCCGCTGATGACCGAGGGCGGCTGTCTGCAGACCGTGACCTTCTACGGCTCGGAACGGGTGGTCGACGAGTACAACCTCATGGGCCCGGTCAAGGCGGCGCTGGAGAGCAGCGTGCGCTACCTGGCCGCGGAGCTGGGCGGGCAGGGCATCCGGGTGCACGCGCTCTCGCCGGGACCGCTGAAGACCCGCGCCGCCTCCGGCATCGACCGCTTCGACGAGCTGCTGGAGCGCGCCCGCCAGCGCGCGCCGCAGGGCCAGCTCGTCACCATCGACGACGTGGGACACGTCGCCGCCTTCCTGGCCAGCGACGCGGCACGCGGCCTGACCGGCAACATCGCCTACATCGACGCCGGCATGCACATCATGGAATAGGAGCCCGACGGCGCCAGCATGAACGACATGATCGAAAACAGGACCTTCGACGAGATCGAGGTGGGCGAGAGCGCCAGCCTCGTCCGCCAGCTCACCGAGCGCGACATCCAGCTCTTCGCCGTGATGTCGGGCGACGTCAATCCGGCGCACGTCGACCCGGAGTACGCCCGCGACGACGTGTTTCACCAGATCATCGGCCACGGCATGTGGGTGGGCTCGCTGATCTCGACCGTCCTGGGCACGCAGCTTCCGGGGCCGGGGACCATCTACCTCGACCAGTCGCTGCACTTCGAGGGCCCGGTGCGGCCGGGCGACACCGTGACCGTCACGGTGACCGCGCGCGAGAAAAAGGCCGAGAACAACGTCATCATCTTCGACTGCCGCTGCACCCGCCAGGACGGCGACGTGGCCGTGGCCGGCACGGCCGAGGTGATGGCGCCGACCAGGAAGGTGCGCCGGGCGCGGGTGCAGCTTCCCGACGTGGAGATGCACGAGCGCGGCGCCAAGCTGCGCCGCCTCATCGACGAGGCCAAGGCGCTCGGCTCCTTGACCATGGCGGTCGTGCACCCGGTGGACACGGCCTCGCTGCTGGGCGCGGTGTACGCGGCCGAGGCCGGCCTGATCGAGCCCGTGCTGGTGGGTCCGGAGGCGAAGATCCGCCAGGCGGCGGAGATCGCCAAGCTCGACATCTCCGGTTATCAGGTGGAGGACACCGAGCACAGCCACGCGGCGGCCGAGCGCGCGGTGGAGCTGGTGACCGCCGGGGAGGCGCAGTCGCTGATGAAGGGCAAGCTGCACACCGACGAGCTGATGGCCGCGGTGGTCGCCCGCAAGGCGGGTCTGCGCACCGAGCGGCGGATCAGCCACGTGTTCCTCTTGGATGTCCCGGACTACGTGCGGCCGATCTTCATCACCGACGCCGCGATCAACATCGCGCCCGACCTGGACGCGAAGGCGGACATCATCCAGAACTGCATCGACTTGGCCCATGCGCTCGACGTCGAAAATCCGAAAGTGGCCGTGCTGTCGGCGGTCGAGACGGTGTCGGCGAAGATGCAGTCGACCCTGGACGCCGCCGCCCTGTGCAAGATGGCCGACCGCAAGCAGATCACCGGCGGCCTTCTGGAAGGACCGCTGGCCTTCGACAACGCCATCAGCGTCGAGGCCGCCAAGGCCAAGGGCATCCCGACGACGGTGGCCGGCAACGCGGACGTGCTCGTCGCCCCGGACCTGGAGGCGGGCAACATGCTGGCCAAGCAGCTCGAATACATGGGCGACGCCAAGGCCGCCGGCATCGTGCTGGGCGCGCGCGTCCCCATCGCGCTCACCAGCCGCGCCGATGACGAGCTGTCGCGCATGGCGTCCTGCGCGCTCGCCCTACGGCTGTACCACTGGCAGCGGGGACAAAAGCCATGACCACCGACGGGCTCCTGGTGATCAACGCCGGATCATCCAGCCTGAAGTTCTCGCTCTACGCCGAGCAGGACGACGGCCTGACCGCCCTTTATCACGGCAAGGTGGAGAACATCGGCCACGACCCCGAGTTCTCGGCAAGCGGCCCGGACGGCGCCGCCGTCGACGAGCAGGTCATGGAGGGCGACGAGGCGGATCACGCGGCCGTGCTGGAGCGCATCCTGCGCTGGCTGGACAGCCGGGCCGGCGACGTGCGCATCCGGGCCGCCGGGCACCGGGTCGTGCATGGTGGCGCCAAGTACCGCACCGCGGTGCGCATCACCGAAGAAGTGCGCAAGGACCTGGACGCCTTCATCCCGCTGGCACCGCTGCACCAGCCGCACAACCTCGCGCCCGTGGACGCGCTGTGGCGGCGGCATCCCGAGCTGCCGCAGGTGGCCTGTTTCGACACGGCCTTCCACCGCACCCAGCCGGAGGTGGCACAGCGCTTCGCCATTCCCCGCGCCCTGACCCAGGAGGGGGTGAGGCGCTATGGCTTCCACGGCCTGTCCTACGAGTACATTGCCGGCGTGCTGCCCGATACCGCCGGTCCCTATGCCGACGGCCGGGTCGTGGTCGCGCATCTGGGCCACGGCGCCAGCATGTGCGCCATGAAGGAGCGCAAGAGCGTGGCGACGACGATGGGCTTCACCGCGCTGGACGGCCTGCCGATGGCCAGCCGCAGCGGCAACCTCGACCCCGGCGTCGTGCTCTACCTGCTGCAGGAGAAGGGCATGTCCGCCGACGAGGTCGCGGAGCTGCTGTACCACGACTGCGGGCTTTACGGCGTCTCCGGCATCTCGGCGCACATGGAGGACCTGCTGGCCAGCCGGGCGCCGGAAGCGGAGGAGGCGGTGGAGCTGTTCTGCTACCGGGCGTCGCGGGAACTGGGCTCGCTTGCGGCGGCGCTGGGCGGGCTCGACGTGCTGGTCTTCACCGCCGGCATCGGCGAGCACGCGCCGGAGGTGCGCCGCCGGATCGGGCTCCATGCGCACTGGCTCGGCGTCGAGCTCGACGACCGGGCCAACCGGCGCAACGCCGCCACGATCAGCACGATCGAAAGCCGCGTGTCCGTCCACGTCATCCCCACCGACGAGGAATGGACCATCGCCCGGCACACGCGGTCGCTGTGGGGTTGACGCCAACGAGCTGGTCGGCTGACCCATGCCCCTCATCTTTCGACAAGCTCAAGATGAGGTCCTCCTGTCAACCTGGTCGCAACCTCATGCTGAGCCTGTCGAAGCATGAGCCTGTCGAAGCATGAGCCTGTCGAAGCATGAGGCTGTCGGACACGCAGTCGGCCGAAGGCCAAGCGCGATACCGCCTCAGAACAGCTTGTCGAAGGAGATTTCCAGGCGATGCACGCCGTGCAGTTGAACGTTGTCGTTGAGGCGGAGACCCGTGTCGCGCTCCTGGCGATGACGTTCGATGCCGTCGTTCATCGTGAGGTCGAATAGCGGAGAGGGGTCGGGCTTCGCCCGAGCGTCGTTCCGCGCCGGGGCCTGCGTGGCGGGGGCGGGCAGGGCGGCCACCTGGTCCGAGGTCGTCAGGCGATCCGCCGCCTGCACGGCCGTGGGTGCGTGCAGGGCGGCGAAGGCGACGGCAAGCGCGAGGGCTGGCGAGAGACGGCGGCGGCTGGGGCTGGTCATGACGACTGTCCTTTTCCTGCTGTCCACCAATGACCGCGTCATCGGTACAGTCAAAGGCTACAGTCGTTGCGCCGCGCCGCCTGTGCGGCGCGTCACACCGCGCGTCAGGACGACTTCGCCGCTCCGGCGTTCGACGCGGTGCGCACCGGCCGACCTTGCACGGGATACTTCGGGTCGGTGTAGCCGGGGGTGGAGGGATGGCCCGGCGCGACCAGGTCGTCGATCAGGGCCTCGTCCTCGGCGGTCCAGGCATGGTCCAGCGCGCCCAGGTAGTGGCGCCACTGGTCCAGGGTGCGCGGCCCGGCCAGCACGCTGGTGACCAGCGCGTTGTTCAGCACCCAGGCGGTGGCGAACTGCGCCGGCGTGAGGCCGCGCGCCTCGGCGTGCGCCTTGATGCGCTGGGCGGCCTCCAGCGATTCCGGGCGCCACTCCGTTTCCAGCATGCGGCGGTCCTGGCGGCCGGCGCGGCTGTCGCCGGGCGGCGCGTCGCCGGGGGCGTACTTGCCCGTCAGCACGCCGCGCGCCAGGGGGCTGTAGGGCACCACCCCCAGGCCGTAGTGGTCGCAGGCCGGCAGCACCTCGACCTCGGGCATGCGGTTCATGGCGTTGTAGTAGGGCTGGCAGACGATCGGGCGGTCGATCCCCGCCCGGTCGCACAGCCGGCAGACCTCCGCGAGGCGCCAGGCGCGGAAGTTGGACAGCCCGATATAGCGGATCTTGCCGTCGCGCAAGAGCGCCGCCAGCGCCGAGACGGTCTCTTCCAGCGGCGTGTCCGGATCTTCCTTGTGCAGGTAGTAGACGTCGACGTGGTCCAGGCCCAGCCGCCGCAGGCTGGCCTCGCAGGCGCGCAGGACCTGCGCGCGCGACAGTCCGACGTCGTTGGGGCCGTCGCCGACGCGGTTGCCGACCTTGGTCGCGACGATCCAGCGGTCCCGCTCGGCGCGGATGGCCCGGCCGACGATGGCCTCGGACTCGCCGCCGGTGTAGACGTCGGCGGTGTCGATGAAGTTGACCCCGGCGGCGCGGGCGTCGGCGACGATCTCCCGCGCCTCGGCCTCGGGGGTGGGGCCGCCGAACATCATCGTGCCCAGGCAGATGGGCGAGACCTTGAGGCCGCTTCGGCCCAGCTTGCGATAGTCCATCAGCCTTGGCTTTCCTTGCTGTCGTCGGCCGCCACCACCGCCCCGGACGCGACCAGGGCGTCGATCTCGGCCGCGCTCCAGCCCGTCGCCGCCAGCACCTCGCGGGTGTGCTCGCCATAGACCGGGGCGCCGCGCGCCACCCCGCCGGGCGTGCCCGAGAGCTTGACCGGCAGGCCGAGGGTCTTGACCCGCCCCAGGCGGCTGTGCTCGGCCTCCACCACCATCTCGCGCGCCAGGGTCTGCGGGTCGTCGTGCATCTCGCCGACGGTCAGCACCGGCCCGGCGGGGACGCCCACCGCCTCCAGCCGCTGGAGCCAGGTCGCCGTGTCGGCCTCGCGGAAGTGGGCGTTCAGCGCCTCGACCAGCGCGTCCAGGTGGGCCATGCGCCCGGCGTTGTCGGCGAAGCGCGGGTCCTCGGCCAGCTCTTGCGCGCCCAGGGCGTCGAGCAGGCGCAGCCAGTTGGTCTGGTTGGCCGCGCCGATGTTGACCCAGCCGTCGGCGGTCTCGAAGGCCTGGTAGGGCGCGTTGAGCGGGTGGGCCGAGCCCATCGGGCCGGGCGAGGCGCCGGTGGCGAAGCAGATGGCGGATTGCCAGTAGGTGTGGGTGATGCCGGCCTCGAACAGCGAGGTGTCGACCTTCTGGCCCTCGCCCGTGCGCGCCCGCGCCACCACGGCCGAGACCACGCCCAGCGCGGCCAGGATGCCGGCGGTGATGTCGGTGACCGGCGCGCCGACCTTGACCGGCGGGCGGCCGTGGCCCTCGCCGGTGATGGACATCAGGCCGCTCATCCCCTGGGCGATCAGGTCGAAGCCGCCGCGCTCGGCATAGGGGCCGCTGCGCCCGAAGCCCGACAGCTCCGCGTAGATCAGGCCGGGGTTGTCCTGGCGCAGCGTCTCGTAGCCCAGGCCGAGGCGCTCCATCGTGCCGCGGCGGTAGTTCTCGATGACGACGTCGGCGTCCTTGAGCAGCCGGCGCACCACCGCCACGCCCTCGGGGTCCTTGAGGTTGACGGCCATGCCGCGCTTGTTGCGGTTCATCATCATGAAGGCGGCGGACTCGCCCTCGACATCCGGCGGCAGCATGCGGCGGGTGTCGTCGCCGCCGGGCACCTTCTCGATCTTCACGACGTCGGCGCCCAGGTCGGCCAGCATCAGGCCGCACACCGGCCCGGCCATGATGTGCGCCAGCTCGATCACCTTCAGGCCGGCCAGGGGACCGGCGGGCTTCGTATTCTCGCTCATCGCTCAACGCCCCTGGAACTTCGGCGTTTCCTTGGCCAGGAAGGCGCGGTAGCCGATGCCGAAGTCCTCGGTGTCGAAGCAGGCGAAGCCCTCGTCCAGCTCGGCCTCGGACAGCGGCGTCGGGTCCTTCAGCCGCTTCATGAACCGCTTGTGCCAGCGGTGAACCAGCGGCGCGCCGGCGGCGATGCGCCCGGCCGTCGCGTAGGCCTCGGCCTCGACCTCGGCGTCGGGGACCACGCGGGTCACCAGGCCCTTGCGCAGCGCTTCCTCGGCGCCGAACACCTGGCCCTCGAAGAGGATTTCCTTGGCCGCGGCCTCGCCGGCCACGTCCATCAGCGCCTTCAGCTCGGCGTGCGCCATGACCAGGCCCAGCCGGCTGATCGGCGCGCCGAAGCGGCTGGACTGGCCGCAGACGCGCAGGTCCGCCAGCGCCGCGATCTCCAGCCCGCCGCCCACGCAGATGCCCTCGATCAGCGCCACCACCGGCACCGGGCAGTCGCGGATCGCCTGCAGCGTGCGGTGCATGACGGCGCCGTAGGCCTTCGCCTGTTCGGCGTCGGCGCGCTCGGTCTCGAACTCGCCGATGTCGTTGCCGGGGCTGAAGGCCTTGCCGCCGCTGCCGCGCAGCACCACGCAGCGCAGCTCCGCCTCGGCGTTCAGCGCCTCGAAGGTGGCGCCCAGGCGCTGCCACATCGGCTTGGTCAGGGCGTTCAGCTTGGCCGGGCGGTTCAGCGCCACGGTGGCGATGCCGCCGTCCTGGCGGGTGAGAAGGATGGTGTCCGCGGCCTCGGTGGACATGGCGCGCCTCGCGTTCCTTGCGCTCTCAGCGATAGAAGATCTCGACCAGCGTCATCGGCACCGCCGGGACGTAGGTCACCAGCAGCAGCATGGCAAACAGCACGCTGATGAAGTAGATGTTGACCTTGCTGACTTCCCAGACATTGGCCTTGGCGATCGAGCAGGCGGTGATCAGCACGCTGGCCACCGGCGGGGTCTGCTGGCCGATGCCCAGGTTCAGGGTGACCACCAGGCCGAAGTGGACCGGGTCGATGCCCACCTGGTTCACCAGCGGCATCACGATCGGCACCACCAGGATGATGGCGGCGGCCGAGTGGATGAACAGCCCGATCACCAGGAAGAAGACGTTCAGCATCGCCAGGATGGCGTACTGGTTGTCGGTCAGCGCCAGGATCGACCGGGCGAGCTGCTGGGGAAGCTGCTGCTCGGTCAGGTAGACGCCGATCAGCGCCGAGGCGGCGACCAGCAGCATCACCACCGCCGTCTGGCTGGCGCCCTCGACCGTGCTGTCCCACAGCGTCCTCAGGTCCAGCTCGCGGTAGATCACGCCGCCGATGAGCAGGGCCGCCGCCACCGCCAGGCCGCCGCCCTCGGTGGCGGTGACGAAGCCGCCCAGGATGCCGCCCAGGATGATCAGCGGCAGGATCAGCGCCCAGGCCGCCTCGCGGAAGGTGCGGCGCAGCCGGGCGAACTCAAAGGTCTCCTCGACGGGATAGTTGTAGCGCCGGGCGAACCAGTACGACAGCGCCATCATCCCCAGCCCGCCCAGCACGCCCGGCACGATGCCGGCGACGAAGAGCTGCACGACCGAGGAGTCAGACATCACCGCGTAGAGGATCATCGGGATGGAGGGCGGGATGATGACCGCCAGGGTCGCCGAGGACGAGGTGACGGCGGCGGCGAAGGCGCGCGGGTAACCCTTCTTCTTCATCGCCGGGATGAGGATCGAGCCCAGCGCCGCGACGTCGGCCACGGCCGAGCCGGAAATCTCGGCGAAGAACAGCGAGGTGCCGATGTTCACCATCGCCAGGCCGCCGCGGATGAAGCCCAGCAGCGCCGAGGCGAAGGCGATCAGCCGCGCCGAGATGCCGGTGGAGTTCATGATCGCGCCGGCCAGGATGAACATCGGGATGGCCAGCAGCGGGAACTTCGTCGCGCCGTCGTACATCACCAGCGCGACGTTGGGCAGCAGCCAGAGCCCCTGTGTGAGCACCATCGCCACCACGGTCACCACGGCCAGCGCCACGGCGATGGGGACGTTGATGAAGATCAGGGCGAACAGCCCCACCAGCATGGCGGCGATGGTCATCGCGCGCGCTCCCCGTGGGCGGGTTCGCCGGCCTCGGACCCGGATGCGTCCGTTTCGCGCACGCTGGCCGCGTCGCTCGCCAGCTCCTCGGGAATCTCGGGGTTCAGCGGCAGGCCCGCGCGCAGCTTGCGCCAGTGATCGGGCAGGCTGAGAAGCTGGCCGATGATGAACAGCACCGCGCCGATGGGAATGACCGACTGCGTGATCTGCACCGAGACCTGCGGCAGGCTGACCAGCGTGGTGCCCTCCAGCACCTTCAGGACCTCCCAGCCGGTCCAGGCCAGGACCACGAAGAAGCCGATCACGATCGTTTCGGCGAGGACGAACATCGCCAAGCCCCAGCGCGGCGGCACCGCCTCCATCAGGCCCTCGAAGCCGATATGCGCGCGCCGCGCGGCGGCATAGGCGGCGCCGTAGTAGGTCAGCCAGGCCAGCAGGACGGAGGCCACCTCGTCGTACCAGGACAGCGACGCGCCCGCCTTGCGGAAGATGACGGCGGTGACGATCAGGACCGCCAAGGTCACCATGAGAACCGCCACGATGACCTTCATCACATTCTCGAAGGCGGTGCGCAGGCGCTCGATCGTCTGCACGAGGCGGGCTCCGTCAGGATCGGGGCTCGAACACAGCAGGACGCCGCCGCCCGGCGCGGCCGCCCTGGTGGGCGGGCGCGCCGGACGTGCGGGGCAGGGGGCTCAGGAAGCCTCGCCCAGGGCCAGGGCGCGGTCGATCAGGTCGGCGCCGCCGGGAACGGTCTCGCCGAACTCGTCATAGATCGGCTGGCTGGCCTCGATGAAGGCCTGCTTGTCGACCTCGTTCACCTCGACGCCAGCCTCCTTGATCTTCTTCAGCAGGTCCGTCTCCATCTGCCGCGCGGTCTCGTAGACGTACTGCTGCGTCTCCTTGGCCACGCGCTCCAGCGTCTCGCGCACGTCGGCGGGCAGGCTCTCCCACTTGTTCTTGCCGACGGTCACGTAGGCCGGCGTGTAGACGTGGCCGCTGAGCGAGAGGTAGTCCTGCACCTCGTGGAACTTCGCGGAGTGGATCTGCGCGAAGGGGTTTTCCTGGCCGTCGATCACGCCGGTCTGCAGCGCCGTGAAGACCTCGGAGAAGGCCATCGGCGTCGGGTTGGCGCCATAGGCCTTGAACATCTTCACCCGCCACTTGCCCTTGGGCGTGCGCAGCTTGATGCCGTCCAGGTCCTCGGGCGTCTCGATCGGCCGGACATTGTTGGTGATGTGGCGGAAGCCGTTCTCCCACACCGCGATGATCTTGTAGCCCTTGTCCTCCACCGCGGGCGCGATGTCCGACCAGAAGATGTTCTCCTCGATCCGCCCCATGTGCTCGCGGTCCTGGACGAGATAGGGCATCTCGAACACGCCGAATTCGTCGGCCACGGTGGACATCACGGTGGAGGGCAAAGAGAAGTGCTGCGTGCCCAGCTTCAGCTTCTGGAGCATCTGGGTGTCGTTGCCGAGCTGGCTGGCGCCGAAGACCACCACCTTGGCCTTGCCGTCCAGCGCCTGGTTGGCGCGCTTGGCGAACTCCTCGGCGGACTTGTGGAACAGCGAGCCGGGGGCGCCGACGTGGCCGAACTTCAGCTCCATCTGCGCGGCCGCCTGGCCGGCGGTCAGCGCGACGGTCGCCGCGGCGACCCATCCGAACAGCTTCCTCATGAGGTTTCCTCCCGTGTTTTCAATGTGTTGTCGTCCGTTCTTCTGGTTATTGGCCGCGCGGGCGAGGCCGCGGCGGCGGGCGGCGGTCTAGACCTCCCTGGTCAGGACGTCGAAAGCCGCCTGCACCCCGCCGGCGCGGTGCGGCACGCCGGCCAGGCGCAGCCCCATCTCCACCCCGGACAGCGTGCCGGTCAGCATCAACTCGTTGAAGTCGCCCAGGTGGCCGATGCGGAACACCTTGCCCTTGAGCTTGCCCAGGCCGGCGCCCAGCGACATGTCGAAGGCGTCCAGGATGATCTTGCGCAGCGCGTCGGCGTCCTGCCCCTCGGGCATCAGCACCGCCGTCAGCGAGCCGGAGTACTCGTCCGGATTGGTCGCCAGCACCTCCAGCCCCCAGCCCTCGACGGCGGCGCGCGTGGCGGCGGCGTGGCGCTGGTGGCGGGCGAAGACGTTGTCCAGGCCCTCCTCCAGCAGCATGTCCAGGGCCTCGCGCAGGCCGTAGAGCAGGTTGGTCGCCGGGGTGTAGTGGAAGAAGCCGTTGGCGTTGGCGTCCAGCACCGGCCGCCAGTCCCAGTACGACCGGGGAAGCCCGGCCGTCTCGCTGGCCTTCAGCGCCTTGTCGCTGATCGCGTTGAACGACAGTCCGGGCGGCAGCATCAAGCCCTTCTGCGAGCCCGCGACCGTGACGTCCACGCCCCAGTCGTCGTGCCGGTAGTCGATCGACGCCAGGGAGGAGATGGTGTCCACCATGAACAGCGCCGGGTGGCCGGCGCGGTCGATGGCGGCGCGGATCTCCGGGATGCGGCTGGTGACGCCGGTCGAGGTCTCGTTGTGGACCACGCAGACGGCCTTGATCTCGTGCGCCGCGTCGGCGCGCAGGGCGTCCTCGATCTTCGCCGGGTCGGCGCCGGTGCGCCAGTCGCCGGGCAGGAACTCGGGCCGCAGGCCCAGCTTTTGCGCCATGCCGTGCCACAGCGTGGCGAAGTGGCCGGTCTCGTACATCAGCACGCGGCCGCCCGGCGACAGCGTGTTGGCCAGCGCGGCCTCCCAGGCGCCGGTGCCGGAGGCGGGGAAGACCACCACCGGGTTCCGCGTCGCGAAGACGGTTTGCAGCTTGGGCAGGATGTCCCTGGTCAGCGCCGTGAAATCCGGGCCGCGGTGGTCGATCGTCGGGTGGTCGATGGCCCGCAGCACGCGGTCCGGCACGTTCGTGGGACCGGGAATCTGCAGAAAGTGCCGTCCGCCGCGTCGGGACATGATCGAGACCGCCTCCCCGGAAGCCTGTGCGCCGTTCGGCGCGGGCTTTCGCTTGCCGATTGTCGTCCGTTTCGTATACGGTATACCAAATACAAAAGCCCTGGCAAGTCCGCTCCTGCGCCACTTGCTCGGCATGGAAGTTGACGGGAGGGGCGGGGCGCGGGCTCTGTCCGCGCCCCGAGCGTTTCGCGGTTGACGTGTCGCGAGAAACGTTCCGGTCGGGGACGGGAGCCCCCGACCGGCGAACCGGCCCTTGGAGGAAGTTCAAACCTGTGAATGTCACACGATCTGGCAACCAGCCCGAGGACGCATGCCCCGCGACATCGTCGCCGATCTGATCAAGCGTGAGCGCATCGGGGACTCCCGCCTGGCCCGGCGGCTGTCCGAGGCCGTCGCCGGCGAGGTGCGCTTCGACGCCTTCACGCGCGGGCGTTACGCCACCGACGCCTCGCACTACCAGATCGAGCCGATCGGCGTGGTGCTGCCGCGCCGGGAGGGCGACATCGAGGCCGTGCTCGCCATCGCGCGGGAGGAAGGGGTGCCGGTGCTGCCGCGCGGCGGCGGCACCTCGCAGAACGGCCAGACGGTGGGCGAGGCCATCGTCGTCGACACCTCCAAGCACCTGAACGAGGTGATCCACTACGACGCCGAGGCGCGGCGGGTGACGGTGCAGCCGGGCGTCGTGCTGGACCGCCTGAACGCCCGGCTCAAGGCCGACGGGCTGTTCTTCCCGGTCGACGTCTCCACGGCCAGCCGCGCCACCCTGGGCGGCATGGCGGGGAACAACTCCGCCGGCTCGCGCTCGCTGCGCTACGGCATCATGAAGCACAACGTCGAGGCCATCGACGCCGTGCTGAGCGACGGCGCGGCCCACCGCTTCGGCCCGGTGCCGGGCAACCTGAGCGAGGCCGAGGGCGATCCGGCCTATCTGGCGCTGGTGCAGCGGCTGCGCGGCCTGGCCGAACGCGAGCGCGACGAGATGGCCGCGCGGCTGCCGGAGGTGCTGCGCCGGGTGGGCGGCTACAACCTCGACAGCGTCGACCTGCAGGGCCACAACATGGCGCAAATGCTGGTCGGCTCGGAAGGAACCCTGGCGTTCTTCAAGAGGTTGACGCTGCCGCTGCAACCTTTGCCGCAAGTACGCGTGCTGGGCGTCTGCCACTTCCCGACCTTCCACGACGCGATGGACAGCGCCCAGCACCTGGTCACCCTGGATCCCACGGCGGTCGAGCTGGTGGACCGCAACATCCTGGAGATCGCCGCCGGCATCCCGCTGTTCCGCGAGTCCATGAAGAAGTTCGTGCGCGGCCGGCCGGACTGCCTGTTGATCGTGGAGTTCGCCGGCGACGCCCTGGCGCCGCTGCGCGACAAGCTGGGCGAGCTGGACGCGATGATGGCGCGCCTCGGCTTTCCGAACGCGGTCGTCGAGGCCGTCGAGCCGGACTTCCAGGGCGAGATCTGGGAGGTGCGCAAGGCCGGGCTCAACATCGTCATGGCGATGAAGGGCGACGGCAAGCCGGTCTCCTTCATCGAGGACTGCGCCGTGCCGCTGGAGCATCTGGCCGACTACACCGACAGCCTCAACCGCATCTTCGAGAAGCACGGCACCCGCGGCACCTGGTACGCCCACGCCTCGGTCGGCTGCCTGCACGTGCGGCCCATCCTGAACCTGAAGGCGGAGGCCGGCGCCGAGGCCATGCGCGCCATCGCCGAGGAGACGATGGACCTGGTCCGGCGCTACAAGGGCTCGCACTCGGGCGAGCACGGCGACGGCCTGGCCCGCTCGGAATGGCACGAGCGCGTCTACGGCCCGCGCCTGACCCGCGCCTTCGAGGAGGTCAAGGACACCTTCGACCCCGAGGGCCGCTTCAACCCCGGCAAGATCGTGCGCCCGCCGCGCATGGACGACCGCCGGCTGTTCCGCTTCAAGCCCGGCTACGGGCCGGCGGGCGATGTCGAGCCCGTGCTGGACTGGTCGGCCTGGGGCGGCTTCCTGGGCGCGGTGGAGATGTGCAACAACAACGGCGCCTGCCGCAAGATGGCGCCGGGGGTGATGTGCCCCTCCTACCGCGTCACCCGCGACGAGCGGGACGCCACGCGCGGCCGGGCGAATACCCTGCGCCTGGCGCTGACCGGGCAGCTTGGCCCTGACGCCCTGACCGGCCCGGAGATGCGCGAGACACTGGCGCTCTGCGTCGGCTGCAAGGGCTGCAAGCGCGAGTGTCCGACCGGCGTCGACATGGCCCGCATGAAGATCGAGGCCACCGCCCAGCTCCGCAAGACCACGTCCCCCAGCCCGCGCGAGCGCCTGGTCGGCTACCTGCCGCGCTATGCCCCATGGGCGGCCCGCCTGGCGCCGCTGCTGAACGGGGCCGAACGGCTGCCGGGCGCCCGGTGGTTGCGCGAGCGCCTGCTGGGCCTGGCGGCCGAGCGCAGCCTGCCGCGCTGGCGGCGCGACGTCTTCCGGCCGGAGGAGGTGCCCCTGACGAACCCGGACGGCCGCGAGGTCGTGCTGCTGGTGGACACCTTCAACACCTACCAGGAGCCGGAGACCGCCCGCGCCGCCGTCGCCGTGCTGCAGGCCGCCGGCTACCGGGTCGTGCCGGCGATCGCCCGCGACGGCGGCCGGCCGCTGTGCTGCGGGCGCACCTTTCTCTCGGTCGGCCTCGTGGACGCGGCGCGGGCGGAGATGCGGCGGCTGGTCGAGGCCCTGGCCCCCGCGGCCGGGCGCGGCGTGCCGATCGTGGGTCTGGAGCCGTCCTGCCTCTACACCCTGCGCGACGAGCTGGAAGCTGTGCTGCCCGGTCCGCAGAGCGAGGCCGTCAAAGGGCAGGCGGTGCTGTTCGAGGAGTTCCTGGACGCCGAGCAGCGGGCCGGCCGCCTGGACCTGCCGCTCAGGCCTTTACCCGAGGGTAAGGCCTATCTGCATACCCATTGTCACCAGAAGGCGTTCGGCGCCACCGGCGCGGTCGGGCGCGTGCTGCGGCTGGTGCCGGACCTGGAGGTCGAGGCCATCGAGTCCGGCTGCTGCGGCATGGCCGGCGCCTTCGGCTACGAGGCGGAGCACTACGAGGTGTCGATGAGGATGGGCGAGCTGGCGCTTCTTCCGGCGGTGCGCAGGGCCCCGGCGACGGCGCGGGTCGTCGCCGACGGCACGTCCTGCCGGCATCAGATCAAGGACGGCACCGGCCGCCGGGCCACGCACGCGGCGGTGCTGCTGCGCGACGCCCTGGCGCCGCGCGACGGCCGGGAGGCGGCGGCGTGAGCCGGGGCGCGAAGCCGGCCGCCGAGCCGGCCGAGGGCTTCGAGCCGATCGCCCGGCGCTCGCTCAGCGACGAGGCGGTGGACCGCCTGCGCGACATGATCGTCGCCGGCGCCTTCGAGGCGGGCGAGCGTTTGCCCGAGCGGACGCTGTGCGAGCGCTTCGGCATCTCCCGCACGCCGCTGCGCGAGGCGATGAAGACGCTGGCCTCGGAGGGGCTCCTGAAGTTGCTGCCCAACCGCGGCGCCGTGGTGGCGCCGCTGACGCTGCGCGAGCTGGAGGAGACCTTCGAGGTGATGGAGGCGCTGGAGGCCGCCGCCGGGGAACTGGCCTGCGCTCGCATCGACGCCGACGGGCTGCGGGAGGTTCGCCGGCTGCACGAGGCCATGCGGCGGTGCTACGAGGCCGGCGACCTGCAGGGGTACTTCAAGCTCAACCAGCAGATTCACTGGGCCATCGTCGTCGCGGCGGGCAACGAGGTGCTGGCCGAGACCTATCGCCGCCTGTCCGGGCGTATCCTGCGCGCGCGCTACGCCGCCAACCTCTCGCCCGAACGCTGGGCGCAGGCGATCGCCGAGCACGAGCGGATCCTGGACGCCCTGACGCGGCGCGACGGCCCCGGGTTGCGCCGCCTGCTGCGCGAGCACCTGCGCAACAAGCGCGCCGTGGCGCGGCACAGCCCGGCCGTTTCCGACACATAAAAACGGCCTGCGTCGATCGCGACGACGGCTCGATTGTCTCTGGCGCGCTGGCCCCCTAGGATGGTTAAGAGGTCGATAACACAACAATCAGGCCAGCCGGGGAGGCGCAGGTTTCCAGCATGGCGGATCATCGGGCTACCGCAGAGGCGACGGCCGCCGCGTCGGCCGTGTACCGACAGCGCTTCACGGTTACCTACGACTACGACGTCCACTTCACCGAAGACGCGCTTTCCCCCGACAACCCGGTCCTGGCCCAGGCGCTGCGGCGGCTGGAGCCGGGCCGCCGCCACCGCCTGACGGTCTTCGTGGACCAGGGGGTTGCCGCCGCCTGGCCGGACCTGCCGGCGCGGATGGCGAGCTACGCCGCGACCCACTCCGAGGCAATGCAGCTCGCCGCGCCGCCCGAGACGGTGCCCGGCGGCGAGGCGGTGAAGAACGACCCGGAGCTGGTGGCCGCGCTGATCCAGCGGCTGAGCGAGCTGGGCATCGACCGCCACGCCTTCGTCCTCGCCATCGGCGGCGGCGCGATGCTGGACGCCGTCGGCTACGCCGCGGCGACGGCGCACCGCGGGGTAAGGCTGATCCGCATGCCCACCACGGTGCTGGCGCAGAACGACAGCGGCGTGGGCGTCAAGACCGGCGTGAACGCGCTGGGCGTGAAGAACATGGTCGGCAGCTTCGCCCCGCCCTTCGCCGTCATCAACGACCTGCGCTTCCTGGAGACCCTGGACCCCCGCGACCGCATCTCGGGCATCGCCGAGGCGGTCAAGGTGGCGCTGATCCGCGACGGGGCGTTCTTCGCCTGGCTGGAGCGGGTCGCCGACGACTTGGCGGCGTTCCGCCGGCCGGCGGTGGACCACATGATCCGCCGCTGCGCCGAGCTGCACATGCAGCAGATCGCCCACGGCGGCGACCCCTTCGAGACCGGCAGCGCCCGGCCGCTGGACTACGGCCATTGGGCCGCCCACAAGTTGGAATCCCTGACCGGCTACGAACTCCGCCACGGCGAGGCGGTGGCGATCGGCCTGGCGCTGGACGCGCGCTACTCGGTCCTGGCCGGCCTGCTGAGCGCGGGCGAGGAGGCGCGGGTGTGCCGGCTGCTGGAGCGCCTGGGCTTCCGCCTCTGGCATGACGCCCTGAAACGGCGCGACGCCTCCGGCGAACTCGGCGTCCTGCGCGGCCTGCGCGAATTCCGCGAGCACCTGGGCGGCGAGCTGACGGTGACCCTGCTGGCCGGCATCGGGCACGGGCGGGAAGTGCATGCGATGGAGGCAGAGCGGGTCCGCGACGCCCTCGACTGGCTGGAACAGCGGGACCGGCAGCGATGAAGCTGGCGCGGCTTCCCGGCACGCGGCTCACCTATTGCACCAACATCCACCCCGGCGAGACCTGGCCGGAGGTGCGCGCGGCGCTGCGCGACCACGTGCCGGCGGTCAAGGCGCGACTCGGCCGCGCCGGGATCTTCGGCGTCGGGCTGCGGCTGTCGGGCCGGGCGGCGCACGACCTTCAAGACCCCGCCGCGTTCGACGAACTGCAGGCGGTGCTGGCGGAGAACGCGCTCGAGGTCTTCACCGTCAACGGATTTCCCTTCGGCGCCTTCCACGGCGTGCGCGTGAAGGAGGGCGTCTACGCGCCGGACTGGCGGACCGCGGAGCGCCTGGACTACACCAACCGCCTCGCCGGCCTGCTGGCGCGCCTGCTGCCGGAAGGCGGCGAGGGCAGCATCTCCACGGTCCCCGGCGCCTTCGCGCCGGACGCCCGCACGCCGGAAGCGCGCGCCGCCATCATCGAGCACCTGCTGCGCCACGCCGCCACGCTCTGGCGCATCGAGGCGGAGACCGGGCGCCGCATCGCCCTGGCCCTGGAGCCCGAGCCGGCGTGCATGCTGGAGACCACCGACCAGGCCGTCGCCTTCTTCCGCGAGCGTCTGTTCGGCAGGGACGGCGTGGCGCGCCTGGCCGGGCTGACGGGCCTGGACCACGCGACGGCCGAGGCCGCGCTGCGCCGGCACCTCGGCGTGTGCTTCGACGTCTGCCATGCGGCCGTGGAATTCGAGGACATTCCGGCGGCGCTGGCCCGCCTGCGCGACGCGGGAATCCGGGTGCCGAAGGTCCAGCTCAGCGCGGCCCTGCGCCTCGACGACGTGGACGCGGCGGCGCTGGACCGCCTGCTGGCCTTCGACGACGGGGTCTACCTGCACCAGGTCGTGGCGCGCGCGCCCGGCGGCGACCTGTACCGCTACCCGGACATCGCGCACGCCCTGGAGGCCCGCGCGGCGCGGGCGCGGGGGGAGGAGTGGCGGGTGCACTTCCACGTGCCGGTCTTCCTGGCCGCGCTCGACGGCTTCGCCAGCACCCAGGCGGAGCTGGCGGCGGCGCTGGATTTCCTGGAAAAAGAACCGCTTGCGCCGCACCTTGAGGTCGAGACCTATACCTGGGACGTGCTGCCGCCCCGGCATCGCGCCAGTACCGTCGACGCCGCCATCGCCCGGGAGCTGCAATGGACGCTGGAACGGCTCGGGGCATGACGCCGGGGGTGGCGCTGCGCCTGGGGCGGGTGTCCAACCTCCCGACGGTCTGGACCAACGTGGCCGCCGCCCTGGCGCTGGCCGGCGCGCCGGTGTTCCAGTGGCCCGCCCTGGCGCTGATCGCCGCGATGTCGTGTTTCTACGTGGGCGGCATGTACCTCAACGACGCGTGCGACAGCGCCGTCGACGCGCGCGAGCGCCCGGAGCGCCCGATCCCCTCGGGACAGGTGGCGCGCCGCACCGTGCTGGCGGTCGGCCTGGGCGCGCTGGCCCTGGGCGTCGTCCTCCTCGCCGCCACCGCCCAGGCCGTCGGCACCTCGCCGCTGGCGGCGGCGGGGATGGGCCTGGCCCTGGCGGCGGCGATCGGGCTCTATGACATCTGGCACAAGGGCAATCCGCTGAGCCCGGTGCTGATGGGCGTGAACCGCATGCTGGTGTACGGCGCGGCCGCCGTGGTGGCCGTGGGGGGCTGGCAAGGGCCGGCGGCGGGCGTGGGCGCGCTGCTGCTGTGCTACGTCATCGGGCTGACCTACGCGGCCAAGCAGGAGCATCTGGCGCGGCTCGGCAGCGTCTGGCCGCTGGCCTTCCTGGCCGCGCCCTTCGTGGTGATCGCGCTGGAGCTGCCGGCGGCGGGGTCGAGCGCCTGGGTCACCGCCGCGATCTTCCTGGCCTGGGTGGTCCAGGCCGTGCGCCTGCTGCTGCGCCCGGTGCCGGCCGTGGGGCAGGCGGTGGTGTCGCTGATCGCCGGCATCTGCCTGTTCGACGCGACCTGGCTGGCCCTGGCCGGCGTGCCGGGCGGCACCGCGCTGGCGCTGCTGGCGTTCTTCCTGACGCTGGGTCTGCAGCGCCACGTGCCCGGCACCTGAGCACGCCGGGAAAGGAGGTCCCGCGATGGCGACGCCGAGGGAATTGCTGACGGACTGGCTGTCGGAGCGCCTGGCGCCCGATGGCCGGGACTGGCTGACGCGGACGCGGGGCAAGGTCGCGGAGGGCGACGACAAGGCCCTCTACGTCGCCCTGGGGCTGGTGCCGCGCAAACTGGGCAAGGCAAACCTGGGGCTGGCCGCCGACAAGCTGGCCGCCGCCGAGGCCGCGCGCCCCGGCTGGGACCCGCGCGGCTGGAGCGTCGACCAGGCGGCGCGCGTGCTGCTCCTGCTGACGGCCGCCGAGGCGAAGGGGGCGGGCTTTCCCGCGCTGCTGGAGACCCTGGCAAACACCGCCGACGTCGGCGAACTGGTGGCGATCCATCAGGGCCTGCCGCTGTATCCGGAGCCGGAGCGCCACGTCGCGCGGGCCGGGGAGGGCGCGCGCTCCAACATGCGCGCGCTGTTCGAGGCGGTGGCCCACCGCAATCCCTATCCGCGCGAGCGCTTCGACGAGCTGGCCTGGAACCACATGGTGCTGAAGGCGCTGTTCATCGGCAGCCGCCTGGCCCCCATCCAGGGCCTGGACGCCCGCGCCAACCCCGAGCTGGCGCGCATGCTGTGCGACTTCGCGCACGAGCGCTGGGCCGCCGGGCGCGATGTCGGCCCCGAGCTGTGGCGCTGCGTCGGCCCCTTCGCGGCGGGAGCCATGCTGGACGACCTGGCAAGGGCGCTGGACATGGGCGCGGCCGGCGGGGCGGCGGGCGCGGCACTGGCACTCGCCGCGCGGGGCGACGACGCGGCGCGCGCCCTGCTGGCCGGGGCGCCGGGGCTGGCCCAGGCGGTTGAACGGGGGGCGCTTTCCTGGGAGAGTCTTGGTTAAGAACGTTTAAGGTTTTGGTCTCGGACACCGAAGCGTCGCCGGCTTCGCCGGAGGCCTCATCCTTCGACAGACTCAGGATGAGGAAGTTGAGCGGGATGCCTCCCGCTGAATTCCTCATGTTGAGCCTGTCGAAACATGCGCCTGTCGAAACATGCGCCTGTCGAAACATGAGGCCGCGCCTTGCACGGTTGGCCGCGAGGGCTTGTACGGAGGGGAAGGCACGCCATGCTGTTCATCGACCCCCACATCCACATGAACGCCCGCACGACGGCGGACTACGAGGCCATGGCCGCGGCCGGCGTCGTCGCGGTCATCGAGCCGGCGTTCTGGGTGGGGCAGCCGCGCACTCACGTGGGCACCTACATCGACTACCTCTCCACCATCGTGGGCTGGGAGCGCTTTCGCGCCGGACAGTTCGGCATCCGCCACTACTGCACCGTCGGCCTCAACTCCAAGGAGGCGAACAACGAGGCGCTGGCCGAGGGGGTGATGGAAATCCTGCCCCGCTTCGCGGTGAAGGAGGGCGTGGTCGCCATCGGCGAGATCGGCTACGACGAGCAGACCGCGCTGGAGGACCGCTACCTGCGCCGGCAGATCGAGCTGGCGCGGGAGCTGGACATGCTGGTCCAGATCCACACCCCGCACCGCGACAAGAAGCGCGGCACCTCGCGCACCATGGACGTGCTGGAGGAGCACGGCATGGACCCGTCCCGCGTGGTCATCGACCACAACAACGAGGAGACGGTGCGGGAGGTGCTGGACCGCGGCTACTGGGCGGCCTTCACCATCTACCCCAAGACCAAGATGGGCAGCGAGCGCATGGTGGAGATCGCCCGGCACTACGGCCCCGAGCGCATCATGATCGATTCCAGTGCCGACTGGGGCGTCTCCGACCCGCTGTCGGTGCCGAAGACGGCGAAACTGATGCTCCAGCGCGGCATCCCGGAGGAAACGGTCCACCGCATCGCCTACCGCAACGCCCTCGACGCCTACGGCCAGAGCGGCCGGATGGCCGAGGCCGACTGGCTCGCCCCGCCCGAGGTCGACCAGCGCACCCTCTACGAAGGCAACTCCGTCCTGCGCGGCCAGGACCCCCGCGTCGACCCCGAGGACAAGGGGCCGGAGCGGCACGCGGACGTGGCGGACGCGGGGGACGTGGCGGTGGAGAATTAGCTGCGCCTCCCGCACCCCGCACCTCCTACCCGCCGAACAGGTGCCGCAGGATCAGGTCCTTCACGCCGGTGGCGGGCACCGCGCCTTCGGGCAGCAAGTCGGGGCGGGAAGTCAGGAAGAGCGGGCCGGCGTCGGGGTCGTCGGTGACGCGGCCGTGCGAGCCCTTGACCAGCGTGGCGTCCAGGGGAATGACGTCCATGAGCTGGCGGAAGCCCAGCTTTTTCCGGGCCAGGCGCCAGCCGACGCTGAGCCGGGCGGAGGGCAGGGCCGGGTCGAAGAACAGCTCCACGGGGTCGAAGCCGGGCTTGCGGTGGATCTCCACCGTGCGGGCGAAGTCGGGCGCGCGGGCGTCGTCCAGCCAGTAGTAGTAGGTGAACCAGGCGTTCGGCCGCGCGAGCGCCACCAGGTCTCCCGAACGCGGATGGTCGAGTCCGTGCGCCGCCTTTCCGGCGTCGTCAAGCACTTGCTCGACGCCGTTGAGGTCTTGCAGCAGCTTGCGCGCGGCCGGCACGTCGCCGGAGTCGCGGACGTAGACGTGGGCGATCTGGTGGTCGGCCACCGCGAAGGCGCGCGAGGCGCCGGGGTCCAGCAGCTCGCGCCCCAGCTCCTGGCGCACGCGGATGAAGCCGTGCTCGCGCAGGGCGCGGTTGACGTGCACCGGGGTGTCGACCGGGGTGATGCCGTACTCGGACAGCACCACGACGTTCAGCCCCTCGCGCGCGGCCCGGTCGAGCAGCGGCGCCACGGCGGCGTCGACCTCGCGCAGGTCGCGGGCGAGGTCCGGGTGGTCGGGACCGAGGCGTTGCAGGTTGTAGTCCAGGTGCGGGATGTAGACCAGCGTCAGCGTCGGCTTGGCGGTGTCCAGGACGTGCAGGGCGCAGTCGACGATCCACCGGCTGGCCTTGATGTCGGTGGCGGGACCCCAGAAGTTGAACAGCGGAAAGCGTCCGAGCTTCGCCGTCAGGGTGTCCCTCAGCTCCGGCGGCTCGGCGTAGCAGTCGGGGATCTTGCGCCCGTCCGCCGGGTACATCGGCCGCGGCGTCACGCCGATGTCGGCGCCGGAGTACATGTTGTACCACCAGAAGAGGTTGGCGCAGGTGAAGGCCGGGTCGCGCTTGCGCGCCGCGTCCCAGACGCGCTCGCCGGCGACCAGGCGGTTGGACTGCCGCCAGAACCAGATCTCGGACAGCTCGCGGAAATACCAGCCGTTGGCGACGATGCCGTGGTCGCGCGGCGGGAGGCCGGTCAGGAAGGTGGTCTGCGCCGAGGTGGTGACGGCCGGCGTCACGGTCTCCAGCGGCCGCGCGCCGCCCTTGTCGGCCAGCGCCTGGAGGTTCGGCGTGTCGGCGCCCAAGAGCTTCGGCGTCAGGCCGACAATGTCGAGGACCAGGGTGCGCTGCGCCGTCACGTCGCGGACCCCGCCGTCACTCCGCCGCGCCGCGCAGCTTCTCGATGTACGCCAGGACCTCCAGGATCTGGTCCTGGCTCAGGCGGTCGCTGAAGGCCTGCATGGCGCCGGCGCCCCCGGCGTAGACGATGGCGAAGCGCCCGCGCATCGTGGCCGTATAGTCGTAGTTCCACTGGTCGTCGAGGAAGCTCGGCCCGATGCGGCCGGAGCCGTCGGGCATGTGGCAGGCGCCGCACTGCTGCGCCTGATAGATCTCCTTGCCGTCCGCCACGGCCTCGGCGTCGCCGACGTAAGGGTTCTTGCCGGTCTCGTGGAAGCTCTTCACGGCCTTGCTCAGCAACGGCCCGGTGGTCGGCACCTCGATGGGCGAGCCGTCCAGCACATGGCGATAGGTCGCCTCGTTCCCGGACGCGGCGGCCTGGGCGGTCAGGGCGGCAAGGGCGAGGGCGGCGAGCAGGGGCAGGCGGCGGGGCATCGCGGTCTCCGGTGTTGCGGAACAGGGCGGACGGATAGCTATGAGCGGGTCGATTGATGCCTGGCAACTCACCCTTCGACAAGCTCAGGGTGAGGGGAAATCTGAACG
>CAZLNO010000062.1:0-23752 GCA_964561005.1 uncultured Rhodovibrionaceae bacterium | reverse complement strand
CCTCCTCGGCCCCTCCGGCTGCGGCAAGTCGACCACGCTGCGCATGATCGCGGGCCTGGAGGAGGTCAGCGCCGGGCGCGTGCTGATCGCGGGGCGCGACGTCACCGGGCTGCCGCCCTCGCGGCGCCAGGTTTCCATGGTGTTCCAGTCGTATGCGCTGTTCCCCCACCTCAGCGTGGCCGAGAACATCGTCTTCGGCCTCCGGGTGCGCAAGACGCCGGCCCGGCAGCGCCGCCAACGGCTGAAGGACGTGGCCGAGCTGGTCGGCCTGAGCGACTATCTCGAGCGCAAGCCGGCCCAGCTCTCGGGCGGCCAGCGCCAGCGCGTCGCCCTGGCGCGCGCGATCATCGCCGAGTATCCGATCTGCCTGATGGACGAGCCGCTGTCCAACCTGGACGCGAAGCTGCGCCACGAGATGCGGGTCGAGATTCGCGGCCTGCAGCGCCGCCTCGGCATGACCGTCGTCTACGTCACGCACGACCAGGACGAGGCCATGAGCCTGGCGGACAAGGTGATCCTGCTGCGCGATGGCCGCATCGAGCAGGAGGCCTCGCCGGCGGAGCTTTACGAGCGGCCCGCCAGCACCTTCGCCGCCAACTTCATCGGCACGCCGCCCATGAACCTGCTCGACATGCGCGGGATCGCGGCGAACGCGGGCACCGGCACCGCGCTGGCGACGGCGCTGCAGCGCCACGGCCGCGACATCGTGGTCGGCGTGCGGCCGGAGGCGATCCGGCCGGTGGAAAGCGGCGGCGTGCCGGCGACCCTGGTCGCCAGCGACTATCGCGGCGCCGACACGATCGTGAACGCCGAGATCGCCGGGCAGACCATCGACATGCGCGTGTCCGGGCGGATGGCCGTGCGATCCGGCGAGCCGGTCCGTCTGAGCTGGGCGCCGGAAGCGACCCATGTCTTCGATGCGCGCACCGGTCGGCGCATCGACGAGCCCGGCGAAAGCGCGGCGCCCGTGGCGGACCGCGTCTATCGCACGGCCGGTTGACGGCGCCGGGCCGCACCCGTCCCGCGGGACGGCGGCACGGCCGGGCGCCTGGGGAAATCGAACAGGGAGGTAGCCCGCGATGAAGACGACAACCCGATGGCTCCGACGCGCCGCCTTCGCGGGAGCGACGGCGGCGGGCCTGATGGCCTCGGCCACGGGCGCGGTCAAGGCCGAGACCGAGTTGACGATGTACTACCCCGTCGCCGTCGGCGGGCCGCTCACCAAGATCGTGGACGATCTGGTCAGCGAATTCGAGAAGGCGCACCCCGACATCGAGGTCAACGCGATCTACGCCGGCAACTACAACGACGCCCGCATCAAGGCGCTGGCGGCGCTGAAGAGCGGCAAGCCGGCGCAGCTCTCGGTGATGTTCTCGATCGATCTCTACGAGCTGATCGAGCAGGACGCGATCGTCCCCTTCGACAGCCTGATCGAGACGCAGGCCGAACAGGCGTGGATCGACAGCTTCTATCCCGCGCTGATGAAGAACGGTCAGACGGACGGCAAGACCTGGAGCATCCCGTTCCAGCGCTCGACCATCGTCATGTACTACAACAAGGACGCCTTCCGCGAGGCCGGGCTGGACCCCGAGGCGCCGCCGCAGACCTGGAGCGATCTCGTCGAGATGGGCAAGAAGCTCAAGGTCACGGAGGGCGGCGAGGTCGAGCGCTGGGGCGCCATGATCCCCTCCACCGGCTATCCCTACTGGATGTTCCAGGCGCTGGCCATCCAGAACGGCCAGGAGCTGATGAGCGGCGACGGGACCGAAACCTACTTCGACGCGCCCGCGACCATCGAGGCCTTGCAGTACTGGCGCGATCTTGGCGAGAAGCACGGCGTGATGCCGACCGGCACGGTGGAGTGGGGCACGCTGCGCCAGGCCTTCCTGGAAGGGCAGACCGCCATCATGTGGCATTCCACCGGCAACCTGACGGCGGTGAAGGAGAACGCGACGTTCGACTTCGGGGTCGCCATGCTGCCCAAGCAGGAGCGGCGCGGCAGTCCGACCGGGGGCGGCAACTTCTACATCTTCAAGAAGAGCACCCCGGAACAGCGCCAGGCCGCGCTCACCTTCATCAAGTGGATGACGCAGCCGGAGCGCACCGCGGAGTGGAGCATCCGCACCGGCTACATCGGCACGCGCCCGGACGCCTACGAGACCCCGGCGCTCAAGGAATACACCCAGGACTTCCCGCCGGCCGCCGTTGCGCGCGATCAGCTCGAGTACGCCGTGCCCGAGCTGTCGACCTATCAGACCGGCCGCGTGCGCAAGGTCCTGGACGACGCCATCCAGTCCGTCCTGACCGGCCAGGAGTCGGCGCAAACCGCCCTGAGCGACGCGCAGCGCCAGGCCGACCGCCTGCTGCGGCGATACCGCTAGGTCGCGGGCGAACCCAGTGACCCCGCCCCCGCGGCCGGCGAGCGGCCGGAGCCCTCGCCGGCCGCGGGGCACCACCGCCCGACCCACGTCGATTCATGCCGATGCGCGCCGTTCATCCGGTTCACATCTACGGCTGGCTGCTGCTGCTGCCGGCGGCGGTGATGCTCGCCACGTTCACGCACTATCCCACCGTCGCCTCGTTCGTCCGCAGCCTCTTTCTTCCCGAGACCGCCACCCGGCCGGCCGAGTTCGTCGGCCTGGAGAACTACGCCTTCATGCTGGAGGACGACATCTTCTGGCGGGCGCTGTTCAACAATCTCTGGTTCGCGGCCGGGACCATCCCGCTGGCCATCGCGCTGGCCATGCTGATGGCGTTGATCGTCAACGCCTGGCTGCCGGCCCGGGCGCTGGTTCGCATGGCGTTCTTCACGCCGACGGTGCTGCCGATGATCGCCGTCGCCAACATCTGGCTGTTCTTCTACACCCCCGGAATCGGCCTCCTCGACCAGTTGCTGGGTCTGGTCGGCCTGCCGGGGCACAACTGGCTGGGCGATCCGGACACCGTGATGTGGTGCCTGATCGTCATGATGGTGTGGAAGGAGGCGGGGTTCTTCATGATCTTCTATCTGGCGGCGCTCCAGTCCCTGCCGCCCGAGTTGAAGGAGGCCGCCGAGCTGGAGGGCGCGAGCCGGTGGTATTATTTCCGGCGCGTCATCTTCCCGCTGCTGATGCCGACCACGCTGTTCGTGCTGATCAACGCGCTGATCAACGCGTTCAAGATCGTCGACCACCTCTTCATCATGACGAAGGGCGGGCCTGACAACGCCAGCATGCTGCTGCTCTACTACATCTACGAGACGGCCTTCAGCTACTTCGACGCCTCCTACGGGGCGGCGCTCACCGTCGTTCTCCTGCTGCTCCTGATCGGCCTGGCGATTGCCCAGTACCGCCTCCTCGAGGGACGGATACACTACCGATGAGCGTGAACGCCGCGCCCGCGAAGCCCGCCGTCGACCTTGGCCGCTGGCTGGAGGTGCTGGGGTCGTGGCTGCTCGCGCTCATCTGGATCGGGCCGCTGCTCTACGCGTTCTGGAGCGCGTTCCACCCCAGCGAGTATGTCACGCAATTCGACCTCTTCGCGCCGCTGACGCTGGAGAACTTCCGGGAAGCCTGGGCGACGGCGCCGTTCGCGCGCTACATGCTGAACACCTTCATCCTGGTGACGCTCATCCTGGCCGGCCAGTTCGTGCTGTGCACCCTGGCGGGTTTCGCCTTCGCGCGCTTCGCCTTCGCGGGGCGCGAGCTCGCGTTCTTCCTGGTCCTGATGCAGCTCATGATCCTGCCCGAGGTGCTGATCGTCGAGAACTACCAGTTGATGACGCAGTTCGGCCTGGTCGACACCATCCCCGGTATCGGCCTGCCCTACATGGCCAGCGCCTTCGGGATCTTCCTGCTGCGCCAGACCTTCAAGACGGTGCCGCGCGAGTTCGAGGAGGCGGCGCGCGTGGAGGGGTGCAACTGGCTGCAGATCCTGCTCAAGGTCTATGTCCCGCTGGCGAAGCCCACCTACGTCGCCTACGGGCTCGTCTCGGTCAGCCACCACTGGAACAGCTTCCTCTGGCCGCTGGTGGTGACCAACACCGTGGAGACGCGCCCGCTGACGGTGGGTCTCGCGGTTTTCGGCGCGCCCGAGTCGGGCGTCGACTGGTCGATCATCACCGCCGGCACGCTGATCTCCGTCGCCCCTTTGCTGGTGGCCTTCCTCCTGTTCCAGCGCCAGTTCGTGCAATCGTTCATGCAGGCGGGGCTGAAATGACCGTCCTTGTCGCCCGGAACGTCCAGCGCGGTCGCGGCGGCGAGGAGGCAGTCCGTGGTCGGCCACGGCGGCGTCCCATTGGATTGAGGCTTGTGGGCTGACTGTCCATCCGCGTCATCCCGCGATCCGGGAGTTCCCCGAGAAATCAGCATGTTGCGATGCCGATCGGCGCCGTGACCCCACGCTGATTCATACCAGCGGCAATAAACACGGGACCTCGTGCCACGCGGCCGCCAGGTGGTCGGCTACGGTTTCAACTCCGACGGCCGTTACGCTCAAAGCGGCCTGCCGCGACGAGCGCCTTCTGCCGCGCCGCGGCCGCGCGGGCCCCACGCAGCGCCACGGCGCACGCGCCCCCGGAGCGGTCGTCCGGGCCGACGCCAGCGTCCTGGAGCCGGGACCGGTCCCAGGCCCCTGCCAAGGCCGCCCTGTGCCGCCGGCACCGTCGTCCCAATATCCGGCGTGGGTCGAACGCCATCAGCCGGTGCCCATGTCGAACGCTCGAACCGCCGCGCCGCCAAGACGACGCCCACCCCCGGCCCCGCTCGTCCGGGCGGGGGAGTTCATCCTGCTGTTCCTCGCCGCGCCGATGGCCCAGCTCGTGTTCTTCGACACCCTCGGCGTGTTCCGGCCGATCGCGGCGGTGTGCCTTCTCGCCCTCGTGCTGCTGCAATTGACGCCGGGCTGGCACTGGCGCGAGCTGGTGGACCTGCGCGACCTGACCCGCTGGCTGCCCTTCATCGCCGGCTTTCTCCTCCTGGCGGGCGCCGTCATGGCCGCGCTCGTCCTGTGGCTGCGGCCGGCGGCCTTTCTCGCCATGCCGCGCCAGCGCACCGAGCTCTGGCTGATGATCATGGCCTTCTACCCCGTGCTGTCGGTGCTCGGGCAGGAGATCGTCTTCCGCCCCTTGTTCTTCCGGCGCTACGGCGATCTGCTGGGCGGCGCCCGCGCCCGGATTGCGGTGAACGCCGCGGTGTTCGCGCTGGCGCACGCGTTCTATCAGAACTGGGTGGCGCTCGCGCTGACCTTCCTGGGCGGCCTCGCCTTCGCCTACGCCTACGAGCGCAGCGGCTCCTTCCCGGTGGTGTTCCTGATGCACATGCTGGCCGGCCAGGCGCTGTTCACCCTGGGCCTCGGCGTCTTTTTCTACCACGGGGCCGTGCCGACATAGCGGCGGACCTTGCGCGCGGGCGGAGTCGGCTGCTTTGCTGTACAAATCCGTGACACGCGCACGCCCGGAGACACGCCGATGATCGACCTGCCGCGCTTGAAGCCGGAGCCGATCCCGGCCATTCATCCCCTGCCCGAATACCTGGCGGACGGCCGGCGCAAGGCCTGGTACGAGGACCTGAAGACGGTGCTTCAGGTGCCCTGGATGGGCGTGGTCACCATGGCCTACGCCCATTATCCGACGTTCTACGAGACGCTGTGGACGGGCGTGCGCGAGCTTTGCCGGAGCCGCCCCTTCGTCGAAGCCTTCCTGGGCAATCGTGCCTTCGTCGAGGCGGAAGTGGCGAAGCTCGACCCGCCCCCGATCGCCGACCGGCTCGCCGCGGCCGGCTACGCGCCGCGCGAGATCGCGCAGATCCGCGACATCGTGGAGGTCTTCAGCCACGGCAATCAGCCCTACGTCGTGCTGGCCACCCTGACCCGCCACCTGCTGGAGGTCGGCGACATGGCGGGCGGGACGTCGTCGGCGGACGCCCCGGTCCACGGCGACCGCCACGCGCCCGACATCGAGGCGCCTTTCGTCCTGATGGAGCCGCACCACGCCGACGCGCCCACGCGCGAGGTCTACGCCGACGTCAAGCGCACGCTGGGCCTGCCCTTCGTCAACACGGACTACCGGGCGTTCGCGCGCTGGCCCAGCTACTGGGCGATGGCCTGGGGCGACCTCCGCCAGGCCGTCAACACGCCGGCCCACGACGCGATCTGCCAGGCCCTCCACGACCGCTGCGTGGCGCAGGCGGCGCGCTCGCTGCCCAACCCCGGACGCCTCACCGCCGAGGCGCTTCGCCGGGCCGCCGAAGCGGACGGCGCCGATCAGGAGATCCGCGACGTCTGCCGGCTGTTCCAGTGGCTGCTGCCCGGCCTGGTCACCAACGTCGCCTATCTGCGGGCGCAACTGGCATCGACGCCGGCACGGCCAGCCGGCGGCTAGGCGGCAGGTGGCGCGGAGCGTGCATCGTGCCATCGGGGACGAAGTCCCGGCATCTCGCCAGAACGATTCCGATCGAACGAGCATGCCGTCGGAGATCCGGTTTGACCAGCCGACCCGCTTGTGCTGCATGACGGAAGGTGACGGACCGTCGCGCCGACGCCCATTTGGAGACGCACCTGGAGGCTCCCCATGACCGACACCGAAAGCCGGCCCGCCGCCGAAGCCATCGTCAAGCTGGAGAACGCGCGCATGCGCGTCACCGAGTGGCGCTTCGCTCCCGGCGCGGCCACGGGCTGGCACCGCCACGAATACGACTACATAGTGGTGCCGCTGGCGACGGGACGCCTGCGCATCCTCGGGCCCGACGGCGCCGGGACGCTGGCCGAGCTGACCCACGGCGAACCCTACAGCCGCGAGGCCGGGGTGGAGCACGACGTGATCAACGCCAGCGACGGACCCTTCGCCTTCCTGGAGATCGAACTGAAATAGCCCCGGCGCGATCGCCTCAGCCGCCAGGGGGCCCGACACCGGCGCCCGGCCCGGCACGCGGGAATTCGGCCTGTGCCTCGCGGTCCCGGCGCGCCGCGAAGACGTCCCGGACCTCCTGCCACGCGACGCGGATGTGATGATCGACCTCGTCGCGCAGCCGGTCGCGGTCGCCCGCGGCAAGCGCCTCCAGGAGAGGCGCATGCGCCTCGGCGAGGCGCACGGGGTCGTCGTAGACCTGGCCGATCAGCGCGATGATCATGCGCACCTCGCCGGCCAGGTCGGAGAACAGGCCGAGCAGCTTGCGGTTGCCCGACAGCTCGCAGATGTCGAGATGAAAGCTTAGATCCGCTTCCACCAGTTCGCTCACGGCCCCCGCCTCGGCGAGCGCGCGCAGCCGGCTCAGCCGGGCCCGCAGGCGGTCCAGGTCGGCCGCCGTCGCCCGCGCGCAGGCGAGGTCGGCGGCATAGCTCTCCAGGACGAGCCGCAGGCCGTAGAGGTCGTCGATCTCCTTCGGCGCGAAGTCGCGCACGAAGAAGCCCCGCCGCGGCTGCGACACCAGCAGACCGCGCTGCTCCAGCCGCCGGGCCGCCTCGCGCAGCGGCGCGCGCGAGATGCCCATCTGGCGCGCCACCGCCGCCTCCACCAGGCGCTGGCCGGGCGCCAGGCGCCCCTCGCAGATCGCCCGGGCAAGCTGCTCGCTCACCTGTCCCACGAGATCGCTGCCGGGCACCGGATCGAAGGTGGCCGCGGCGCCGCGGGGTCCGGGCCCCGGTGGATTGCTGTCGTTCATGCCGCCCCGTTCGCGAAAGGTGGAAAGGCACTCTACGATTGCATCGTGGCGACTGTCGACAGTTTGACCTTGCCGGAGCCTGAAGGCGCGTGGCACACTCCGCCCTGACACACGTCAAACAATGGGTGTACACGGGGCCTCCGCCGCGACGGGAGCCGCCACACCCGAACTGTCGCGGGGGAGGCGGCATGAACGACGCAGGGAGCGACAGCCTCGGCGCGGCGCGCTTCGGCGCGAGGGAGTGGGACGCGCGGCTGGATCTCGCCGCCGCGTACCGCCTGGTGGCGCTGCACGGGATGGATGATTCGATCTTCACGCACATCTCGGCGCGGGTTCCGGGCGAGGAGGGTCGTTTCCTGATCAATCCGTTCGGCCTGCGGTTCGAGGAGGTGACCGCCTCCAGCCTGGTGAAGATCGATACCGAGGGCCGCGTCATCGAGGACCCGGCCGGCCACGGCTTCAACCCGGCCGGCTTCACCATTCATTCCGCCGTCCACATGGCCCGGCACGATGCCGCCTGCGTGCTGCACACCCACACCGAGGCCGGCGTGGCCGTGGCCTGCCAGCGCGCTGGCGTGTTGCCGGTCAGCCAATGGGCGCTGCAGTTCCACGGCAGGGTCGCCTATCACCCTTATGAGGCCATCGCCCTCGACCTGGCGGAGCGCGAGCGCCTGATCGCCGATCTGGGCGACAAGCCGGTGATGGTTCTGCAAAACCACGGCATGCTGACCGTCGGCCGCAGTGTCGCCGAGGCCTGGAAGCTGGCCTTCAACCTGGAGCGCACCTGCCGGGCGCAGCTCCGGCTGCAGGCCAGCGGCGCCGAGATCCAGCCGGTGCCCGAGGCGGTGGCGGCCAAGACGGCGGCCCAGTACTGGGACGGCTACGACGCGCTGGCCGCCGGCGAGCGCAGGGACATCGAGTGGGCGGCGTTCCGCCGCCTGCTCGATCGCGAGTGTCCGGGCTACAAGAATTAAGCACGCCCGCGCGAACAGGGACGGTCTTCAACAACGAACGAGAGGGAGACGAAGCATGCTCAAGCGAACCTGCGCCGGTGCCGCGATGGCCGCGGCGACGGCGCTCGCCGTCTCGACGGCGCCGACGCTGGCCGAGGAGCCGAAGAGCGGCGGACGCATCGACGTGGTGATCCAGCCGGAGCCGCCCGGATTGATGCTCGGCATGATCCAGAACGGGCCGACGCAGATGGTCGCCGGCAACATCTACGAGAGCCTGCTGCGCTACGACCACGACCTGAATCCCATGCCCAGCCTGGCCAAGGACTGGGAATCCAGCGATGACGGGCTGGTCCACACCTTTCACCTGAAAGAGAACGTCACCTGGCACGACGGCGAGCCCTTCACCGCCGAGGACGTCGTGTTCACGGCGGACGTCTTTCTGCGCGAAACCCACCCGCGCTTCCGCGTGTCGCTGAAGCACATCGAGAAGATCGAGGCCGTGGACGCGCACACCGTCCGCTTCACCCTGAAGGACACCTTCGGCCCGTTCATGGGCATCTTCGAGGTCGGCACCATGCCGATGGTGCCCAAGCACATCTACGAAGGCACGGACTTCAAGAACAACCCGGCCAACAACCATCCGATCGGCACGGGGCCGTTCAAGTTCAAGGAATGGGAGAAGGGCTCCCACATTCACCTCGTCAAGGACGAGGACTACCACGACGAGGGCAAGCCCTACATCGACGAGATCTACTGGCACGTCATTCCCGACGCGGCCTCGCGCGCGGTGGCCTACGAGAACGGCACGGTGGACGTGCTGCCGCCCAATTCGGTGGAGAACTTCGACATTCCCCGCCTGGCGGAGATGGACAACAGTTGCATCACCACGAAGGGCCGCGAGTACTTCGCCCCGCACGCCTTCATGTGGCTGAACAACCGCAAGCCGCCGCTGGACGACAAGCGCTTTCGCCAGGCGGTGATGTACGCCATCGACCACGAATTCGCCAGGGAGGTGATCTGGAACGGGCTGGGCAAGGTGGCCACCGGCCCCGTCTCCTCCCGCACCCGTTTCTACTCCGACAACGTGAAGAAGTACCCGCACGACGTCGACAAGGCCAAGGCGCTGCTGAACGAGATGGGGTACGATGGCGAGCCCGTGGGCCTCTTGCCGCTGCCCTACGGCGAGACTTGGCAGCGCTGGGCCGAGGCGATCCGCCAGAACCTGCAGGAGGCCGGGATCAACGTGGAGATGGAGGCCACCGACGTGGCCGGCTGGAACCAGAAGCTGAACCAGTGGGACTACGACATGGCCTTCACCTATCTCTACCAGTACGGCGACCCGGCCCTGGGCGTGGCGCGCACCTACATCTCGTCCAACATCGCCAAGGGCTCGCCGTGGAACAACGTCGCGGGCTATCGCAACGAGAAGGTGGACGAGCTGTTCGCCAAGGCCGCGACCGCCCATCCCAGGTCCAAGCGCGCCGAGCTTTACGAGGAGGTGCAGCAGATCCTGGTCGAGGAGGTGCCGGTGGCCTGGCTGCTGGAGATCGAGTTCCCGACGCTCTACAAGTGCGACGTCAAGAACCTCGTCAACACCTCGGTGGGCGTGAACAACGGCTTCGTCGACGCCTGGCTGGATCGCTAGCCTGCCGGGTCCGCAAGGCCGCCCCGGCCATCGCTCGGCGCGGGGCGGCCATTCCGCCTGATTCGAAGCGATGTGACGGAAAAGACGTAGCTCCTTGAACAAGCTGAACTTCATTGCCCGCCGGCTGGTGAAGGCCGTCTTCGTCCTGCTGGGCATCGTCGTCCTCAACTTCTTCCTGATCCGGGCGGCGCCGGGGGATCCCGCGGCCGTGATGGCGGGAGAGGCCGGCGCGGCGGACGAGAAGTTCATCCAGCAGCTCGAGGAGCGCTTCGGCCTGGACAAGCCGCTGCACGAGCAGCTTTTCATCTACGTCTCGGGGATCGTGACACTGGACATGGGCTACTCCTACCGCCAGGAGGAACCCGTGGCCAAGCTGATCTTCGAACGGCTGCCGGCGACCCTGCTGCTCACCGGCACCGCCTTCGGGATCTCGATCCTCCTGGGGGTGCTGCTCGGGGCGCTGGCGGCGGCGCGGGTGGGCCGCTGGGCGGACAGCGCGATCACCACGCTGGCGCTGATCTTCTACGCCACCCCGCTGTTCTGGATCGCGCTGATGGCGATCGTGCTCTTCTCGGTCAAGCTGGGGTGGCTGCCGGCCTTCGGCATGCACTCTGTGGGAGCCGGCTACACCGGGCTGGCGCGGGCCTGGGACGTGCTGCAGCACCTGATCCTGCCGGCGTTCACGCTGGGACTGTTCTTCATGGCGATCTACACCCGCATGACGCGCTCGTCGATGCTGGAGGTGATGGACCTGGATTTCGTCAAGACGGCGCGGGCCAAGGGCGTGCGGGCGGGCCGGATCACCCGCGTCCACGTCCTGCGCAACGCGATCCTGCCCGTGATCACCCTCGCCGGCATCCAGGCCGGCCAGATCGTGGGCGGGGCGGTGCTGACGGAAACGGTGTTCGCCTGGCCCGGCATCGGCCGGCTGATGTTCGATTCCCTGCTGCAGCGGGACTACAACCTGCTGCTCGGCATCTTCTTCGTCTCCTCGGCCGTGGTGATCCTGTTCAACCTGATCACCGACATCGTCTACACCCTGATCGACCCGCGGATCGAGCTGTCATGACGCGCGGCGCGGCGGCACGGGACTTCGGGCGGCGGTTCGCCCGGAACAAGGGCGCCCTCGTGGGGGTGGTCATCCTGGTGACGGTGGTGGCCGTGGCCTTGCTGGCGCCGATCCTGCACCCGGAGTCCCCGTGGAAGATGGTGCAGCGGCCGTTCCTGCCGCCGCTGAGCGTCGAGGGCGTGCCCTTCGGCACCGACACCCTGGGGCGGGACATCCTGGCCGGCATCCTCTACGGCGCGCAGATCTCGCTGCTGGTGGGGCTGATCTCCACGGTGGTGGCCCTGCTCATCGGGGTGAGCCTGGGCGCGCTGGCGGGCTACTACGGCGGCCTGGTCGACGACGTGCTGATGCGCTTCACCGAGTTCTTCCAGACCATCCCGAACTTCGCCCTGGCGATCGTGCTGGTGGCCATCTTGCAGCCGTCGACAACCAGCGTGATCGCGGCCATCGGGGTGGTGTCCTGGCCGCCGGTGGCGCGGCTGGTGCGCGGCGAGTTCCTGTCGCTGCGCTCGCGCGAGTTCGTCCAGGCGGCGGTGGTGATCGGGCAGTCGAACCGCAAGATCATCCTCTCGCAGATCCTGCCCAACACCGTCTCGCCCATCATCGTCATGGCCTCGCTGATGATCGCCCAGGCGATCCTGCTGGAATCCGCCCTGTCCTTCCTGGGCCTGGGCGATCCCAACACGATGTCCTGGGGCTACATGATCGGGGCGGCGCGCACGGTGATCCGCCAGGCCTGGTGGATGAGCTTCTTCCCCGGCGTGGCCATCCTGCTGACGGTGCTGGCCTTGAACCTCGTGGGCGAGGGGCTGAACGACGCCCTGAACCCGCGCCTGGCGCGCGGAGGACGCTGAGCCGATGGGCCTGGGCGACACCGGCGAGGAGACGGTCCTCGACATCCGCGGCCTGACGGTGGCGCTGCCGCCCGGCGCCGAGCGCGAGCACGCGGTCTCGGACATCTCCTTCACGCTGCGGCGCAACGAGATCTTCTGCGTCGTCGGGGAATCCGGCTCCGGCAAGTCGGTCAGCGCGAACGCCGTCATGGGCCTCCTGCCCAGGCCCCACGTCCGGCCGGTGGCCGGGGAGATCGTGTTCGAGGGGCGGGACCTCCTCAAGCTGTCCGAGGAGCAGATGCGCGAGCTGCGCGGGCACCGGATGGGCATGATCTTCCAGGAGCCGATGACGGCGCTCAATCCGCTGATGCGCATCGGCGAGCAGATTGCCGAGGTGTTCGACGCCCACGGCGTGCTGAGCCGGCGCGAGCGACGCGCGAAGATGGTGGATCTGCTGCGCGACGTCGGGCTGCCCGAGCCGGAGACGCTGGGCGAGTCCTACCCCTTCCGCCTGTCGGGTGGCCAGCGCCAGCGCGTGATGATCGCCATGGCGCTCGCCCTGGAGCCGTCGATCCTGATCGCCGACGAGCCGACCACCGCGCTCGACGTCACCACCCAGGCGCAGATCCTCAACCTGATCAAATCCATCCAGGCCCAGCGGCACATGGGGGTGATGTTCATCACCCACGACTTCGGCGTCGTGGCCGAGATCGCCGACCGCGTGGCGGTGATGCGCCTGGGCGAGGTGGTGGAGATGGGGCCGGCCGAGGATGTGCTGAACCGGCCCCGGCACGCCTATACCCGCCGGCTGATCGCCGCCGTGCCCAACTTCGACCCGCCCCGGCGCGCCCCGGTGCAGGGGCCGCCGGTGCTCACCGTGGACAACCTGGACAAGATCTACGTCACCGGCCGCGGCCTCTTCACCAAGGGCCGGCGCACGCATGCCGCCCAGGCGGTGTCCTTCGACATCCGGCGGGGCGAGACGCTTGGATTGGTCGGGGAATCGGGCTCCGGCAAATCCACCGTGGGGCGCTGCATCGTCCGTCTGCTGAACGCCGACGGCGGGGCGATCCGCTTTGGCGAGCTGGATTTCGCCAAGCTGAGCGCGGCCGAGCTGCGCGCGCAGCGCAAGCATGTCCAGATGGTGTTCCAGGACCCCTATGCCTCGCTGAACCCGCGGCGCAAGATCGGCCGCATCATTGCCGAGGGACCGATCGCCCACGGGATGGCCGAGGCCGAGGCGATGGCCCGCGCCCGCGAACTGCTCGATCTGGTGGGGCTGGACCCCGGCGCGGCGGAGCGCTATCCGCACGAGTTCTCCGGCGGCCAGCGCCAGCGCGTCGGCGTGGCCCGGGCACTGGCCCTGGACCCGGAGCTGCTGGTGGCCGACGAGCCGGTCTCGGCGCTGGACGTGTCGGTGCAGGCGCAGGTCCTCGACCTCCTGAACGACATCAAGGGGCGGCTGAACCTCGCGCTGTTGTTCATCACCCACGACCTGCGGGTCGCCGCCCAGGTGTGCGACCGCATCGCGGTGATGAAGCTGGGCCGGATCGTGGAGCTGGGCGACACCCACACGGTCTTCACCAGCCCCAGGCACGATTATACCAAGGAGCTCCTGGCGGCGGTCCCGGGGCGGCACTGGCACATTCCGGAAGTCGCCCTGCAGGCGGCCGGCAAGACGGGAGCGGGCGAATGACCCCTTTGGACGACACGCAGCGCCAGGACATCCTCGACGCGGTCGACGCCGGCTTCGAGGAGCAGATCGCCTTCACGCAGGAGCTCGTCCGCCATCCCTCGCTGCGCGGGCGCGAGCACACCGCGCAGGACTTCCTCCACGACGCGCTGCGCGCGCGCGGCTATGCGCTCGATCGCTGGACGATCGACCTGGCGGAGATCCGCGACCACCCCGGCTTCTCGCCGGTGGAGGTGGATTACGCCAACGCGATCAACGTGGTCGCCACCCACCGGCCGGCGCGCGAGACCGGCCGCTCGCTGATCCTGAACGGCCACATCGACGTGGTGCCGGAAGGCCCGCACGACATCTGGACCAGCCCGCCCTTCGAGCCGCGGCGCGAGGGCGACTGGCTGTACGGGCGCGGCAGCGGCGACATGAAGGCGGGGATCGCCGCCAACGTCTTCGCCCTCGACGCCCTCGCCCGCCTGGGCTACCGGCCGGCGGGACGGGTGCATCTCCAGTCCGTGGTGGAAGAGGAGTGCACCGGCAACGGCGCGCTGGCCTGCCTGGTTCGCGGCTACGACGCCGACGCGGCGATCATCCCCGAGCCCTGCGACGACAAGCTGGTGCGCGCCAACGTCGGCGTGATCTGGTTCCGGGTGCACGTGCGCGGCGTGCCGACCCACGTCCGCGAGGCCGGGCGCGGGGTCAACGCGATCGAGGCGAGCTTCCATCTGATCCAGGCGCTGCGGCAGCTCGAAGCCGACTGGAACGCGGAGAAGAGCCGCTATCCGCGCTTTGCCGCGGAGGATCACCCGATCAACTTCAACGTCGGCCAGATCGCCGGCGGCGACTGGACCTCCTCGGTCCCCGCATGGTGCAGCGTCGATTGCCGGATCGCGATCTACCCCGGCGACGATCCGGCGGAGCGGGCGCGCGAACTGGAGCGCCGCCTGCGGGAAGCCGCCCAGGCGCACCCCTTCCTGGCGAACAATCCGCCGGAGGTGTCCTACACCGGCTTCTTCGCCCGCGGCTACGAACTGGACGAGGGCACCGAGGCCGAGCAGGTGCTGCACCGCGCGCACGCGGCCAGCACGGGGGCCGAGCTCGCCAGCTACGTCATGCCCGCCTATCTGGACGGCCGCGTCTTCGCGATCTACGGCGGCCGGCCGTGCCTGGTGTACGGTCCGCGGGCGGAGGCGGTGCACGGCTTCGACGAGCGCGTCAGCCTGGCCTCGACCAAGCGGGTGACCGGCGCCATCGCCCTGTTCATCGCCGAATGGTGCGGCCTGGAAAAGGTGTCCGGGCGATGAGCGGCATCGCGAAGCTGCGGATCGACCGCGAACGCCTGTGGGCCGGCCTGATGCGCTCGGCCGGGATCGGTCCGGGCGTGGCCGGCGGGCTGCGGCGCCTGGCGCTGTCCGACGCGGACAAAGAGATGCGCGACCGGTTCGTCGCCTGGTGCCGCGAGGCCGGCTGCGCCGTGCGCATCGACGCCGCCGGCAACATCTTCGCCCGGCTGGCGGGGCGCGAGGACCTGCCGGCGGTGCTGGTCGGCAGCCATCTCGATTCCCAGGTCACGGGCGGCCGCTTCGACGGCGTGCTGGGGGTGCTGGCCGGCCTGGAAATCGTGCGCACCCTGAGCGACGCCGGCGTCGTGCCGAAACGGCCCATCGAGGTGGTGAACTGGACCAACGAGGAGGGCGCGCGCTTCCCGCCGCCGATGGCGGCCTCGGCGGTGTTCGCGGGGCTCAAGGACCTCGACTGGCTGTACGGGCTGCGCGACGACGACGGCCTGCGCTTCGGCGACGAGCTGGAGCGCATCGGCTACAAGGGCGCGGCGCCGGTCGGCGGCCCGGACGTCACCGCCGCCTGCGATTCCTATTTCGAGCTGCACATCGAGCAGGGCGAGGACCTGGACCGCCAGGACATCCCCGTCGGCATCGTCACCGGGGCCTACGCCTCCCAGGGCATGACCATCGCCTTTCGCGGCGAGACCGCGCACTCGGGCCCGACGCCGATGGCCAGGCGCCGCAACGCGCTGGTCGCGGCGGGCTATCTGATCGCGGCCGTCAACGACATCGGCTGGCGTTACGCCCCGACCGGAAAGGCGACCGCGGCGCGCTGCACCGCCTGGCCGAACAAGGCGGGCATCCTGCCGGCCTACGCCGAGGCGACCATCGACCTCCGCCACCGCGATCCCGCCACCACGCGGGCGATGACGGCGGAGGCCCGTGCGGCCATCGCCGAGGCCGCGCGCAAGGCGCAAGTGGACGCGGAGGTCCTGGCGGAATGGACCTTCGGCGACGAACGCTTCGACCCGGCGTGCATCGCCTGCCTGCGCCGCGCGGCCGACCGGCTGGGTCACGCGACGCTGGACCTGCCGAGCCAGGCCGGACACGACGCCTACTACGTCTCGCGCGTGGTGCCGACGGCGATGCTCTTCTCGCCCTGCATCGACGGCATCACCCACAACGAAGCCGAGGACGCGCGCCCCGAGCCGACCTTCGCCGCCGCCGACACCCTGCTGCAGGCGGTGCTGGAGCGCGCGCAGCGGTGAGCGACGCCTTTGCCGCGCAGCGGGCCACTGATACCGGCGGCAATTGAATTTAACTTGTCATCCCGGATGCGATGCAGCACGCCCGTGCTGCTTCGCCGGTCCGGGATCTGGTCGTCGTGTGGCACGAGGTCCCGTGTCCGCGCCGCATCACTGCGCGCCGCGGCGCGCACGGGACGACAGATTGGTCATTATTGCCGCTGGTATCGCTCCCCTTGCCCTGACGGGCGCGCCACCCCGCGCCACTCCAACCAGTGCGGCAGCAGCCCGGTGAGCGCGCTGATCGCCACCAGCATGCTGTTGCGCAGGGCATAGGTGCCCAGGATCGTCACCATCACGATGCTGGGCACGAGGAAGTAGACCGGCGTGCGCACCAAGGATGACACGAGGGCTGTGGCACCCCCATGTACCGCGTGACGGGAAATAGCGGATCGCCGCCACCATGACGTTTCACGACGCATCGCTGGGAATGGACGGCGAACTGCGCGACATCATCCTCAAGGCCACGGCCTCCATCGGAGGCGACAGGCACGACGAAGAGCTGTGCCGGCAATGCGTGGCCCGCGTGGTCCGCCACGTGCGGCCCGGCATGTCGTGGCGGGACGCGCAGGCCGCTGTTTACTTCGTTCCGCCGGCGCGCCTTCCGCCCGGACGACGGGCCGCGGGCCGCTAGCCGCGGCCGGGGCGGCGGCACGTCGTTCATCGAGCCGGCTCCGGCGCCGACGGGGGCGGCGAAGGCGCTACAACCCCCTCGCCGTGCGCGGGTCGCGAGCAGGCCGGTTTCGAACCCCGATCGCGCGTGAAGTCCTCTCGGGGCGCGGGTCGCGGGCCTCCACCCCCACGGCGTGGCCGGAGCATCACACGATTCGGCGTGCCGTGAACGCCTGGACTTCGATCGGCTCCCCGTGGCAATCTTATGGTCGGAGCCCGGCGTCGTCCATCGGGGCCGCCGCCGTGGGGAGAGATCGAACCGGAGAGGCTTCCATGCCCAAGGATTACTATCTGCCCAACGGCAAACGCGTGAACGCGTGGGTGCCCGAGTTGTGTTCCCAGTTGCGCCACGGCAAGGTCGACCGCCGCGAGTTCCTGCGGACGGTCACGCTGCTGGGCGTCTCCGCGCCGGTCGCCTACACGATGGCCGGCGAAATTCTGCACCAGGCACCGGCGTCGATCGCGCGGGCCGCGGCGGGCTCGCCCAAGCGGGGCGGCACGCTGCGATCCTCGATGCGGGTGATGGATATCGCCGATCCGGCGACCTTCGACTGGGTCGAGAAGTCCGACATCGCGCGCTGGATCGTCGAATACCTGACCCGGACCGGGGTGGACAACGTCACCCGGCCTTACCTGGCCGAGAGCTGGGAGCCCTCCGACGACCTCAAGACCTGGACGTTCCGTCTGCGCAAGGGCGTCAAGTGGTCGAACGGCGACGATTTTCTCGCCGACGACGTGGTCTTCAACTTCAAGCGATGGCTGGACCCGGCGACCGGCTCCTCGAACATGGGGCTGTTCAGCGCCATGACCGAGAAGGTGGGCGGCCAGGAACAGATGATTCCCGGCGCGGTGGAAAAGGTCGACGACCACACCGTGCGCCTGAACCTCAGCCAGGGCGTCCTGTCGATCCCGGAGAACCTGTACAACTACCCGACGGCCATCGTGCACCGGGACTTCGAGAAGATGGGCGGCGACCTGAGCAAGAACCCGGTCGGGACGGGCCCCTATACCCTGGAGACCCATCGCGTCGGGCAGGAGGCGAAGCTGGTGCGGCGCGCCGATGGCTACTGGGGCGAGGCGCCCTATCTCGACGCCCTCCACTATTTCGACCACGGCGACGATCCCTCGGCTTCGCTGGCGGCGCTGGCGTCGGGGCAGGTGGACCATGTCTACGAGATCGACGTGAGCCAGATCAGCGTCATCGAAAGGATGCCCAACGCGGTTCTGCACGAGGTGACGACGGCGCAAACGGCCGTGGCCCGCATGCAGGTCGACAAGGAGCCCTTCACCGACAAGCGCGTGCGCCAGGCGGTGCAAGCGTGCATGGACCCGCGCGAGATCCTGCGCCTCGCCCATCGCGGCCGCGGCAAGCCCGCCGAGCACCACCATGTCGCGCCCATCCATCCCGACTACGCCGAGCTGCCCTTCCCCGAGCGCGACATCGCCAAGGCCAAGCGGCTGTTGGCCGAGGCCGGCTATCCCGACGGCATTACGCTGAGCATCGACATCCAGAAGTCGCCGGCCTGGGAGCTCAACGCGATGCAGGCGTTCAAGGAGCAGTGCGCGCCCGCCGGCATCGAGCTGAAGCTGAACCCCATGCCGGGCGCCCAGTACTGGGACCTCTGGACCAAGACGCCGTTCGGCTTTACCCGCTGGACCCACCGTCCGCTCGGCGTGATGGTGCTCAACCTGGCCTATCGCACCGGCGTGCCCTGGAACGAAAGCCACTACAGCAATCCGGAGTTCGACCGGAAGCTGGACGAGGCCAGCGCCATCGTCGATCCCGGCGAGCGGCGGCAAAAGATGGACCAGGTGCAGAAGATCCTGCAGGACGACGCGGTGATCGCGCAGCCGCTCTGGCGGGCGGTCTTCTCCGGCGCGTCCAAGAAGGTCAAGGGCTACAACATGCACCCGACCCAGTACCACCAGTTCCAGACGATCTGGCTGGACGACAGCGCATAAGCGCGGATCGTCCGGGAGCATGGGCGTCACCCGATGCGGACAAGGTAGGCTCCCTCGACCGAGCTTGCCAACCTCCCTGCGCGCGATCTTGCCGCCACGGCTGATGTCCATGTCGATCTGATGGAGGTCGGGGCACGGGATCGCAGCGTTCCGGGGTGCGACCGCCGGCACAGCGTTCGCGCGGACGATCCCTCATCATCCCCGGAAAAACAGACGAAACACCCAGCAAGTTTCGACGTTCGCCCCGACCTCGATTTGGCAGAGTGTGCCCGCCGCCGACCAGCCGGCCGATGAGCTGCGCGAAGCCGCCGGCCCCGCTGTCCGAGAGGGATGTTCATGGACGAGACGGTGGCGCCGGTGCTGGACCCCGGCCGGGGCCGGACGAAGACCGGCTATCTCTGGGTGCTGGCGCGCGACGACCGCCCCTGGGGCGGCCCCGATCCGCCCGGGGTGGTGTTCCACTACCGCGACGGCCGCGCGGGCGCGCACGCGGAAGCGATCCTTGAAGGGTTCGACGGCATCCTGCAGGTGGACGGCTACGGCGGTTATCGCCGGCTGGCGCGGGCCAACCGCGGTGGTGGCGCGCCGGTGAGGCTCGCCTACTGCTGGGCGCATGCGCGGCGCGAGATTGTCAAGGCGACGCCGCAGGCCGGCTCGCCGGTGGCCCAGGCGGCCCTGGAGCGGATCGCCGCGCTCTACGCCATCGAGGCGGAGATCCGCGGCGCGCCCCCGGAAACCCGCAAGGCCGTTCGCCAGGCGCGGTCGAAGCCGCTGGTCGAGGCGCTGGGCATCTGGCTGGACGCGCAGCGCCGGCGGCTGTCGGCGAAATCGAAGATGGGCGAGGCGCTCGCCTATGTCGCCAACCACTGGGACGGGCTCTGCGCGTTCCTGGACGACGGCCGCGTCGAGCTGGACAGCAACCTGGTGGAGAACGCCATCAGGCCCGTGCCCCTGAATCGCAAGAACGCGCTGTTCGCCGGCCACGACGAGGGCGCGGCCGGCTGGGCCCGGATGGCCTCGCTGATCGGCACCTGCAAGCTCAACGGCGTGGAGCCCTACGCCTACATGAAGGCGACCTTGGAGGCGCTTGCGACCGGGCACCCGCAGTCACGCCTCGATGAGCTGCTGCCGTGGAACTTCCCTCAATCGGACCACGGCTCCGCCTGATCCGCCGCCGGCCGCCGCCCACCAACAAACATTGCAAAGTTTGTTGCAGCCGAGCGGCCGCGCCTCGGCCGCCTCAAGCGCCGTCAAGCACGGACCCAATGGGACGCACCCATCGCTTACATATGTTCGGTGCTTTCTCCCGTCTTTTTGGCCTGTCTCATCTGCTTCGCAATTCAATAGTTTTTTTGTTCTTTTTGAAACTATCACAGCGGGGCGCAGCTCGAAAACGATTCCGACAAGAGCGGCGCTTGGATTAGGTCAGTGCGGTGCGCCGGGGCCACCGCCGGCCGCGATATGGAAATGCACGAAGCGGTCGAACAGCGGCGCTGCGCGATAGCGAAACCCGTCGGCATCGAAGCGGCGACTGTCCGTTGCCGCCCTTTCGAGCAGGCCGAACCAGGTGAGAAAGCGCAGGACGCGCAGATGGAAGCCGTGGATCGGCGCGTCGGGATACCGACCGGCCAGCTCGTGGATAGCGTCGTCCGGGATCACCACGGCCCGGAAGACCTCCCGCGCGCTCGCCCAGCCCTCCGTCGCACGGCGTACTTGCCAGAGCAGCAAGCCGAAGTAGAGATCGAAGTCCCCCATGAAGGCCGCATCGATGCTCGGCAGATAGCGGCCCCTGAAGGTCTCGGGGAAGAGCTCGGCTTGCAACAGGGCCGGCCGATCGAGCGCCTCGCGCCCCGCCGGCGACAGCAGGAGCCGGTCCCTGTGCTTGCGCATGAACTTGCGGCGCTTCATGACCTCGTGCAGATACCAGCCGGGCAGATAGTCCATCTCGTCGACCACCTTGTTGACGGCATAGACCTCGGCCGACTCGTAGCCCGGCCAATCGAACGCCTCGACCGCCCAGGCGAGGAACTTGCGATTCAGCGCGCCGGATTTGGTGAGACCGATCCCGTCATTGTCGCGCACGCAGGCCAGCATCATGCGGCCGCGCGTCGCGATGATGCTCCCGGACAGCGTCGCGGCATCGAGATGCCGGCTCAGACCGATGACGCCGCTGCCGTCGAGCGGGTCGTCGGCCAGGGTCCGCGCCAAAGTCAGATCGTGTCCGGCCGTCAATCGTGATCCCCCAACGGTGGACGATGATTGTCCCAGCCTATCGCCCGTGTGAAATGACACACAACCCAGGACGCGCGACGGCCGATATCCGCGACCGGTGCCCCACAATCCTGGAAGGAAATGACACAACTCCTTGGAATATTGTGCCACGGTCCGATGACTGGGCGATGCGTCGTTTTTGTCCGGCAGTGATCGAACATCGGACGTATGGTCCGCTGGGCCCTACCGACCGCGTTTAGCCAGGGACGGACGAACTGTCCCTCAGCCCGCGGGTTGAGGCTCCTCAAAATTCGCCCAGTTAGCACGCAATGACGGCAAGGCGGAGCGCATGACCTCATCCAGCGGCGTGTCCTCGAAGTCCGGCAGCAGGGCTTTGAACCGTCTTTCGGACAGGGCATGGTCCGTCTCCCAAAGATACCGCATTTCGCTCAGTTCACGCGCCAGCTCCCAAAAGGGACTGGCCATCGTGAACATCCACCAGGGAAACCGCTTGAACGTCAGGCTGCGCCCGGTAATCCGCTCCAGCTCGGCCTTGATCTCTCGTGCCGAGAGGGTGTGGCCGGGAAACGGAATATCCTCGAACCGCGAAAGCTCGTGGCGCTTTTCGGCCAGAGCGACCGAGGCGCGGCCCCAATCCGGCAGGTAACACATGGCCTGGCGGACCTCCGCCGGCCCGGGAAGGGTTATCCTGCCGCGCGCGATGTCACGCAGATAGATTTCCGACATGATGCAGCCACGGCGTTCAGGGTCGATGAAATTGCCCGCCCGCAGCACGATCGTCTGCACGTCGCTGTCCGCATAGGCACGCTCCATATCCAGCCGGATCCGGCCCTTGCGGCTGACGGGGTTCGGGGGCGTATGTTCCGACCATGTACCGCCATTGTCCCCGAAGTGATACACGTTTCCGGGCACGATGACCGTGGCGCCGCTTTTCCGTGCTGCGGCAATTACCTGCGCGGTGATCTTCGGGATCGTCTCTTGCCAGTTGTGGTAATTTGGCGGGTTTAGCCCGTTGACGATGACATCGCACCCTTGGGCAGCGGTGTCCATATCGTCCTTCCGACGGTCGAATTGGCGAACCTGCCATCCGGCCGCCTCAAAGGCTTCGGCGCTGTGGCGGCCAATCTTGCCCGTCCCGCCTAGGATCAAGACCGTATCTGTCATGTCATCCTCCTTTGTGAATGGCGGCAGGATCTCCCATGCGGAATTGAAAGTTAATTGACTGAACGTGAAGATGCTATATTCATATATGAATGATGATCGGGCGCTCTTCCCTGGACTGGACCTATGTCCGGGCCTTCCTTGCCGTCGCCGAGACGGGGTCCCTCAGTGCTGCTGCGCGGACCCTCGGGCAGAGCCAGCCAACGCTGGGCCGGCACATCAAGGCCGCGGAGGCGGCACTCGGGGCCACGCTGTTCGTGCGCGAACCCGGTGGGCTGCAACTGACGGAGATCGGCCGCACCCTCCTCGTGCCGGCGCAGGATATGGCCGCGGCATCCGCGCGGCTCGAAACGCTCGCCGCGGGGCGCGACATGCGGGTTTCCGGCACGGTCAGGATCACCGCGAGCGTCGTCGTCTGCCATTACCTGTTGCCCCGGATCATCGCGGAACTGCGTGAGGCGGAACCGGATATCGAGGTCGAGCTTGTGCCATCCGACACGACCGAAAACCTGATTTTCCGAGAGGCCGACATCGCGATCCGGATGTTTCGTCCAACGCAACTGGAAATCGTCACCCGCAAGATCGGCGACAGCCCTCTGGCGCTCTATGCATCCGGCGATCTGCTGGCGCGCTATGGGCAACCGGGTAACTTCGAAGAGCTGCGGGAGGTACCGTTTGTCGGCTTTGACCGCTCGGACATGATCCTGCGGCAGTTCCGGGATTGGGGCCTCGATGTCACCAAGGGGTTCTTCGGCGTGCGATGCGATGATCAGGCCGCGTATTGGAAGCTCGTTTGTGCTGGCTGCGGCGTGGGGGGCATGCAGACCGTCATCGGGGATGCGGAGCCAAAGGTTCAGACGCTCGATTTCCAGCCGGAACTGCCACCCCTTCCGCTCTGGCTTGCGGTCCATGACGCGATGCACAAGACACCGCGGGTCAAGCGTGTCTGGGACTTCCTCATTGACGTGGTGTCTCGCAGCCTGAGACCCAAGACCTGATCGACCAGTACAGCGCGTAGCGCCAAGAGCGAGCGCTTTGTGAGTAGCGCAGACGCCAAACCGAATCCGAAGACGACCGTCGAGGAATCCTGGTCTTTCCGTCTGCCAAAAAGGGCGGACGGTGGCAGCTCCGCTGTTGATGGCTGTTGGCACAGCATGAGCGGTGTTGCCGGTGAGTGTGCCAAATTTGTGCCGTAACGCGAGAAAGCCCCGACCGTCTGGATCGGGAATTTCTGATTCTCTCTGTGATTTCAGCGGTTTGTTTGGTTGCGGGGGCAGGATTTGAACCTGCGACCTTCAGGTTATGAGCCTGACGAGC
>CAZLNO010000061.1:0-23856 GCA_964561005.1 uncultured Rhodovibrionaceae bacterium | reverse complement strand
CGCTTTTTCGACCATGACAACATTTACGTGTGCTGCGATAGACTGCTGCCCGCGAGGCAGCAGGTCAGCAGTACATGAGCCAGATGCCGAAAACCGAAATCCGGGTGGAGCGTCTTCGCGCTCTTGCCGGAGTGTGCCATAATCTTGGCGTCGGTATCTTGCTGGTCGGGGCTGTCGGTCCCATGTTCAATCAGTCGGGCAGTAGCGACCAGGGGATATCCGTCGTTGCGATTGCTGTCGCCTGCACGGGTGCTGGCATTTGCATTGTCGCCGGACAGACGTTGCTCAGGGAAGCCCTGCGGGGCGGTAAAGCATGACGCCATTTGTAATTTGGACATTTGTGATTATCGGATTCGTCGGGCTGATCTACCTTTACGGGCACTATGTGGTCGGCCGCCAGGATGAACGTGACGACAGACCGTCGACGCACTAACGAGTCACTGCTCGCCGCTCCAGCAGGATGAAGCTGTAGGCATACGGGTTCGCCGCGTCGGCCGGGTGGTCCTCCCGCCAGACCTCCTCCCACGCGTCCCAGTCGATCGCCGGCAGAAAGGTGTCGGCCGGCAGGCGCGCGTGCACCCGCGTGAGGTAGATCCGCCCGGCCAACGGCAGGGCCCGCGCGAAGATGGCGGCACCGCCGATGACCATCACCTCCGCCCCGCCGGGCTCCCGCGCCGCGATGTCGCGGGCCGCTTCCAGCGACTCCGCGACAAGACAGCCCTCCGCCGTACGGTAGTCAGGGTCGCGGCTGATCACCACGTTGCGCCGCCCCGGCAGCGCCCGGCCGATGGATTCGTGCGTCTTGCGGCCCATCACCACGGGATGGCCCTGCGTGACCCGCTTGAAGAAGCGCAGGTCGGCCGGCAGGTGCCAGGGCAAGCCGCCCTCCTTCCCGATTCCCCCGGCTTCGTCGGCGGCGACGACCAGGGTGATGCGCGGGGGCGTCCGGGTAGCTGTCGTCGACACGCAGGGAACTCCTTCGCCACGGAACCGCCGCGGGGCGTCTGCCCGCGGGCCGCTCAAGACCCGCGAGGGGCCTTCAACACGGAAGCTTTCATCCCTATATTGCAGGTGTCGGGGCGCACCCGACTATGGCGATAAACGGCATACTTACTAGGCGCAGCGGACCCGGGGGCAGTACCCGGCGCCTCCACCAGAACCGCGTGTCGGTGTGGATACGCGAGTAGTTTGTGGGGAAACCCACAGACAGCCTCCATGGGGGCGAACCAGGATCGACGCGCGTCCAACGGTATGCCCTTTGCCCGGCATGGTACCGCCGTTATCGGGCCATTCAAGAAGTGCGAACGACAATCGCGCTCCGGTTGCTGCGGCTGCGTAAGGCAGCCTAGGCAACCGCCTGAAATCCCCGGCTCGCTGAGCTGAGTCGGGTGGGGTTCGGGGCTACCTAGCAACAGAAAGCCCCACTTTCGTTGTCCCGCGCCATCCGTTTAGTATAAGAATCGTTCCAGCCAACGGACGCAAAGGGGTGCGTATGTCCACGACGGAGGATGGCCTCCAATATGATGTGATGGTTGAGGATGCGCTCCGGGGCGTCGTGCGACAAGCGCTCCAGCACGTGGCGGAGCGCGGGCTGCCGGGGGATCATCACTTCTACATCACCTTCCGCAGCGAGCATCCAGGCGTGCAGCTCGCCGATCATCTGCGCGAGCGCTATCCGCGCGAGATGACGATCGTGCTGCAGTACCAGTTCTGGGATCTCGTGGTCGGGGATGAGTCTTTCTCCGTCACGCTGAGCTTCAACAACCGCGCGGAAAAGCTCGTCATTCCCTTCGAGGCGGTGGTCGCCTTCGCCGACCCCTCGGTGCGGTTCGGGCTGCAGTTCGACGCCGGCGAGGACGATTCGGACGACGGCGACGAGCGCGCCCCGCAACAGGCCGACGGCCAGCAGAACCACAGCGACTCGGCCGGCGCGCCGGGCGACAACGTCGTCACCCTGGACAAGTTCCGCAAGCAGTAGGCGATGGCCGCCATGTCGCGGCGAGGCGCGAGTCGGGCGGCATGACGATCCTGCCCGACGTGCTCGCCCCCGGCCTGGCGGTCGTGTTCTGCGGTAGCGCGCCCGGCCGGGCCTCCGCCCGTCGCGGCGCCTACTATGCCGGCCCCGGCAACCGCTTCTGGCCGACGCTGCACGCGGTGGGGCTGACACCGCGTCGACTGGCGCCGGAAGAATTTCGCGAACTGCCGCGTCATGGCCTCGGCCTCACCGACCTCTGTCAGGGCGCGAGCGGGCCGGATGCGGAGTTGCCGCGCGATGCCGACGACACTGCGGCCCTGGCCGCCAAAATCGCGCGCTATCGGCCCCACTGGCTGGCTTTCGTCGGCAAGCGCCCGGCGAAGGTCTTTCTCGGCATGACCGAGGTCGCGCTCGGCCCTCGGGTCGCGAGCCCGTTTCCTCACACGCGGGTATTTGTGCTGCCCTCCCCGTCCGGCGCCGCGCGCGGGCACTGGGACATCGCGCCCTGGCACGACCTGGCCGTCCGGGTGGCCGCCATCCGCGCGGAGCGTGCCGGGCGGAGGTCAAGCAGAGGGCGGATGTAAAGCGGGACCGATCGCAGGGACTTGGCGCTGTCACCCGGCCTTCGGTTGCGCCCGGCCCATGGTGGCCGGATCCCACTTGCGCACGCGCTTCTTCTTCGCCGGCCTGTCTTGCAGGCCCATGCGGTCCGGCCCCTTCTCGCGCACCAACTGGGAGAATTCCTTGAACCGCCGGGCGAGTTCGCGCTTCTCCTCGTCGGAATACTGCTCGTAAGGCTTCTTCGAGAGGTCGCGCTGGCGAATGTCGTCCATCTCGAGTCCTTTGCTGCCTCCGCCGAATCCGGCATCATGGCGGAGCGTGACCCAGCGCCGTTAAGAATTCCTGAGCGAAACCATGCCGCAAGCCGCCCTGCCCGAGATTCGCCTCGACGGCCCGGACAGAGCGCCCGCGACACTGGCGCTGGCGCACGGCGCCGGCGTGGGCATGGACAGCCCCTTCATGCAGGCCTTCGCCGAGGGCCTGGCCGGGCACGGCCTGCGCGTCGCCCGCTTCGAATTCCCCTACATGGCGGCAACGCGGCGCGACGGCCGGCGCCGGCCGCCGAACCCGCAGCCCACGCTGCTGGCGACCTGGCGGGCCGTGGTGGACGCGCTGGGCGGGCCCACGGGCCTGCTGGTGGGCGGCAAGTCGATGGGCGGACGCATGGCCAGCCTGCTGGCCGCCGAGCTCGAACAGGAGGGCAGCCCGGTCGCGGGCGTCATCTGCCTCGGTTATCCCTTTCATCCGCCGGGCAAGCCGGACAACGCGCGGCTCGACCACCTGCGGACACTGCGCACGCCCACGCTGATCGTCCAGGGCACGCGCGACCCCTTCGGCACGCAGACGGAGGTCACGGCCTACGCGCTGCCGGCGTCGGTTCGCCTGCACTGGGCCAAGGACGGCGACCACCACCTGGCGCCGCGCCAGGCCAGCGGCCGCGGCACCGAGCAGAACCGGCGCGAGGCGATGGCCGCCGTGGCCGCCTTCGCCGAGGGCCTGCGCCCGGCGGCTTGACTCGGCGGCCTGACCCGGGGCGTCGGACATGCTAGAAACCGCGCAACGAATCGACGTCATGAAGCGAGGACAGCCATGAACCAGCAGCCCGGCGGCGGCGCGGATACCCGCATCGAAAGCGATTCCATCGGCGAGATCGCGGTCCCGGCGGACCGCTACTGGGGCGCCCAGACCCAGCGTTCGCTGCAGAACTTCCGCATCGGCGGCGAGCGCATGCCCTCGCCCGTCGTCCGCGCCCTGGGCATCCAGAAGCTGGCCGCGGCGCGGGCCAACCTGCGCCTGGGCGTGCTGTCGGCCGACCCCGGCGACACCATCTGCCGGGCCGCGCAGGAGGTCGCCGAGGGCAAGCTGGACGACCACTTCCCGCTGGTGGTCTGGCAGACCGGCTCGGGCACGCAGTCCAACATGAACGCCAACGAGGTGATCGCCGGCCGCGCCAACGAGATGCTGACCGGCAAGCGCGGCGGCAAGGCGCCGGTCCACCCCAACGACCACTGCAACATGGGTCAGTCGTCCAACGACACCTTCCCCACGGTCATGCACATCGCCGCCGTGCGTCTGCTGACCGGCGAGACCCTGCCCAGGCTGCGAGCGCTCCAAGAGGTGCTGGCCGAAAAGGCCGCGACGTTCGAGAAGATCATCAAGATCGGCCGCACGCACCTGATGGACGCCACACCGCTGACCCTGGGCCAGGAGTTCTCCGGCTACGCCAAGCAGCTCGAATACGGTGTCGAGCGCATCGAGGCGAGCCTGCCGCGCCTGCGCCAGCTTGCCCAGGGCGGCACCGCCGTGGGCACCGGGCTGAACGCGGTGGAGGGTTTCGCCGAAACCTTTGCCGAGGAAGTGAGCCAGATCACCGGCGAGGCCTTCGTCACGGCCGAGAACAAGTTCGAGGCCCTGGCCGCGCACGACGCGGTGGTGGAGGCCTCGGGCGCGCTGAACACCGTGGCGACCTCGCTGATGAAGATCGCGAACGACATCCGCCTGCTGGGCTCCGGCCCGCGCTGCGGCCTGGGCGAGCTGCTGCTGCCGGCGAACGAGCCGGGCTCGTCCATCATGCCGGGCAAGGTCAACCCGACGCAGTGCGAGGCGCTGACCATGGTCTGCGCCCAGGTCATGGGCAACCACACCACCGCCACGGTCGCCGGCTCCAACGGCCACTTCGAGCTGAACGTCTTCAAGCCGGTGCTGATCTACAGCCTGCTGCAGTCGGCCAGGCTGCTCGGCGACGCGGCCGAGAGCTTCAACGTCAACTGCGTGGCCGGGATCGAGGCGAACGCGCACCGCATCGAGCAGCTCATGCGCGACTCGCTCATGCTGGTGACGGCGCTGAACCCGCACATCGGCTACGACAACGCGGCCAAGGTGGCGAAGAAGGCCTACGCCGAGGACACCACGCTGAAGGCGGCGGCGGTCGCGCTGGGCCTGCTGACGGAGGAACAGTTCGACGCCTACGTGCGGCCGGAGCAGATGATCGGCCCGCGCAAGCGCGGATAGGGGCGCCGTGGACCCGGATCGGCGGCAGGCGCCCGGCGATCCGACGCGGCTGCGCAAGCACTCGGTCACGATCGCCGGACATCGCACCAGCCTGAGCCTGGAAACGGCCTTCTGGGAGGAGCTGAAGGCCGCGGCGGCGGCGCGCGGACAGTCGGTCAACGCCCTGATCGCGGAGATCGACGCGGCGCGCAGCGGCAACCTGTCCAGCGCCGTGCGCGTCTGGGTGCTGCGCCGCGCGCGGCGCGGCGACAACGGCCGCGAAACGGAGGACCCGTGGGAATCGAGGACCTGAAGCGCTATCTCGCCGGGACCTGGGCGCTCACCCGCCGCGCGCTGGATCGCCGGCGCGGAACGCGTCACGACATCTCCGGGCGCGCCGTGTTCTCGCCGGAGGACGACGGACTCCACTACCGGGAGACGGTGTCCTGGGAGGCGAACGGCGGCACCTTCACCGGCCACCGCGTCTACCGCTTCACCTTCCCCGTGCCGGGGCAGGCCGCGGTCTGCTTCGAGGACGGCCAGTTCTTCCACACCCTGGACCTGACGAACGGCGCGGATCGGGTGGGCCATGACTGTCCGCCGGACCGCTATGACGGGACCTATCGGGTCCTCGACGCCGCGCGTTACGAGGTGTCCTGGCGCGTCAAGGGACCGCGCAAGGATCTGCTTCTCGTCACGCTGTACACGCGGATGGCGCTTCAGCCGATGGCCGGGCAAGCACAGGCCCAATCGCCGTGCACCGAGGCAATCGACATATGATACCGCCCGACGAATGAAATCGTACATCTGTATGGCCTCATGCTTCGACAAGCTCAGCATGAGGGCCTCGTCCTGAGCTTGTCGAAGGACGAGTCCGCTCAAACGTCGGGCGGTATGATATATTCGCGTGAACTTGATCGCCGTCAAACCGGAGAGAGCGGCGACTGACTATCTTCTCTGTCCGACGAGCACTCGAACTCGAAAAATCGGACAGGGAGAGACATCATGCAGCGGCGCATTTCTGGGCGTCTTGCGGTCGTGGCCTTTGGGGCTGGCCTTCTGGCGGCAGGCGCGACAGCCGCTTCGGCCGATGAAGGCGAACGCGAGGCCGGGCGGGGCAAGCAGCTCTACATGGCGCACTGCGCCTCGTGCCACGGCGCGGACGGCCAGGGCAGCGGCCCGGTGGCGCCCTTCCTGACGATCAGCCCCAGCAACCTCACCAAGATCGCCGAGCGCGACGGCGGCCAGTTCCCCTTCCTGGAGGTGTACCGGATCATCGACGGCCGCACCACGGTGCGCGGCCACGGCGAGAGCCAGATGCCGGTCTGGGGCGACACCTTCAGGACGGAAGCCGACGAAGCGTACGGCCGCTATGGCAGCGAGCCCTTTGTCCAGGCCCGCGTCAGCGCGCTGACGGTCTACCTGGCCGCGATCCAGGAGTAGCCCGAGGCCCTGCCGGCCCGGACCGGACGGCGCGGCGCCATTACGCACGCAGCAAGGACGACCGCCGCCTCTCGGATGATTCGCGGTTTTCCGGGGCTTTGGCGGAGAGGGAGGGATTCGAACCCTCGAAGCGGTTTTACCCGCTTACTCCCTTAGCAGGGGAGCGCCTTCGACCGCTCGGCCACCTCTCCGGAACAGGGCGATGGTCTCCGCGTCCGCCCGGACGCCCTCGAACATGGGCGCTGCGTGACGACCTCGCCAGGGACCGCCCTTCTAGCGGGGCGGTGCGGCAATTGTCAATGCGGACGGCGCGGCGGAAAGTGGGAAATCCTCAGCGCTTGGGCACGTCCATGCCGCGCTGCACCGCCGGGCGCGCCGCGATGGTATCGTACCAGCGGCGCACGTTGGGGAAGTCGTCCAGGTCCACGCCGTGCCACTCGTGGCGCGCCGCCCAGGGGAAGGTCAGCATGTCCGCGATGGTGTACTCCTCGCCGGCCATGTAGGGCGCCTCGCCCAGGCGCTTGTCCAGCACGTTGTAGAGCCGGCGCGTCTCGTTCGTGTAGCGCTCGATGGCGTAGGGGACCTCCTCCTTGGCGAAGCGGCGGAAGTGGTGCGCCTGGCCCAGCATGGGGCCGAAACCGCCCATCTGCCACATCGACCATTCGATGCAGCGGTAGTAGGCCTCCGGCTCCCGCGGCAGGAAGCGGCCCGTCTTCTCCGCCAGGTACATCAGGATCGCGCCGGACTCGAACAGGCTGAACGGCTGGCCGTCCGGCCCTTCCGGATCGACGATGGCGGGAATGCGGTTGTTCGGCGCGATGGTGAGAAAGGCCGGATGGAACTGCTCGCCCTCGCCGATGTTCACCGGATGCACCTTGTAGGGCAGGCCCAGCTCCTCCAGCATGATCGAGACCTTGCGGCCGTTCGGCGTCGTCCAGGTATAGAGTTGGATCGTCAAGCTCGGCTCCCTTCTCCGCCCTTCGTTTCTCGTGGTCAGGCCTGGGCCAGCGCCTGCTCCAGGTCGGCGATCAGGTCCTCGGGGTGCTCGATGCCCACCGAGACCCGCAGCAGGTCGTCCGGCACCGGGCTGTCCGGGCCCTCGATGCTGGCGCGGTGCTCGATCAGGCTCTCGACGCCGCCCAGCGAGGTGGCGCGCAGGAACAGCCGGCACGCGCCGCAGGTCCGCAGCGCGGCCTCCCGCCCCCCGGACACGCGCAGCGACAGCATGCCGCCGAAGCCATCGCGCATCTGCCCTCGCGCCACTGCGTGCCCCGGATGGCGCGTCAGGCCGGGATAAAGCACCCGCGCCACATGGGGATGCCCCTCGAAGTGGCAGGCGATCTTCAGCGCCGATTCGCTGGCCCGGTGCACCCGCAGATAGAGCGTGCGCATGCCGCGCAGCAGCAGCCAGCCCTCGAAGGCACCCAGCATGGCGCCGCCCTTGGCGCGGTTCTCCCGCACGCGCTGCCATATCCAGGAGTCCGGGTCGTCGGTCACCAGGCCGCCGGCCAGCAGGTCGCTATGCCCGTTCAGGTACTTCGTCGCCGAGTGGTGCACGATGTCGGCGCCCAGAGCCAGCGGCTGACTGTGCACCGGCGTCGCTGCGGTGGAGTCGACCGCGAGGACGGCGCCGGCGCCGCGCGCGATCTCGGCCGCGCGGGCGATGTCCACGACATCCCACGTCGGGTTCACCGGGGTCTCGACCCAGACCAGCTTCGTCTCGCCGGGGCGCACGGCGGCGGCGAGCGCGTCGGGGGCGGCCATGTCGACCAGGTCGAGGCCGACGCCCCAGTCGCGGCAGAACCCGACCATCCAGTTCCGCAGCGCCCAGTACATCACGCGCGGCGCGACCACGTGGTCGCCGGGACGCACGGCCTGCAGCACCGCCGCCGCCGCGGCCATGCCGGAGCTGAACAGCAGGCCCTCGGCGCCGCCCTCCAGGTGCGCGAGCAGGTTCTCCGCCGGCCGCAGGCCCGGACTGTCCGGCCGCTGGTAGAGGTCGCCGCCCAGCAGGCGGTTGTCGGCGTCGCGCACGAAGGTCGTGCTGGCCTGCAGCGGCGGCACCACCGCGCCGCCGTCGGGCTCGAAGCCGTGCAGCGCCTGCGCCGCCGCCGTTTCGGGGTGCGCCCTCGCGCGGGGGTCCTCGCTCATGGCCGGCTACCGCTTCGCGTACTGGGTGGCGCCGAAGAGAATCTCCTTCGCCTTGTCGTCGAAGCCGCCGGCCTGCCGGTGCTCGGCCAGCACCTCCAGGCCGCGCTGCACCGCCGGCCGCTCGGCGATCGCGGCCTGCCAGCGCTTGACGTTGGGGTAGTCCTCGATGTCCACGCCCTGGCGCTCATGGCTGCGCGTCCAGGGATAGGCGGCGATGTCGGCGATGGTGTAGTGCTCGCCGGCCAGATAGGGCGCCTCGCCCAGCCGCCGGTCCATCACGCCGTACAGGCGGTTGGCTTCGTTGGTGTACCTGTCGAACGCGTACGGGTAGCGCTCGGGCGCGTACTGCCGGAAATGGTGCGCCTGGCCCAGCATCGGGCCGAGGCCGCCCATCTGCCACATCAGCCACTGGATGGTGCGATAGCGTCCGGTCGGGTCCTTGGGCAGGAGATAACCGGTCTTCTCGGCCAGATAGAACAGGATCGCACCGGACTCGAACAGCGGCAGGGGGTGTCCCTCCGGCCCGTCGCGGTCGACGATGGCGGGGATGCGGTTGTTCGGGGAGACCTTCAGGAAGGCCTCGTCGAACTGGTCGCCGGCCCCGATATCGATCGGGTGGACCTCGTAGTCCAAACCGGTCTCCTCCAGCATGATGTGCACCTTGTGGCCGTTCGGCGTCGGCCAGCTATAGAGCTCGATCATCCTGCCATCCTTCCGGTCGATAAAGTGACAGCCGCCCGACGGGCGAGCGGCCGGTGGTCGGCTTGGTGTTGGGCTTCGGGCTTCGCGATCTGCCGTTTCACATAGGAAGCCGCGCCGGCAATGCAACACGACGCGACGACGCGCGGGGACGGCCCCGGTCGGCGGTAGCTGGCCAGCGCGTCCCGGTAGCCTCGACGTTTATGTTTGGAAGAGTTCTAAGGTTTTGCGAAGCGAAGAATCGGCCCGCCGCCGTGGCCGCGGCTGCCGCGCATTCGACGTCAGTTCAGCCGGCCGGGCTCGACCAGGCGCGCGATCAGGCGGTTGACCTTGTCGGCCGGATAGCCGGGGTGATGATAGCTGTACACCCGCGCCGCCACCAGATGGGCGTCGGTGTGCGAGGCGCCGCTCGCCATCATCTCGCGGTAGGCCCGCTGCACCGCCTCGCGGCAGCGGCAGGGGATGTTCGGGTCGAGGCTCTCGCAGGCCATGTTGCGGCCCTGCACGCCCTCCCCCTCACTCGGAATTCGTGTCTCGCCGTTCTTTGTGGCCATAGAGCTCCACCCTGCGGTCGACCAGCTCGAAGCCCAGGCTGTCGGCGATCTCCCGCAGCCGGGCATTGAGCTTCTCGTCCTTGAATTCCACCACTTCGCCGGTGTGCACGTCGATGAAGTGGTAGTGGTTTTCCAGGTTCGCTTCGAAGCGCGCGTGATTCTCGTTGAAGTCGTGCTTCTTGACCAGGTTCATCTGGTCCAGGAGGTTCAACGTCCGATACACCGTGGCGATGGAGATGCTGTTGTCCTTTTCCTTGGACCGCATGTACAGCGTCTCCACCGACGGATGGTCGTCGGCGGACTCCAGGACTTCCAGGATGACCCGGCGCTGGCCCGTCATCTTCAGTCCCGCGTCGATGCACTTCTGCTCGAGCTCGGTCATCCCAAGCACCCTCGCCTCACCCGGCCGCGTACGCGCCGGACCCGCCGGTTCCCGGCGCGCCCGACCGGACCGCAACAACACTTACGCGCCCGTCCCGCGGCAATCAACCCTCCGCAAGATAGGGCTTGGCGGCGCCGGCGTCACGGGGGCGCCGGCGCCATATCCTTCAGGTGTTCAGGGCGCCAGCTCCAGGACCATGTTGAACGGCGTCTCGGCCGCCCGCCGGAAGCCCCGGAATCCGGCCGTCTCCGCCACCTCGCGCAGGCGCTGCTCGCCGGCCTGGGCGCCCAGCGCCGCGCCGGTCTCCTGCGCCAGGGAGGTGGGCACGCAGACCGAGGTCGAGAAGCCGTAGTAGACCGCGCCCACGGGGTTCAGGTTCGCCTCCAGGCTGTCGCCCGCCATCGGCTCCACCAGCATGACCTTGCCGCCGGGATTGAGCGCGTCGCGGGCATGCGTCAGCGCGCCCGCCGGATCGCCCATGTCGTGCAGACAGTCGAAGAAGGCGATCAGATCATAGCCCTCGCGCGGATAGTCCTTGGCCTTGGCGACCTCGAAGCGGACGTTGGCGAGCCCGCTTTCGGCCGCGCGCCGCTGCGCGGTCTCGATCGAGGGCGCGTGGAAGTCGTAGCCGACGAAGGTGCTGTCGGGGAACGCCTCCGCCATCAGCACGGTCGAGGCGCCATGGCCGCAGCCCACGTCCGCGACCCGGCCGCCCTGGCCGAGCCTGTCCACCACGCCGTCCAGCGCGGGCAGCCAGTCGCTGACGAGATGGCCCTTGTAGTTGGGCTTGAAGAACTTCTCCACGCCGCAGAACAGGCAGTTGCAGTGGTCGCCCCAGCCCATGCCCTCGCCGGAGCGGAAGGCGTCGGCCAGGCGGAAGGTGTCGTTGTAGACCGAGGCAATCGAGTAGTAGCCGCCGGTCAGCAGGAAGGGGCTGTCGCTGTCGGCGAACACCGCCACCTGCTCCGGCGAGAGGTAAAAGGCGTCCCTGTCGGAATCGTAGCTGACATAGCCCATCGCGGCCTGGGCCGAGAGCCATTCGCGAACATAGCGCTCGCTGGTCTCGCTCGCCTCGGCCAGCCCGGCCGCCGTCATCGGCCCGCGCTCGGCGAGGGCGCGATAGAGACCCAGTTCCTCGCCGATCATCACCAGCGTGCCGTTCACGGCCGCGCCGAGATCGCCGACCATCTTGTGCAATAGCGCTTCGAGCTTGTCCTGTTGGACGTCCATGACCGCCGCTCCTTTGATTGCGTTTGCCTCACATATCTTGCCGATTGATTCCGGCATTACATTTTTTGTGCGGCAGTCTAACACGCATGGATCGGTGCCGTGTGGTCAGAATCACAGCAAGTCGACTTGACCAGACGCAAGCCGACTTGATCACGCATCAAGAATGAGAGAGCGGATAATACCGCCCGACGAATGAAATCATACATCTAGGGTGGCCTCATGCTTCAACAGGCTCATGCTTCGACAGGCTCAGCATGAGGTCCTCGTCCTGAGCTTGTCGAAGGACGAGTCTCCTCAAACGTCGGGCGGTATAAGATGCCGGGGCGGCCAAGCCGAACCGGCCCCGACCCTGATTCCAGCGACAATAATGACGGACCCGTCGCCCCGTGCGCACCGCGGCACGCAGTGTTGCGGTGCAGACACGGGACCTCGTGCCACAACGACGACCAGATCCCGGACCAGCGAAGCAGCACTGCATGCTGCTTCGCATCCGGGATGACGGGTCAAAATGAGTGGCTTCCGCCCCTACCCCAGCTTCTTCCTCAACAGCTCGTTGACCAGCTTGGGGTTGGCCTTGCCGCCGGTGGCCTTCATCACCTGGCCGACGAACCAGCCCATGACCTTCTGGTTGCCGTCCCTGACCTGCTGCACCTGTTCCGGATTGTCGGCGACCACCTTGTCGACGATGGCCTCCAGCTCGCCGGTGTCGGATATCTGCTTCAGGCCCTTTTCCTCGACGATGGTGCCGGCGCGCTTGCCGGTCTCCCACATCGCCTCGAAGACCTCCTTGGCGATGCGGCCGGAAATGGTGCCGTCGTGCAAGAGGTCCAGAAGCTCGCCCAGCATCGCCGCGTCCACCGGCGCCTCGGCCAGCTCGATGCCCGCCTTGTTGAGCGCGCCGAACAGTTCGCCGGTCACCCAGTTGGCCGCCGTCTTGGCGTCGCGGCCCCTGGCGACCGACTCGTAGAAGTCCGCCGTCTCGCGTTCGGCCACCAGCACGCCGGCGTCATAGGCACCCAGCCCGTAGTCCTGCATGAAGCGCTGCTTCTTCTCGTCCGGCAGCTCGGGCATGCCGGCGCGGATGCGCTCGATCCAGTCCTCTTCCACCACCAGCGGCAGCAGGTCCGGGTCGGGGAAGTAGCGGTAGTCGTGCGCCTCCTCCTTGCCGCGCATCGAGCGGGTCTCGCCCTTCTTCGGGTCGAACAGGCGGGTCTCCTGAATGATCTCCCCGCCGTCCTCGATGACGCCGATCTGACGCGTGGCCTCCGCCTCGATCGCCTGCATGATGAAGCGCACCGAGTTGACGTTCTTGACCTCGCAGCGGGTGCCGAAGCCCGCCCCCGGCTTGCGCACCGAGACGTTGATGTCGCAGCGCATCGAGCCCTCGGCCATGTTGCCGTCGCACACCCCCAGATAGCGCAGGATCGAGCGCAGCTTGGTGATGTAGGCGCCGGCCTGCTCGGGGCTGCGGATGTCGGGCTTGGAGACGATCTCCATCAGCCCCACGCCGGAGCGGTTCAGGTCGACGTAGGTCTTGCCCGGCTCCTGGTCGTGCAGCGACTTGCCGGCGTCCTGCTCCATGTGCAGGCGCTCGATGCCCACCGGCACCACCTCGCCGTCGGGCATGTCGAGGTAGATCGTCCCCTCGCCCACCAGCGGGTGCAGGTACTGCGAGATCTGATAGCCCTGCGGCAGGTCGGGGTAGAAGTAGTTCTTGCGCTCGAACACCGAGACGCGGTTGATCCGCGCGCGCAGGCCCAGGCCGGTCTTGATCGCCTGCTCGACGCAGCGCCTGTTGATGACCGGCAGCATGCCCGGCATGCCGGCGTCGACCGGCGAGACCTGGGTGTTCGGCTCGGCCCCGAAGGCCGTGGCGGCGGCGGAGAACAGCTTGGCCTCGGAGATGATCTGGGCGTGGACCTCCAGACCGCAGACGATCTCCCATTCCCCCGTGCTGCCCGCGATGCGATAGTTGGCCATTGTGCGCGACCCGTGGCTGTCGTCGATTGTCCTGGCACTCTCCAGGGCGTCAGGTACACGATCGCGCCCGTCCTCGCAACGCCCGCCCGGTCCCCGCACCGCTCACCCGCCAAAGGAGGCCGGCGCGGCGCCACCTCGCCAGGGTGTTGCACCGGTGCAAAGCTCTTCGTCCGGCCGGCAACCCCAAGGTGGACCGCCGCCGTTGGAAACGCTATTTTCTAGCGGCGGGACGGGTTTGCAGACGCCTTTACCGCCTGTTTGATGTCGCGCGAGGAAAGTTTCGCGCCCCAGCAGCAAGGCCGGCATGACGACGCGCACGCCCTACGTCTACGACATCACGACCAAGACGGCGCTGACGGGTCCGAAGGCCAACTTCTCGGAAATCACGCTGCTGGTCGTGGACGGCTGCCAGCCGTTTCGCAAAATGATCATGAAGGTCCTGCTGCGATTCGGTTTCCAGGCGGTCTACGAGGCCAGCAACGGCGAGGAGGCGGTCGAGCAGATCCGCCACCATCACATCGACATCGTGATGACCGAGTGGTCGATCGCGCCCTTCAACGGCTACGAGCTGATCCGGCGCCTGCGCACCGACAAGCGCCTGGCCGACGAGGACATGCGGCTGATCATGCTGACCGGCCTGACGGAGAAGGCGCGCGTGGTCGCCGCGCGCGACGCGGGCGTGGACGGCTTCCTGCGCAAGCCGGTCTCTCCCGATACGCTGTTCAAGCGCATCGTCAGCGTGATCGACAACCCCGTGGGCTATGCCAACATGCGCGCCGCCGAGGCCGCCGCCGCGCTCGCGGGCGAGGCCAGCGCGCGTGCCGCCGAACCCGCCGGCCACGACGGCGAAAACGGCGATGACGGCGAAAACGGCGATGACGGCGGCGACGACATCGAAAACGATGCCGCCGAGACGTCATCCACGACAGCCCGCTCAGGATAAGGACGGCAGGATGAGCTCAGCGAAGCCCGAGCAGAACAACAAGGCCCGCCCCAGCCTGAAGGAGCGCCTGCAGAAGCCGGGCGGGATCAGCGCCAGCGAGGCGATCAAGCGCGGCCAGGAAGCCTTGACCGAGATGCGCGGCGACTATCTGGTGCAGCTCACCCAGGACATCGCCGAGCTGTCGCGGCTGGCGCGGAACAAGCCGCGGGTCTACGCGCCCAAGGACGACTGGTGGCAGAACGTCCTGCGCAAGCTGTCGGACATGCGCGGGGTGGCCGGCTCCTTCGGCTATCACCTGGCGACGATCATCTGCGACAACTTGCTGGACTATCTGCAAAATGTCGAGGATGACGCCTACTTCGACGAGATCCTGCGCGCTCATGTCGACGCGCTGCAGCACGTCGCCTCGAACGACATCCGCGGCAAGGGCGGCCCCGGCGAGTACGAGATGGTCAAGGACCTGCGCGTCCGGGTGAAGGACCGCAAGGCCAACGCCCCCTTCAAGCGCGAGCAGGGCTGAGGCGCCCTCCGCCGGTCGGGGTCTCTGGCCCCGACCGGAACGTTTTCCTCGCGCACGGTCAAAAAACGTTCGGGGCGCGGACGGGGGCCCGCGCCCCGCAACTTGCCGGCGCCCCGAACGTTTTCGCCCCTAAGCCCCACCCTCACACCGTCGGCGCGGCGTCGAAGCCGGCGGCGGACTCCAGCACGCCGGCGGTGCGCAGGACGGTCTCCTCGTCGAACGGGCGGCCGATGAGCTGCAGGCCCAGCGGCAGGCCCTCTTCGCTCAGCCCGGCCGGCACCGAGATCGCCGGCAGGCCCGCCAGGCTGGCCGGCACGGTGAAGACGTCGTTCAGGTACATCGCGATGGGGTCGTCCACCAGTTCGCCGACACCGAAGGCCGCCGAGGGCGTGGTGGGCGCCAGGATAACGTCGACCTGTTCATAGGCGGCGCGGAAGTCCTCGGCGATCAGGGTGCGCACCTTGCGCGCCTTGTTGTAGTAGGCATCGTAGTAGCCGGCCGAGAGCACGTAGGTGCCGATCAGCACGCGGCGCTTCACCTCGGTGCCGAAGCCCTCGCCGCGCGTGGCCTCGTAGACCTCCTCCAGGCTGCGGCCCTCGCCGGCGCGCAGGCCGAAGCGCACGCCGTCGTAGCGCGCCAGGTTCGACGAGGCCTCCGCCGGCGCGATGATGTAATAGGCCGGCAGCGCGTAGGACGTGCGCGGCAGCGAGATGTCCACGGGCTCCGCGCCGGCGTCCTTCAGCCATTCGACGCCCTGCCGCCACAGCGCCTCGATCTCCTGCGGCATGCCGTCGACGCGATATTCCTTCGGGATGCCGACCTTGAGGCCGCGGATGTCGCCGGTCAGCGCCGCCTCGAAGTCGGGCACCGGCTTGTCGACGCTGGTGGAGTCCTTCGGATCGTGCCCGGCCATCGCGCGCAGCATGATCGCGGCGTCGCGCACGCTGCGCGTCATCGGTCCGGCCTGGTCCAGGGAGGAGGCGAAGGCCACGATGCCCCAGCGCGAGCAGCGGCCGTAGGTCGGCTTCATGCCCACGATGCCGCAGAACGCCGCCGGCTGGCGGATGGAACCCCCGGTGTCGGTGCCGGTCGCGCCCAGGGCGATGCGCGACGCCACCGCGCTGGCCGAGCCGCCGGACGAGCCGCCGGGCACCAGCGGGCGGTTGTCGCCGCGCCGGCGCCAGGGGTTGCGCGCCGGGCCGTAGTGGCTGTTCTCGTTCGACGAGCCCATGGCGAACTCGTCCATGTTCGCCTTGCCCAGCATCACCGCGCCCGCCTTCCAGAGGTTCGCGGTGACGGTGGACTCGTAGGGGGGCTGAAATCCGTCCAGGATGTGCGAGCCGGCGGACGTCAGCACGCCCTCGGTGCAGAACAGGTCCTTGACGGCGAGCGGAACGCCCTCCAGCAGCCCGGCCTCGCCCTTCGCCCGCCGCGCGTCCGAGGCGGCGGCCATCTCCAGCGCCTTGTCCGGCGTCTCGGTCACAAAGGCGTTCAGCTCCCGCGCCGCCTCCACGGCCCGCAGATGCGCCTCGGTCAGCTCCCGCGACGAGGCCTCGCCCTTGGCCAGGCGGTCGCGCGCCTGGCTCAGCGTCATGCCGGTCAGTTCGGACATCGCCTACTCCACCACCCTGGGCACGACGAAGAAGCCGTGCCTGCTTTCCGGCGCGTTGGCGAGAATGTCGCCCTGACGGTCGCCGTCGGCGACGGCGTCCTCGCGCATGGGGAGCTGCATCTCGGCCACGCTGGTCATCGGCTCGACCCCCTCGGTGTCGAGCTCGCCGAGCTGCTCCACCCAGCGGATGATGTTGGAGAGCTCCTGGGTCAGCGATTCGTGCTGCTCCGGCTCCAGGCGAATCCTCGCCAGCTTCGCCACGTGCAGGACGGTGTCCCTGTCGACCGCCATGCTCTGCTGTCCTCCTTGTTCGGAAACGGCGCGACCGGCAAGCTGGGCAGCCCTCCGGCGCGGCGCGCGGACCCTAGCACCGGGCCCCGAGGCTCGCAAGGCGAAGGCACGTGGTCGCTGGTCGCCGGGAACCCGATAGATTTGGAGTCGATATTTAAATCACGCCCGCCGATGTCATCATGATATGGTTACCGCACGCGATCCGGGTTACGAATATCTTGGCCAATCGACTCAACTGGTACCCGATTCAGATCAAAACATGAACTTTAATTCTTTTATGATCAAGAACGGAATTTCTGTTAAAGAGTCTTTACCGTAAAACTGTACCATCAAGTTGCAAATGTCCGCCTAGTGAGATAGCTTCCCGATAAAGAGGTTCCAGACAGACGAGGTGGCATGGAACTCAAACCTTTCGATCGCAGGCTTCTTCGCGGACTCCTGCGGGGCTTGTCCACCGAGGAGCTCGCCTATGAACTCGGCGCCTCTTTCTACGAGGTCCACCTCCGCACCCTGAAGTTGGCCGACAAGCTTTCCGAATCCACCCTCCCCGGCGGTCCCCAGGGCCTGCCGGAGGTGCGGCATGAGCGGCTGTCGCAGCTTCTGGCCCTCTGGAACCGCCGTCGTCAGGGCGGCCGGCTGCCGGCGCACGCGGACCTGCGCTTCACCGACCTGCAGCCCTGGATCGGCAACCTCTCGATCAACGAGGTCGACAGCGACGGCGAGCGCTTCAAGCTGCGCGTGGTGGGGCGGCGGCTGATCGAGTACCACGACGCCGACTATTCCGGGCGATACCTGAACGACGTGGCGCCGCCCGAGACCCAGCACCGCGTTCTTGCCCCGCAGCGCAGGGCGCTGCACGAGCGGCGGCCGCAGTACGATATCCTGGGCCTGACGGACCCGGACGGGATGGGCGTGAATCTGCACCGGCTTGCCCTGCCCTGCGCGCGCAACGGCCGGGACATCGACATCATGATCCTCGGCATCTATCTGGAGCGCAACGGCGAGGAGCCGCCGCGGGCGGAGGGCAAGCTCTTCGAACTCATCCAGGCGGCCGCCGCGTGATCGCCAAGGCAGCGGCCTACACGAAATCCGGGCCGTGCAGCCAGCCGACGAGGGAACAGCGGCAGCCGCGCGTCACCGGGGCGACCCGGTGCAGCGCGTAGGACGGAAACGCGATCGCCGTGCCGCGCGCTCGCGGCGCCGCGACGGACGATCCCGTGACATTCAGTTCCAGGTCGCCGCCCGCGTAGGCCGCCGGGTCGGAAAGCTGCACGACGACGGTCAGCTTCCGCCGCGCGGCCGCGCCCCGGCCGCCGCGATCCACGTGCCAGTCGTAATGGCCGGCCACGTCACTGGCATACATCGCAAGCTGAAGCTCCTCGTCGAAGCCGTCGAGGGCATGGCGGAAGTTCTCCGCGTTGAGGCGCCCGGCGATCTCGGCCATGCGCCGGTAGATCCAGCCGTGCTCGGGCGCGTCGGCCAGCCAGGCCACCTCGCTCCGGCGCACCTCGGCGGCCGTGGCGCCGCCGAGCAACTGCCCGGTGAGCCGGCGCAGCGCCGCCGCCTCGCCGACGAGGCGGTCGCAGTCCGCCGTCGTCAGGGCGTCGGGCAGCACGGCCCAGGTGTTCTGGCGAAACCCCGGCTGCGGGGCGAGTTGTAGGGTCACGTCTGTATTAACCTTCCGTCGCGGCAGAATAACCCGTCAAGATGGCCGGATCCCGGCCAGCGCCGCATCCGCGTTTTCCGGATCGCGAACGCCGGCCGTCCATTCCTCGGCCGACTTTACCACGCCAGAAAGTCCATCGGCGTCAGAATGGCAATATCGCGAAAAGGATGCAGCGACAGAAGGTCGGCGTCGCCGCTGATGATCGCCTGCGCTTCCCCGTTCAGGGCCAGTTCGAGGAACTTGTCGTCGCGGGAATCCCGACAGGCACGCACGGTGTGGACGATCGGCATCCACATGGCCACACGCGTTAACACGGCAAGAAACTCCTGCCGCTCCGCGAGGGAAACGTAGGAATCGAACTTCGAGCGCGACAGCACGTCCGCGAGTTCATCGAGCGTGTCGTCGGAGGACAGAACCTCGCAGGTATCCACGGCACGTCGAACGGCCCGCGCCGCGGTCGAATCCGGCAACAGCAAGCGACTGATCAGCGCATTCGTGTCGACGACGACGCGCCGATCATGCATCGTCTTCCAGGATTTCCGCCAGCTTTGCCGGGGTCAGCCCACGCTCGCGCGCTCGTTCGCCCACGCGATCGCACAACTGTTGAAATGCCTCGGCGTTCAATCCGCGCAGACGTTCGTACTCCCGGGCCGACATGAGAACGGCCGCGTCGCGCTTCTGCCGACGGATAACGATCGGTTCCCGCTGCGCGGCGTCGATGACGGCCGACAGTCGCTGCTTGGCCTCCGTGGCCGAAATGTACCGCATGTGGGGCCTCCTCTCTGGACAAAATAGACGGTTTGTCCATCGCGAACAATGGCGTGCGACGCCTCAGCCATCAGCGGCATCGTGGACGCAGCGCCCCGCCACGAAGGTGCGCCGCGGCTGGAGATCGGCGTCCAGCAGGGTGATGTCGGCGTCGTGGCCCGCCGCCAGCCGGCCCTTGCGCGCCTCCAGGCCCAGCACGCGGGCGACGTTGCCGGCGATCAGCCCCAGGGCATCCTCGAGCGGCAGCACATCCTCGCGCACCAGCCGCCGCCAGTCGGCGAGCAGCCGGGCGTTCGTCGCCACCCGCATGCCCAGATAGCGGCCCCGTTCGTCGAAGCTCGGCAGGCTGCCGTTGCAGTCCGAGCTCATGGTGATCCGCGCCGCCGGCACGCCAAGCTCCAGCAGCCGGCGCACCCCGTCGAAGCCGGAAAGGTCGTCCGGCCCGGCGTCGTCGAAGGCGGTGACGTCCACGCTGGCGGCGAAGGTCTTCGCATAATCGGCGGCGTCCGCCAGCAGCGCCGGCCGCCGGTTGACGTGCGTCGGAATGACCTGGTCGGCGGGAATCTCGGTCTCCGACAGCAGGCGCCGCAGCGGCGACAGACCGCGCTCGCCGTCGCCCACATGGAAGTGGCAGATGCCGCGCTTGCCGGCCAGCATGGCGCCGACGCGCACCTCGCTGACCAGCCGCGCGATCTCGGCGTCGCTCGGCTGGCTGGAGCGGTGGTCGGAGATCGCCAGCTCGCCCAAACCGATGACCTCGGGAATCCACGCCAGGTCGCGCTGCAGGTCGCCGGTCAGCGTCGGCGGCGGTACCCGGTAGGCGCCGGTGTACATGTAGGCGTCGATGCCCTCCGCGCGCAGGCCGCGCACCTTGGCCAGCAGGTCGGCCGGGGAGCGGCTGACGCTGTCGGTGCCCAGCACGCCGACGACCGTTCCGATCCCCGCGGCGGCGATCTCCGCGGCCGTGATCTCCGGGCAGCGGGTGGCGAAGCCGCCCTCCCCGCCGCCGCCGGTGACGTGGACGTGCTGGTCGATAAAGGCGGGCACGGCGGTGAGCTCGCGCGCCTCCACGACCCGCACCGGCCAGCCGGGCGGCGGCTCAAGCCCGCGGCCCAGCGCCGCGATGCGCCCGCCGGCCATCAGGATGTCGGTGGCCTCCAGCCGCTCCGGCGCGTGGACGCGGCCGACGCGCAGCAGCGTCAGCAATTCCGGCTCATCGTCATTCCAGGATGACACCCGATTTCGTTCCCGTTGCGTAACGACTACAGCCAGCCCCGATACTTGAACAGCGCATAGGGCAGGACCGCCGAGACCAGCATGAGCAGCAGCGCCAGCGGGTAGCCGAAGGGCCAGCCCAGCTCCGGCATGTATTCGAAGTTCATGCCGTAGATGCTGGCGATCAGCGTCGGCGGCAGGAAGATCACCGCGACGACGGAGAAAATCTTGATCGTGGCGTTCTGCTCGATGCTGATCATGCCGAAGATGGCGTCGAGAAGGAAGCCGATCTTGTTGTTCAAAAAGCCGGTGTGGTCGTTCAGCGAGGCGACGTCCTGCGCCAGCGTCTTGAAACGCGCGGCCACCGCGTGGTCCCCGCGCACCGCGTCAAGCTGGCGGGCGAAGGCGATCAGGCGCGCCAGGCTGACCAGGCTCTCCCCGGCCTTGGAGATCAGGTCGCCGTTGCGCCCGATGCGGCCCAGCAGCGCCTGGAAGTCGCGGCCGGTCTTCTTGCTGCCGTCGTCGGCGAAGGCCTGGCGGGAGACCTCGTCCAACCCGGCGCCGACCGCCTCCAGCACGTCGGCCAGGCGGTCGACCACGGCGTCCAGCAGTCCCGCCAGCAGGGTCTGGCCGGTGGCGTGGCGCGGGGCCTGGCGTTGCGATTGCCGAACAAAGGTGTCGAAGGCCTTCAGCTCCGCGTAGCGGACGGTCACGAGCGCGCCGGCATTCAGGATGAAGGTGACGACGGAGCTTTCCGGGCGCGGCGTGTCGGCGCGGCTGACCAGGGTCGCCGTCATGAAGGCCGCGCCGTCCTGCTCGTACAGCCGGCTGGAGGCCTCGATCTCCTCCCGCTCCTCGCGCGTCGGGATGTCGATGCCCAGCCAGCGCTCGACGGCCTCCTCCTCGCGCTCGCTCGGCGCCACCAGGTCGATCCACACCGCCTCGGCCGGCGACGCCGACTCCGGGGTGACACCCTCAAGAACCGCGAGCTTTCCATCATGGATGCCATAGACGTGCAGCATGGTCGCTTGCCGTGATGCGACGGGCGGCGGGGGCGGGGCGGTCAGCCGCCGAGGCTCGCGAGCAGCCGCTCGGCCTCCGCCAGGTCCTCCGGGTGATTGGCGTTGAAGAAGGGGTCGACCGGCCCCTTCGGCGTGTACAGCAGCTCGAAGGGCACGGTCGCCAGGCGGTGCCGGGCGGTCCAGACGTCCACCTTGCGGACGTCCTCTTCCAGCATGGCCGCGCGCAGGTCCTCGCGCAGGTCCAGCGGCCAGAGGCCGAACACCGGGTGGCTGCGTCCCTGGCTGGCGGCGCAGGCCATGTCGGCGTCGTCCTGGCGCACCACCGTCAGAAAGCGGTCCACCAGCTCGCGCGGCAGGAAGGGCGCGTCGCAGGCGAAGGTGACGACCCACGGACAGTCGGGCAGGTTCGCCGCCGCCCAGTCCATCCCGGTCAGCACCCCCGCCAGCGGCCCGGCGAAGCCCTCCACCACGTCGGGCACCACCGGCAGGCCGAAGGCCTCGAAGCGCGCGGGGTCGCCGTTGGCGTTGATGACCAGCGCGTCGACCTGCGGCGCCGCGCGGTCGATGACGTGCGCCAGCAACGGCTTGCCGCCCAGTTCGCGCAGCGTCTTGTCGCCGCCGCCCATGCGCCGCGACTGACCGCCGGCCAGGAGCACGCCGCAGACCTTGTCGTCGCGCTCCTCAAGCATCGCCGCGCGCGCCCTTGCGCTGGTGCTTCGGCTCCTCCTCGGCGAGCCGGGCCGGGTCGACATCGCGGACGATGCGCTGCGCGCCCGACAGCGCCATGAAGCGCTTGCCCTTGGCGCGGCCGATGAGGGTGAGCCCGGCCTGGCGCGCCAGATCGACGCCCCAGGCCGTGAAGCCCGAGCGCGAGGCCAGGATGGGAATTTCCATCTGCACCGTCTTGATGACCATTTCGGAAGTGAGACGACCGGTGGTGTAGAAGATCTTGTCGGCCGGCGAGACGTCGTGCAGGAACATGTAGCCGGCGATCTTGTCCACCGCGTTGTGCCGCCCGACGTCCTCCATGTAGAGCAGCGGCCGGTCCTCCTGGCAGAGCACGCAGCCGTGGATCGCCCCGGCCTCCAGGTAGAGGCTGGGCGTGGCGTTGATCTTGCGCGTCAGGCTGTACAGCCAGGAGGTCTTGATCATGGCGTCCTCGGGCAGGACGATCTCCTCGAACTTCTCCATCAGGTCGCCGAAGACGGTGCCCTGCGCACAGCCGGACGTGCGCGTCTTCTTCTTCAGCTTCTCCTCGTAGTCGGTCGCGCGCTCGGTGCGGACGACGACCACTTCCAGCTCGTCGTCGTAGTCGATCCCGGCGATCACGTCGTCCGAACGCAGCATGTTCTGGTTCAGCAGGAAGCCGACGGCGAGGTATTCCGGATAGTCGTTGATCGTCATCGCCGTGACGATTTCCTGGCCGTTCAGGTAGATCGTCAGCGGCCGCTCCATCACCACCCGCGTCTCGACGTCCTGCCCGTCCTGGTCGACGCCGCGCACCCGCTCGGTCAGGCGCGGGTCGGCCGGGTCGGGGCGGATCAGGAACTCCGAGAGCGTGCGCGCGTCCGTCGCCCTGGGTCGGGCGCGCCGGACCTCGCGCACCTCGGCCGCCCCATCCCGCGTCGTCGTGGTATCGTCGCTCATGGGCGCCTCCCCGCGCGCGTCGCTGCTTTGCACCTGCCGGTAAATATGCGCGATACAGGCAAGCGATCCAAGACGCCGGCGAACCGCGCACGCGCCACGCCGGCGAACCGCGAGGGGCGGCGGTGTTCAGGCCGGAGGTCGGCGCCGGACCACGGACGAGTTGCGAATCTTGACTTCCGTTCCGATATCCGGCAAAGTGTTCTTCTTCCGTTCCAACCAACGCCCTGTGACGCATTACGGCATGCACAATCTGCGTTCGATATCCCGCGCCACGATACAATTCACCAAGGCAGTTGCGGGGCGGGGGCTCTGTCCCCGCCCCGAACGTTTCACCGATGGCGGTGACACAAAAACGTTCGGGGCGCGGACGGGAGCCCGAACCCCGCGGCGACGTCCGCAGACGTCTACATCCGTCAACATCGGCGCCGGAGACACCCGGAAAACCGCGAAAGCGATGGCGGACACGCGTCAGCGTCGATGTACACGCCGTGCGGACGCCGTGCTCACGGCGCCCGTCCGCAGGCCCAGCGCAGGAAGGCCTCCTGCCGCGCGCTGCCCAGGACGTTCGGACCGACCTTGCGCAGGCCCAGCATCAGGCGATCCGGCTTGCCGACGATGTCGGCGATGTCATCCACGGCCGGCCCGGCGTGGCGGGTGTGCAGGCGCGGCTGGCGCGGCCGGATCACCAGCGCCGGCGCGGCCGGATC
>CAZLNO010000060.1:0-24351 GCA_964561005.1 uncultured Rhodovibrionaceae bacterium | reverse complement strand
GTCGACCTCGATCCCGGCGTTCTTGATCCCGGCCATGAACTGGGAATAGGTCAGCCCGTGCTGGCGCGCGCCGGCGTTGATGCGCTGGATCCACAGGCTGCGGAAGTCGCGCTTGCGCTGCTTGCGGTCGCGATAGGCGTACTGGTTCGCCTTCTCGACGTGCTGGCGGGCGACCCGGATGACGTTCTTGCGGCGTCCGAAGCCGCCCTTGGCGGCCTTCAGGACCTTCTTGTGCTTGGCGTGCGACGTGACTCCGCGCTTCACTCGCGACATGGCGGCACTCCTCTCGCTGGCTTGAATTCGAAGCTGCGGCGTTTAGCCGTTCGGCAGAAAATGCTTCTTGACCATGTCGGCCTCGGTCTTGCCGAGCACCTTCATGCCGCGCGCCTGCCGCTTCATCTGCTGGGGCCGCTTGCGAAGATTGTGCCGCTTGTAGGCATACTGGACGCGGACCTTGCCGGTGCCGGTCAGCTTGAATCGCTTTTTGGCACCGCTCTTGGTTTTCAGCTTGGACATTTGATCCTTTCCTCTGCACGAAAAGCGCGGCCGAGAGCGACCGCGCGGTTCCGGGTGTCGCGGGCTTCCGGGCATGTCCAGGGCCGCGGTCGCCCGCACGTCGGGGGTGGCGGTTATAGCGCCTGCGCCCGGCCTTGGCAACCCGTGCGACACCCGTGCGCGCCCGCGGAATGGCATGCCGGGCCATGCGCCGCTTGTACGGGCGCGCTGGCGGCTTATCTCATGGGGCGGCCAAGCGCGAAAGAGGGGAGACCCATCATGATCCAGACCGGCGAGCGCATTCCGGAGGTCACGCTGAAGCGCCTCGGCGACGACGGCATCGAGGACGTGCCCACGGCGGACTTCTTCAAGGGCCGCAAGGTGGCGCTGTTCGGCGTGCCAGGAGCCTACACGCCGACCTGTTCGCAAAAGCACCTGCCCGGCTTCATCGAGCATGCCGAGCAGTTCAAGGCCAAGGGCGTGGACGAGGTCGCCTGCGTCTCGGTCAACGACCCCTTCGTGATGAAGGAGTGGGCCAGGGCCTCGGGCGCCGAGGGCAAGGTGACGCTGCTGGCCGACGGCAACGCGGAGCTGGCCCAGGCGATGGGCCTGGACTTCGACGGCAGCGGCGCCGGCCTGGGCACGCGCTGCAAGCGCTTCTCGGCGGTGGTGGACGACGGCGTGGTGACGTCGCTGCACGTCGAGGAGAGCCCCGGCGCGGTCAACGTCAGCGGCGCGGAGACGCTGCTGCGGGAGATCTGAGCCGGCCGGGCGCGGAGTCGAAGGGCGGCACGCGCACCCTTCGACAGGCTCAGGGTGAGGATCCGGGACCAGTTCCTCATGCTGCGTGTCGAGGCATGAGGCCACCCCAGATGTATGGTTTCATTCGTCGGGCGGTATGGGAAGGCCGCGCCGTGGCGGTTGCCATTCCGCCGACGGCGCAGGACAGCCATGCCGCCGCACAACTTTACTTTCGGAAAGCAACTACAAGTTTTTATAAAAATTCGCTTGGCGTTGACTTGAAGAACTTATGGCGCAAGAGTGGTTCGTAACAGAATTCGTGTCGCGTCGTGACAACAAGTTCCGATCGCGAAAATTTGGATTTTCGGCAAAAGTTTGAATGGGGCGGAAGCTCATGCCCGATGCTTCGAACGTTCTGGAGGGCACGGCGGGAATCACGGGGGTCATTCGACTCGACCTCGGGCAGTCCGGACTGCAAACGGTCGACACCATCACCATCGTCGATGACGGCGTGGTTTCCGGCGGATCGAGCGGGTTCTCCGGCTTCGACCTCGATTTCGTGCGGCTGTCCACGGAATTCATCGAGCAGGCCTCGGCGGTCGATGGCCTCCCCGCGCTGGACCGTTTCGCCTTCGACGCGGACGGTGTGACCCTGAGTCAAGGCTTCCTGCGGCCCTACGCCAACGACTTCCCGGAAGAGCTTCGCACCGGCTTCCTCTTCGGCACCACGGGCGTCAATGCGATCGACTTCGACCTGGCGACGCCGGGCACGCGCGATGCCTCGAGCGAGGCCATTGACGGCTCGCTGTCGATCGGCGAGGGCGGCGCCGTCACCTTCCATTTGACCGAGCCGCTCGATCCCGCCGGCGTCTTTCTCTACATCGGCGAACGCTTCGCCAACGATCTCCCCCGGGTCATCCTGAGCGGTCGGGTCCCGGGTGACGACGGCGACACCCAGGATGGACCGACCGATGGCACCGACGCGGTCCCGCCTCCAGGTGGAACGCCGCCCGTCGGGTCGGGCGGGACGGGAGACGGCGGCTCCCCGGCGCCGGACGACGGCCCCGAGGCTGACGAAGTTGGTGCCGGCTCGAGCGGTCTCTCCGCGCCGCTGACCGGCACCGAGGGTGACGACGAGCTCGTGCTCGACGAAGGAGCGAATGCCGGGCTCGGCGAACACGACGCCGTGGTGAACGGCGGCGGCGGCAACGACACGATTCGCACCGGCTCGGGCCGGGATACCCTGATCGGGGGCGCGGGCGCGGACACGCTCGCCGGCGGCCCGGATCGCGACGTCTTCCGGGCGACTCTGGCGGAGATCCAGGGCGATCGCATCCAGGACTTCAGCCCCTTCGACACCCTGGTGATCCCTGACGCGGCAAACCTCGAGGTGAACAGCCGCATCGCGGGCGAGGACACCGTACTGTCCCTGGATGTCGACGGCCCGCCCGAGCCCGACGCCACGCTCACGCTGGCGGGCGTCCACGGCGGCAGGTTCCTGACCTCGGCAAGCGGCGACGGCGGCACCGCCATCCAGTATATCGACACCCTCTCGCTTCTCTACGCCGGGTATTTCGGGCGGGCGCCCGATCCGGCGGGCTACGACTTCTGGGGGGAGCAGTTTCTCACCGGCGTTCAAGACACCGGCAACCCCGGCCGGGTGTTCGTGGACATCGCCAACAGCTTCGCCATCGACCACGAGACGCGGGACCTCTACCCCTTCCTCGCCGACCCCCGGCCGGAGCAGGTCGAAAGCTTCCTGCAGGATGTCTACCTCAACCTGTTCAACCGCGAGCTGGGCGGGGAAGGACTGGCGTACTGGGGCGAGCACCTGACCGCCGAACTCGCCGCGGGCCGCCCGGTCGGCCGGATTATCGTGGACATCATCTCCGGCGCCCGCGATACCGCCGAGCATCAGGACCTGACCACGGTGCTGCACAAGTCGCAGGCGGCCTGGTTCTATCGCACGGAATATCCACAGGAGTCGCTCGACCCCTGGAAGCTGGACGAGCACGGCCAGCAGGCCCGCGACACCCTTGCCGACGTCGACGCGACGACCGCCAGCGTGGATGCCGCCGTCAGCGAGGTCGCCGCCCTTTTCGACGGCACGGGCGACGATCCCGGCTTGGCCTAGCGCCCGCCGCCGAGTCCGCCGCCCTTACGCCAGGTCGCGCGCGTCCGCGGCGTCGGCCTCGGTGTTGTTGGCCGGGTGGTCCAGGGCGTAGCCGGCGGCCCGCACCGTGCGGATCAGGTCGGCCTCCGGCCCGGTGTTCAGCGCCTTGCGCAGGCGGCGGATGTGCACGTCGACGGTGCGCGGCTCGACATAGACATCGTGCCCCCAGACCGCGTCGAGAAGCTGCTCGCGGCTGAACACCCGGCCGGGGTGCTGCATCAGGTGCCGCAGCAGGCGGAACTCCGTAGGGCCGAGGTGCACGTCGCGGCTGCCCCGGCGCACGCGGTGGGCGGCCAGGTCCATCGTCAGGTCCTCGAACTGCAGCACCTCGCTGGTGAGCTGGGGCTGGGCCCGGCGCAGCACGGCGCGGATGCGCGCGATCAGCTCGGCCGGGGAGAACGGCTTGGTGATGTAGTCGTCGGCGCCGCTGTCCAGGCCGCGCACCTTGTCCGCCTCCTCGCCGCGGGCGGTCAGTATCAGGATGGGCACGTCGCGGGTCTCGGGCTGCCGGCGCAGGCGGCGGCAGACCTCCAGCCCCGAGGTCAGCGGCAGCATCCAGTCCAGCAACACCAGGTCCGGCCGCTCCTCCGCGGCCATCACCAGCGCCTCCTCGCCGTCGTGCGCGGCGGCGACCCGGAAGCCCTCGCGCTCCAGGTTGTAGCGCAGCAGCGTGACCAGCGCGGCCTCGTCCTCCACCACCAGGATCAGCGGCTTCATCACGATCTAGTCCTCCCTGCCCGGCGTGCCGGCGTCCGGGTCGCTCGCGTCCTCGTCTTCCCCTGACGGCACCACGGCATAGGACGACCAGTCGCCCTTGGGCCGGCCGCCCTCGATGTAGGTGCCCTTGACCAGATAATGCACGGTCTCGGCGACGTTGGTGGCGTGGTCGCCGATGCGCTCGATGTTCTTGGCGATGAACAGCATGTGGGTGCCCGGCGTGATGGCCCGCGGGTCCTCCATCATGTAGGTCAGCAGCTCCCGGAACATCGAGGTGTAGATCTCGTCCACCTCCTCGTCGCGGTGCCAGACGTCGACGGCCTTCTCGGCGTCGCGGTCGACGTAGGCGTCGAAGGTGTCCTTGACGATCGACTGCACCAGGCGCGCCATGCGCGGCAGGGCATGCGCCGGCGGCATCTGCGGCAACTGGCTGAGCGCCATCGACCGCTTGGCGACGTTGACGGCGTAGTCGCCGATGCGCTCGGTGTCCGAGGCGATCTTGAAGGCGCCCACCACCTCCCGCAGGTCGCTGGCCATCGGCTGGCGCAGGGCCAGCAGGCGCACCGCCATCTCCTCGACGGCGTGCTCCATCGCGTCCAGCTCCTTGTCGGACTCGATGACGCGGGTGGCCAGCTCGCCGTCGCGCTTCATCAGGGCGTCCATCGCGCTGGCGAGCTGACTTTCCGCCAGGCCGCCCATGCGCGCGATGGTCTGGCTGAGCTGGTCGAGCTGCTCGTCGAAGGATTTGACGATGTGGTCGTGGTGCTGCTGTGTCACGGGCGTCCTCTCCGGATGAGGCTGCATTAGCCGTAGCGGTCGGTTGTATCGCCTAGGGTCCGCTCGTCCCCAGGGTTGGTGAAGCTGGCCTCGGTATCGGCCGCTTCCGCCCTCGCCCACAGGTGGAAGAAGGCCGTGCGCTGCGAGACGCGGGCGGCCTTCCGCATGTCGAGGGTGACGATGACAAGGGTGTCGTCGGCGCGCCGTCCGTCGATCAAATCCTCGATCTTCGCCGTCGCGATCGGGTCCGGGGCCGAGCGAGTCTCGTCCATCACGATGACCTTGTCGTCTGCATCAACGCCAGACCTTGCGACCGATAAAGCACAACCCGTGGCCGGACGATCTTCATGGCGCGATCTCCAGCATTCGTCCGGCACGGCAGGGCAAAGGCGAACTCAGCCAAAGCGGCCGGTGATATAGGCCTCGGTGCGCTCTTCGCGCGGATTCCCGAAAATCGTCTCCGTTTTGCCGTGCTCGACCAGTTCGCCGAGATGCATGAAGGCCGTGTAATCCGATATACGCGCGGCCTGCTGCATGTTGTGCGTGACGATCAGGATCGTGACTTCCTTGCCCAGGTTGGTTATCAAATCCTCGATCTTTGCGGTCGCGATGGGATCGAGCGCGGAAGTCGGCTCGTCGAGCAACAGAAGCTCCGGCTCCGGGGCGAGGGTGCGTGCGATGCACAGACGCTGCTGTTGGCCACCCGAGAGCTCGAACGCAGGCATGTGTAGCCGGTCCTTGACCTCTTCCCAGAGCGCCGCGCGCTTCAGCGAACGCTCGACCGTTTCCTGAAGGACCGTGCGATCCTTGATGCCGCGGATGCGCAGGCCGGCCGCGACGTTTTCGAAAATCGACTTCGGGAATGGGTTGGCTTGCTGGAACACCATCCCGATCCGCAAGCGGACACGCATCGGATCGGTTTCATCGCCGATCAGATTGATGTTGTCCGGGTGCATGATGATCGATCCGCGGTAATGATGCCCGCCCTGAACGTCATGCATGCGGTTGAAACACCGAAGCAGGGTGGACTTGCCGCATCCTGACGCCCCGATGAGCGCCGTCACGCCCTGATTGTATACGGGGAAGTCAACGCCATTCAGGGCCTGGAAGTCATCATACCAGAAGCTAAGATCACGCACCTCGGCCTTCACGGCACGGCGATCCGGCGCCGCGTCCTCGTGCCGCGCGCCGCCCTCCGTTGCCGCCTCGGTCGTTCCTGGCTGCGCCACGCTTCTGGTCATCGGCGATGACTGTTCGGTTTCGTTAAGCATCGTCATAAGTGTTCTCCTATAGCGACGGCGTTTTGCTTGTCGGCAACAAGGGCGTTACTTGGACGTGGGCGTTTTACGCAAGCGATAGCGGATGTAAACGGCAAGGCCGTTCATCAATAGCGTCATCCCCAAAAGGACAAGCCCAGCCCCCGCCGCCAAATCGTGGAACCCGGACTGCGGCCGCGAGATCCAGTTGAACATTTGGATCGGCATGACAGTGAACGGCGACGTCAGCCACTCGAAACTGAGATATGGGAACGTCGTGTCGATGGGCGAAGGCGGCAGGAAGGCGATGAAGGTCAGGGCGCCGATGGTGATCACCGGCGCCGTCTCGCCAATGGCGCGCGACATGCCGACGATCAGCCCGGTGAGAATGCCCGGGCTGGCGGCGGGCAGCAGATACAGCCGCACCACCTGCCACTGGTCCGCACCCAGGGCGTGGGCCCCTTCGCGCACACTGCCCGGGATCGCGCGCAGCGCCTCGCGCGTGGAGACGATCACGACAGGCAGGATCAGAAGCGCCAGGACCAGCCCGGCGACCAGGATCCATTGACCCAACCCGAAAATAAAGAGAAACAGCCCGAGCGCCAAGAGGCCGTAGATGATCGACGGCACGCCGGCCAGATTGGTCACGTTGATCTCGATCAGGTCCGTCATCCAGTTCTTGCGGGCGTACTCTTCCAGGTACAGGCCGGCGCCGACACCCAGGGGAAGGGCGAGAAACGCCGTGACCACCATCACGGCGGCGCTGCCCACCCAGGCCGACAAAATTCCCGCCTCTTCGGGCTTCCGGGACGGGAAACTTGTGAGAAACTGCCAGTCCACGACGGTGGCGCCCTGCACGGCCAGCGCCATGATCAGGGACAGCAGCGTCAGGATGGCGAGCGCCAGGACCGCGAGCCCGCAGCCCATGAAGATCAGGTCCGCACGCTTGGCGCGCTTGACCAGGCGTGCGAGGCCCCGATCCTCGTCATGATTCCATACGGTTGTTGTGGCCACCATCAGAGACGTCCCTCAATAGATTTCGCGGTAACGGCGCCGGAGAAGGAATCCGATAACGTTGAACGCGAGCGTGATGACGAACAGCATTGTCCCGGCGGCAAAGATCGTCTGGTACTCGATCGTTCCGTGCGCCACATCGCCAATCGCGACCTGGACGATGTAGGCGGGGATGGTCGCGGCCGCCTCCATCGGGTTGAAGGTCAGGTTCGCCATTTGACCCGCCGCGATGGCCACGACCATGGTTTCGCCGATCGCGCGCGACATGCCGAGAACGTAGGCGGCCGTGATTCCGGACAACGCGCCGGGCATCACCACGCGCACAGCCGTCTGAAAGCGGTTGAACCCGAGCGCGTAGGCGCCCTCGCGCAGCCGCTGGGGCACGGCGCGCATGGCGTCCTCGCTGACCGAGGTCACATAGGGCAGGATCATGATGCCCATGACCAACCCCGGCGCCAGCAGGTTGAAACCGAAAAGATTCGGGAAAACCAGTTGCAACAGCGGGGTCACGAACAACAGCGCGAAGTAGCCGTACACGACCGTCGGGACGCCTTCCAGGAGTTCGAGCACCGGCTTGATCACCTCGCGCAGCCAGTTCGGCGCGAATTCGCTGAGATAGATCGCGACCAGCGTGCCGCCCGGGATCGCGACGGCCAGGGCCACCAGCGTGACCGTCAGTGTCGCCGACAGGAGCGGTAGGATGCCGAAGTTCTTCGACGCGAACAGGGGCGTCCAGCGCGTTCCCGTCAGGAATTCGATGATCGAGACCTTCTGAAAGAAGGCCAAGGATTCGCTGAGAAGGACGTACACGATACCCGCCGTCACGAACACGGACACGCTCGCGGTCGCGAACAGCACGCCTTGCATGACAAAGCCCACCCGTCGCCGGCGTCGCAGGAACGCGTCGGTGGGCTGGATTTGGTTGGCATGGCTTTCCGTCAATTGACGATCGCTCCAGTGCATTGGGTCGAATCACAGCTTTCCAGCCGAGTGGAAGCCGGCCCACGGCCGGCTTCCACGCACGCTATGCGGATCGCGCGTCGCTGTCAGTTGACGCGCTCCAACTCAAGCAGATCCTGGATCGAAACCCCGATTTGGGACCCGCTGGCGAAGGCCGTCCCCGTTCTCTCGTTTTCGAAGAGATCCTCGGACTTGCGAAAGGCCTCCGCGGGGATCGACACGTAGCCGACCTCTCGCACGAGCTTGCGCATGAGATCAGGATTGAGCACGAAGTCGTGGACGAAAGCCCGCACGGATTCCTTGCCCTCGTACGACGACTTCTTGACGTACAGGAACAGGGGCCGCGTCAGGGGTTGGTATTCGCCGCTTTCGGCGGTGTCGACACTCGGCAGCACGGGGTCGCTGCCGTTGTACGAGATGGGCACCCGCTTCAGCTTATTTGAGTTCTGTTCGTAGTAGGCGAGGCCGAAGAAGCCCAACGCGCTGGGATCGTTGGCAATTCCCTGCACCAGGACGTTGTCGTCCTCGCTCGCCATGAAATCGCCGCGGCTGGAGTGCTCCTTGCCCACGATCGCGGCCGTGAAATAGTCGTAGGTCCCGGAGTCCGTACCGGCGCCGTAGAGAGACAGTTCCCGATCCGGAAATTCCTCGCGGATCTGGTTCCAGTTGGTGATCTTTCCCTCCGCCTCGGGACGCCAGACCTTTTGGAGTTCTTCGACCGTGAGGTAATCAACCCAGTCGTTGCGCGGGTTCACCATCACCGCCATGGCGTCCATCGCGACCGGCACCTCGTAATACTCGATGCCGTTCTCCTCGCACGTTTCGCGCTCGCCGGGCCGGATCGGCCGGGAAGCACCGGAAAGGTCCGTCTCGCCGCGGCAGAACTTGCTGAAGCCGCCGCCGGTGCCGGAGACGCCGACGGTCATCCGGTAATCGGTGCTCTTCTGGAACTCCTCGGCAACCGCCTCGGTGATGGGGAAGACGGTGCTCGAACCGTCGGCCAGGACTGTCTCCTGCGCCATCGCCGGGCTGGCAATGTGGCCGCCTCCCAGCGCAAGGCTCATGGTTGCGATCGCATATGCGATACGTCGCATGTTGGCTCCTCCCATTTGAAAAAAGTGCGGCAGCCGTCGTCCCACTACGGGCTTCGCGGCAACCATGCCCACCGTCTCGACCGAGACAATGGCGAGACTTCGCTTCATTGCGATTACGACTCCAATGCGTTCTGGAGTTGGCGTCACCCCATGGCTGCCTGCCGAGCTGGGATGGGCTGCCGCTCGGCCATGCCGCCCGGCCATGCCGAACGGCCGGCGCCATTGGTAATCCGTGACGACGTGGGTTTTACGACAGGTCGATTACGGTTTGATGACAGCCGGCGCCGGCGCCGGCGGATTTTTCGCCAGCCTCACGCCGCCGCCCGGCCATCCGCCCGCGGCGTCCGGACGGGCAGGTAGACGGTGAAGCGGCTGCCCTCGCCGGGGGTGCTGTCCACCTCGAGCTGGCCGCGGTGGCGGTTGACGATGTGCTTGACGATGGCCAGGCCCAGGCCGGTGCCGCCCAGTTCGCGCGAGCGGGCGGTGTCCACGCGGTAGAAGCGCTCGGTCAGGCGCGGGATGTGCTCGCGCGCGATGCCCTCGCCCTGGTCGATCACCGAAACCGCGACGCCGCGCCGCGCGGGGCGCGAGGGACGGCCGGGCGTCTCGCTGGCCGGTCCCGCGACGACCCGGATCGGCGTGCCCGGCCTGCCGTACTTGACGGCGTTGTCCACCAGGTTCTGCATGACCTGGGTGAGCTGGTCCTCGTCGCCCACGACCTCCGTGGTCCCCGAAGCGATTTCCAGCTCGATCGTCATGTCCTTCTTCTGCGCGCGCAGCTCCAGCGAGCTTTTCACGCGCTCCAGGATTCTGGCCAGGTCGGCCTGTCCCGTGGGCGGGGTGTGCTCGTCCAGCTCGATGCGCGACAGCGACAGCAGATCCTCCACCAGAGTGGACATGCGCCGCGCCTGCTCCAGCATGATCGGCAGAAAGCGCTCGCGCGCCTCGGGGTCGTCGCTGGCCGGCCCCTGCAGCGTCTCGATGAAGCCCAGCAGGCTGGACAGCGGCGTGCGCAACTCGTGGCTGGCGTTGGCGACGAAGTCGGCGCGCATCTGCTCGGCGCGCCGGATGGCGGTCACGTCGTGCAGCGACAGCACGGCGGCCGTGTCCGCCGGCCCCGTCCCCTCCAGCCGGGCCACGCGGGCGCTGAGATAGCGTTCGATGGCGCCGGCCAGGGTGAACTCGACCTCGCCCTCGGCACCCCCGTTCAGCACGCGGTCGACGGCCTGCAAGAGGTCGGGATGGCGGAGCACCTTGGCCAGCGGGCGCCCCTCGACGCGGGGGCCGAGAAGCTGTCGGGCGGCCGGGTTGGCGCGCCGAATCACACCCTCGCCGTCCAGCAGCAGCAGCGGGTCGGGCAGCCCGTTCAGCACCACCTCGCTGCCGCGGATCGCCGCGTCGAGCTCGTGCCGCTGGGCGTCGCGCTGGCGCGCGTTCTCCGCCAGGACGCCGGGCAGCTCGGGGTCCAGGCCGGGGGAGGACACCGCCGGCGGTTCCGGCGGGGCGCGCCCGCCCTGCCAGCGCGCGCGCAGACTGTCGACATAGGCGCGCAGCGTGTTCAGGTCGCGGTAGTGATGGGTCAGCAAGGCGCCGACGCCGGCCAGCACGACGAGCCCGCCGGCCAGCGCCAGAAGGATCGACAGACCGCCGGCGACCGCCAGGACCGCCAACACCCCCCAGGCCGGCGCCGACAGCAGCACCGCCGTGCGCGGCAGGTTTGCGTGATATCGCTGCTTCAGCATGACTCGCGAGCGCCCGTCCCCTGGCCGTCGATCACACGCCCGACCGGCACAACGGCACCGTTTTCCGAAAACGATATGGCCGGACTGGAAAATGTGCCAACGACGGGAAGATGAAACTTCCGTGGCAGCCGCGCAAGCGCGCCAGGATTGGCAATTTCACGGACCTAGAATTACATAAAGAAGTTGTTGAACGAAATTGTTAACAATACATTAGCACGTAAGGCCGGTCATTGTGAATCCTGGGGAACCTGTGCACAATGCACATAAAACCGGTCGAGACATCATTGGCGTAAGAACGAAAGGATAAGGGGGTTCATGCGTGTTGCACGCTGGCGCCCGTCCAGCCCCATTGAATTTCGCAAAGAAAGAATTTGTTAGTGCCTTTGTGGCAAAGGGACATGGTGCCCCAACTAGGGATAGAACCCGGAAGGGCTTTGAGGCCGATCAGGTTCCAAGGCTGACCTGTCTACCGTCTCCGGCACTGGTGTCCTGTGGTCGGAGTGGGGACTCACCTAGTAGCGTAACTCATTGGCAGGTTTCCGGTCGCTAGGGTGGCGACTCGGAGCACAGCACCGCCCAGAAGACAGTAAGCGTGCGTCCGCTTGGTTTTAAGGAGGTGCTGGCGGACATGTTGAAGATTGGGCCGAGTAACCACACGTTTGATGGAGATAAGAGAGGAGGGGTCGACAATGGCCAATGTGCATGATGTTGCGGCCTACATCCTTCGCAGAATAGGCCCTGTGACGGCTTGGAAGCTGCAAAAATTGGCCTACTACGCCCAAGCTTGGTCGCTGGTCTGGGATGGGCGGCCCTTGTTCAATGAACGCATTGAGGCTTGGGCGAACGGTCCAGTATGCCCGTCGCTCTATGATCAGCATCGCGGGCAATTCATGGTAGCCGAATTGGGAACTGGCAATCCCGACAATCTTGACGCTGATGCGCGGGACACAATCGAGGCTATTCTTGCGTATTACGGCGACAAAAGCCCACAGTGGCTTAGTGATCTGACGCACCTAGAAGCACCGTGGCGAGAGGCTCGGGGTGGATTGCCTGACGGCGTTCCGTCGCGAAACGAAATCACTCTTGATTCGATGGCTCAATACTACGAAAGCCTTCCGCCAGACGTGTAGTTAAAGTGGCTGCAAAGCGCAAAAACAAAAAGCCAAGCCGCTCAAGCGACCCACCATTGGGTAAAGTGCCTCGTGGTGGACACAAAGCGGATGATATTCCACGTCAATATTTTAAATGGCGCTTGGATAGAGTGGACCTAGATGGTCCGTGGGCCTTCAATCAGATTGATATAAATCACCTTCTTACTGAGGTTATTCCTAAGTTGCATGAATTTGAAACGATGACGTGGGCCGAAATAGATGGTCCCACTGGTAGCCATTTTATACGCTGCTCCGAACTGACTAAATTAGCGCAAGATCGTCAAAATCAGGTTGCAAGCGACGTGGATGAGTTGTTTTCGCTGCGACTCACCGGGCCTCAGCGCATTTGGGGTGTCCGAGACGTAGCAACCCTGCGTATCCTTTGGTGGGACCCTCAACATGAGGTGTGCCCCAGCAAGAAAAAGAATACTTAATTTGGTTGCTTATGCATCAGCCGTTTGCCCTGAGCTGCCATAATCTCAGCAACGGTGCGCTCGCCGTCACTCTGGTGTCGACTGTTCAATGGAATTTGAAGTCGCAAAGATGCTTCGGCAAATGGTTTTCAGTATATAATCGGCAAGCGCGCCCACGAGCCAGAGGCGCCGAGCTGCGGCCCTATTCCCCCGCGCCTTTCTTGATCGCGTCGTAGGCGGCGAGCGCGGCGGTGGTGACGATGTCGTTCATCGTCGCGCCCATGGGCACGACCTGCGCCGGCTGCGACAGCCCGATCAGCAGCGGGCCGATCACCGTGCCGCCGCCGATGTGCTGCAGCAGCTTGGCGGAGATGTTGGCCGAGTGCAGCGCCGGCATGATCAGCACGTTGGCCGGCCCGGACAGCCGGCAGAAGGGATACAGCTCGCACATCAAGGGATAGTCCAGGGCGACGTTGGCCTGCATCTCGCCGTCGTACTCGAAGTCCACCGACATGCCGTCCAGCACGCCGACCGCCTCGCGGATGCGCGCCGCCTTCTCGCGCATCGGGCTGCCGAAGTTGGAGAAGCTGAGCAGCGCCACCCGCGGCTCGTGACCCATGGCGCGGGCGTGGGCCGCCGACTGCACGGCGATGTCGGCCAGCTCCTCCGGCGTGGGCAGCTCGTGCACCGAGGTGTCGGCCAGGAACACCGTGCGCCCGCCCTGCAGCACCATCGACATGCCGAAGACCCGATGGCCCGGCTTGGGGTCGATGGCCCGCATGACGTCCTGGAAGGACACCACGAAGGAGCGCGTCAAGCCGGTCACCATGGCGTCGGCGTCGCCCTGCGCCACCATGGTGGCGGCGAAGACGTTGCGGTCCTGGTTGATCAGGCGCTGGCAGTCCCGATAAAGCAACCCCCGCCGCTGGTGCCGGGCGTAGAGGAAATCGGTGTAGGGCTTGTTGAAGTCGCTCAGCCGCGCGTTGTGGATTTCCAGGAAATCCGCCTCGGCGCCGATACCCTTCATGGTCTCCCGGATGCGATCCTCCCGCCCCACCAGGATCGGCTGGCCGTAGCCGCCGTTGTGGAAGGCGATGGCGGCGCGGATGACCTTCTCCTCCTCGCCCTCGGCGAAGACGACGCGGCGCGGATCGTGGCGCACGCTGTCGAAGATGCCCTGCAGCGTGGCCGTCGTCGGGTCCAGGCGCGCCGACAGCGTCTTCTCGTAGGCCTCCAGGTCGCCGATCGGGACCCGCGCCACGCCGGTGTCGACCGCCGCGTGCGCCACCGCCTTGGGCACCGCCACGATCAGCCGCGGATCGAAGGGCGCCGGGATGATATACTCCGGTCCGTAGCGCAGGCGGCGACCGGCATAGGCGGCGTCCACCTCGTCCGGCACGTCCTCGCGGGCGAGCTGGGCCAGCGCGCGCGCGGCGGCGATCTTCATCTCCATGTTGATGGTGGAGGCGCGGACGTCCAGCGCGCCGCGGAAGATGTAGGGGAAGCCCAGGACGTTGTTCACCTGGTTGGGATAATCCGAGCGGCCGGTGGCGATGATCGCGCGCGGCAGGACCTCCTTGACCTCCTCGGGCAGGATCTCGGGGTCCGGGTTGGCCATGGCGAAGATGATCGGCCGTTCGGCCATGCGCTTGACCATCCCCTGGTCCACCGCGCCCTTGACCGACAGCCCGAAGAAGGCGTCCGCGCCCTCCAATGCCTCGGCCAGGGTGCGCTTGTCGGTCGGCACGGCGTGGGCCGACTTCCACTGGTTCATGCCCTCGCGACGGCCCTGGTGGATGACGCCGCGGGTGTCGCAGAGCAGCACGTTCTCGTGCCGCGCGCCCATCGCCTTGACCAGTTCGGCGCAGGCGATGCCGGCGGAGCCGGCGCCGTTGATCACCAGCCGCAGGTCCTCGATGCGCCGGCCGGTCAGGTGCATGCCGTTGATCAGCCCGGCGGCGGCGATGATGGCCGTGCCGTGCTGGTCGTCGTGGAACACCGGGATGTCCAGCAGTTCCTTGAGGCGCTGCTCGATGACGAAGCATTCCGGCGCCTTGATGTCCTCCAGGTTGATGCCGCCGAAGCTGGCGCCCAGGAAGCGCACGGCGTTGACGAACTCGTCGACGTCCTCGGTGTCGACCTCCAGGTCGATGCCGTCGATGTCGGCGAAGCGCTTGAACAGCACCGCCTTGCCCTCCATCACCGGCTTGGAGGCCTGGGCGCCCAGGTTGCCCAGGCCCAGCACGGCGGTGCCGTTGGAGACGATGGCCACCAGGTTGCCCTTGGCGGTGTAGTCGTAGGCCTTGGTCGCGTCGTCGCGGATCTTCAGGCAGGGATAGGCGACGCCCGGCGAGTAGGCGAGCGACAGGTCGCGCTGCGTGGTCAGCGGCTTGGTCGGGGCGATCGCCAGCTTGCCCCGGCGGTCTCGCGCGTGCAGCGCCAGCGCCTCTTCCTCGGTGATGCGCCCGCCGTTGTTGGACACCCGTGTCCCTCCCCCAGGTCGCGTCGCTACCGGTCGCAAGATCGTCGCCGCGACGACGGCATCCTTGCGCGAGCCTAGGCCCTTCGCCGCGTCACTGGCAAGGGAGAGGCGCCGCGCCGGTCGCCCCGCCCCCGCGGTCCCATGTTGCACCAAACTCGGCGACCGCTCTTGCTTGACGCCCCCGACGGCGGTGCCCAATTATTGACAGGCGTGGCGCCAGTCTGGGCCGCGCGCCCTCGGATCGCCGTTCGCGACGGGGTCCGGCGGCATCGAGAAGCAGCCTTGCTCGAACGAGGAGGCGGTTACATGTCTCGTGTCTCGGTGTTCAACAGCCCGCTGCTGCTCGGATTCGAGCACTTCGAGCGCGCGCTCGACCGTGTGTCGAAGACCACCGACGGCTATCCGCCCTACAACGTGGAGCAGCTCGGCGAGGACCACCTGCGGATCACCCTGGCCGTGGCGGGCTTCGGTCCCGACGATCTGGAGGTTCGGATCGAGGACACCCAGCTCGTCATCCGGGGCCGCCAGCAGGACGACGACTCGGGACGCGTGTTCCTCCACCGCGGTATCGCCTCGCGTCAGTTCCAGCGCAGCTTCGTGCTGTCGGAAGGGATCGAGGTGGTAGGCGCCAGCCTGGACAACGGCCTGCTGAACATCGATCTCCGCCATGTCCGGCCCGATCCGAAGGTCCGCACCGTGGAGATCAAGACCGGCCAGCGGGTCCAGGAGGAGATACCGGCCCGCCGGCAGCGTGCGGCCGGGATGCGGGAACCGGGGAACGCGGCGCGCGAGCGGGGCTGAGTCGCCTGGACAAACGGTCGTGCTTGCCCGATGTCATGGAAAGGGGAGCACGTGCCGGCAACTGCCGCACAGGAGTTGAGCCGATGCAGAAGCAGGACTTTCAGAACACCATCAGCCAGCAGGATCTGGCCGTCTGGGGCGTCAACGACGTGGCCTATGTCAAGACGGTAACCAAGAACGACCAGACCTACTACGCCATTCACGCCGCCGACGGCACGCAGATGGCGCTCATGGCCGATCGCGGCACCGCCTTCTCCGCGATCCGCCAGCACGAACTGGAGCCGGTCAGCGTGCATTGAGCGCGGGCGAGGACTTCGCGTTTCACTGACAATCTTCGCGGCCGCCCCGGCCTCACGCCGCGTGGCTGGCCGCCGACTCCGTGAGGATGGCGTAGATGGCGTCGGCGCTTTCGCTGCCCCGGATCTTCTCGCAGACCGAGCGATCGCGCAGCAGACGGGAGACCCGCGCCAGGGCCTTCAGGTGATCGGCCCCGGCGCTTTCCGGGGCCAGCAGCACGCAGATCAGGTCCACCGGCTGCTCGTCGATCGCGTCGAAGTCGACCGGCGTCTCCAGCCGGGCGAACAGCGCGTAGAGGCGGTCAAGCTCGGAAAGCTTGCCGTGCGGGATCGCGATCCCGTTGCCCACGCCCGTCGTGCCCAGCCGCTCGCGCTCGATCAGCACCTCGAAAATGCGCCGCTCGGGCAGGCCGGTGAGCTGGGAGGCACGCCGGGCCAGCTCCTGCAGGGCCTGCTTCTTGCTGGTCACCCGCAGTTGCGGGACCACGGCCTCCGGGCGGATCAACTCAGCGATCTCCATGACGGATCACCCTTGAATGGGCGCGCGCACGCGCGTCAGCTCACTGTGTTGCCTTCCGGATCGATCCAGCCGATGTTGCCGTCGGGTCGGCGGTAGATCACGTTGAAGCCCCCGTGCGCCGCATTGCGGAACATCATCGCCGGCAACTCGGCGAGGTCGAGGCGCATGACCGCCTCGCTCACCGTCAGGCTCGGAATCTCGTGCGGCATCTCGGCCACCACGGCGGGCTCGCCGCCTTCGGGCTCGACACCGTCGGCGCCCTCCTCCTCGCCGGACAGAACGTATTGCCGCGCCGCCACGGGCTCGCCCCGCGCGGCGCCGTCGGCGTGATGATCGCGCAGCCGCCGTTTGTAGCGGCGCAGCCGTTTCGACAGGCGGTCGGCGGCGCCGTCGAAGGCGTCATAAGGCCGGTCGGCCCGGTTCTCGGCCACGAGTTGCATGCCGCGACCCACGTGGGCATTGACGCGGGCGTGGTAAAGATGCCCCTCGCGCGAGAGCGTCACCGTGGTCTCGATCGCGTCGCCGAGGTACTTGCTGAAAATGTTCGTCAGGCTGTCCTCGATATGGCTGCGAAGCGCGTCGCCGATATCGATCTGCCTGCCGTTCACCGACAGTTGCATGGGCCGATTGTCCCGGATTGCGGTTTGGGCCGTGCCGTTCTCCGCGCGGCCGCCCTGGCGTCGAGCGGCGCGACGATATGGAGGCCTTCGACGGGTGTCAACTCTCGACCGGTCGGGCCGCGGCCGCGGCGCGACGGCGCCCGGCCGGTGCGGTCGTGGTCCATCGGACTGCCCTCCCTTTTAGAGTTGCAGCGCCTTCTCCCGCTTGCGACGCACCGAGGAGGGGATGTTCATCCCCTCGCGATACTTGGCCACAGTTCGGCGGGCGATGTCGATCCCTTCCCCGCGCAGGATCTTCACAAGCTGGTCATCCGACAGCACGGCGTCGGGCTTTTCCGCGTCGATCAACGTCTTGATGCGATGGCGCACCGCCTCGGCGGAATGGCTGTCGCCGCCGTCGGCGCCGCCGATGGAGGCGGTGAAGAAGTACTTCAGCTCGAAGGTGCCGCGCGGTGTGGCGATGTACTTGTTGGCGGTGACGCGGCTGACCGTCGACTCGTGCATCTCGATCGCCTCGGCGATGTCGCGCAGGGTCAGCGGCTTCAGGTACTCGATGCCGCGGACGAAGAAGAGGTGCTGGCGGCTGACGATCTCGGCGGCGACGCGCAGGATGGTGTTGGCCCGCTGGTCCAGGGCGCGCGCCAGCCAGTTGGCCGACTGGAGCCGCTCGGTCAGGTAGCCCTTCTCCTCCTTGCCGCGCAAGTGCGGGACGACGCGGGCGTAGTAGCGGTTGTTGACCAGCACCCGGGGCAGGGTTTCCGGGTTCAACTCGACGCCGAAGCTGTCGTCCGGGCGCCGGTGCATCAGCACGTCCGGGACGACCGGCTGCACCGCCCCCTCGCCGAAGGACAGCGCGGGCTTGGGGTCGAGGCGGCGCAGCTCCGCGCACATCTCGGCCAGATCCCTCGAATCGACGCCGCAGCGCGCGCGCAGCTCCTCGAACCGCCGGTCGGCCATGAGGTCGAGGTTGTCCAGCAGCGCCTGCATCGCCGGGTCCAGACGGTCGCGCGCGCGAAGCTGCAGGGCCAGGCATTCGGCCAGGGTGACGGCGAAGACGCCCAGCGGCTCGCAGCCCAGCAGCGCCTGCCGCATGGCCTCCACCCTGCCGGGATCGGTGCCCAGGACCGCGGCCAGCTCCGCCGCCGGAGTCGCCAGGTAGCCGGCCTCGTCGAGGCTGTCGATCAGGGCCTCGGCGATGGCCAGCTCGGCCGGCGTGGCGACCACGTCGCGGGCCTGATCCAGCAGATGCTCGCGCAGCGACACCCTGCCGGGCAGGCGCTGGTCCAGTCCCGGCATCTCGTCGTCGTCCGCGCCCCCGCCGCCGGGATCGGCATAGCTGCCCCAGTCGGGCATCGCGGGCGGCGCGCCGTCCCAGGGCTGCTCGCCGCCGCGGTCGTCCAGGTTGTCCTCGTCGCCGCGGGGCTTGGCAGGCTCGGCGCCCGCGGCCGGCGCCGGCGGCTCCGCGCGGGCCAGCAGGGGGTTCTGCTCCACTTCCTGCGCGACGTAGGCGGCGAGTTCCAGGTTGGAAAGCTGCAGCAGCTTGATGGCCTGCTGCAGTTGCGGCGTCATCACCAGCGACTGGCTTTGGCGCAGTTCAAGGCGTTGCGACACCGCCATGGCGTTTACGCGGGATCAATCTTGGAAACTTCGGACCTGGGCATGGCACCAGTATAGCAAAACACGTGCCAAAGCGAATCCCAGGGCTACATGCTAAACCTTTCGCCCAGGTAAACGCGCCGGACATCCTCGTGGGCCACGATCTCGTGCGGCGCGCCTTCCATGAGGACCTGACCCTCGTGGATGATGTAGGCGCGGTCCACGATGTCCAGCGTTTCGCGCACGTTGTGGTCAGTGATCAGCACGCCGATGCCGCGCTCCTTCAGGTGGCCGACCAGCTCGCGGATGTCGCTCACGGCGATCGGGTCGATGCCGGCCAGGGGCTCGTCCAGGAGGATATAGCTGGGCTGCGAGGCCAGGGCGCGGGCGATCTCCACCCGCCGGCGCTCGCCGCCGGACAGCGCCATCGCCGGGGTGCGCCGCAGGTGGGTGATGGAGAACTCGGCCAGCAGGTCCTCCAGCATGACGTGGCGGCGCTGGCGGTCCGACTCCACGACCTCCAGCACGGCGCGGATGTTCTGCTCCACCGTCAGGCCGCGGAAGATCGAGGCCTCCTGCGGCAGGTAGCCCACGCCCAGGCGGGCGCGGCGATACATCGGCAGGTCGGTGACGTCGTGGCCGTCGAAGGTGACCCAGCCGTAATCGGGCGAGAGCAGCCCGGTGATGATGTAGAAGCAGGTGGTCTTGCCGGCGCCGTTCGGGCCCAGCAAACCGACCGCCTCGCCGCGCTGCAGCGACACCGTGACGCCGCGCAGCACCGGGCGTTTCTTGAACGACTTGCCGATGTTGACCGCGGCCAGCCCGGCGCTGTCGGCCACCTGGCGCGGGGCCTCCCGGCCCTCGCGCTGCTCGCGCTCGTGCTGGCCCGCGTCGGGACGGGCCGCGCCGTGGCCGTGCAGCGGCGTGATGTCCGCCGAGGGGCGGGGACGGCTCTCGAACTCGGTCATTGCGCTTCCTCTCCGCCCGCGGTGCCCGGTGCCTGCAGGTCGTCCCCCGATCCTGGCGCGAGCAGCCCCTGCACGCGCGCGGCCCTGCCCGAATCCGGCGGGGCGCCGCGCAGCCGGCTGACGCCGGTTTCCAGGTTGACCTCCGCCCAGCCGCCGTTCAACTGGTTTTCGCCGCGCGAAATCTTGACGTTTCCGATCAACGTGGCGACGCGCGAGCGGGTGTCATAGACCGCCTTGTCGCCGCGCGCGAAGCTCTGCGGCGAGGCGATCTGGACGTTGTCGAAGGCCTCGATGCGCGAGACCGCCCGCGCGTCCGCCGCGCCGTCGTCCGAATCCCCCTGGAAGTGCGCGGTCAGGACATCCGCCCGCACCCGCCGGTCGCCGCGCACCGCCACGGCGTTGCCGCGCGCCACGGCCAGGTTGCGGGCCTCCCAGTATTCCAGGCTGTCCTCGGCGGTGATCGTCTCCTCGCCGGTGACCAGCCGCAGGTCGTCCCCGGTCAGCACCACGACCGCCTTGTCCACGTCGTAGACGCCGCGATCGCCGTAGGCGGTCTCGTTGTCGCCGACGATGCGGACGTCGCCGATCGCCTCGATGCGGTGGATCTCGGTGTCGTCGCCGCCGGCCCGGTCGCGGTAGTGGGCGATCAGCCTTTCGCCGTGCACGGTGACCGACTCGCGCCGGGCGACGGCGTTGCCGCGCGCGATGTAGACCTGCTCGTTGCGCCGCCACTCGATGCCCTCGTCGGCCTCGATGCGCAGCGGCCCGTCGTCGCCGCCGGTGAGGCCCGAGAGGCCCTGGGCCTGGGCGCCAGCCGCCGCGAGCACCAGCGTCCAGATGACGAGCCCGGCGCGCAGGCCGGCGCCGACTCGGATGCGCGCGATCGTCATTGCACCCCCTCGACGCCGTCGTAGAGGATCAGGCTGCTCTTGCCGGTGAACACGATGGTCGCGCCCTTGTCCTCCAGGCGGAAGCCCTCGGCCTCCAGATGGCCGGCGGGCCCCTGGCCGGCCACCGCCGTGTCCGAGCGGGCGGTGCCGGCCTTCAGGTCCACCCGCGCCCTCTTGGTGTGCATCTCGAAGCCGCGGTCGTGGAACAGGCTGACATGGCCGTCCAGATCCAGCGTCTGGCTGGCCCGGTCGAAGGTGCCGCGGTCGGCCGTCAGGGCCAGCCAGGCGCCGCCCTTCAGGGTGATGTCGGCCTTCGGCTGCTCCAGTTCGACGATGTCGGCGCCGCTCTTCTCCTGCGTCGCGATCCGGGCGACCACCGAGAAGGGGCGGTCCTGGGCGTCCACCCCCTGGAAGCGGGGGTTCACCATGGTCAGCTTGCCGGCCGAATCCGGCGCCAGGTCGGAGAGCCCGACGCGGAAGCGGCTGTCGTCGGGGACGAGCTGCGGCCACACCGCCACCAGCAGGATCATCGCCACGGCCAGGGCCGGCAACACCACCTTCAGCGTGCCGACGAACAGGCTGTAGCCGTTGCGCATCGACAGCCGCGGCGGCTGGCGGTCCGGGGCGGGCGCGCCAGTCTGCCGCGGGTCCGCATCCTTGGGTGCGCCTTGCTGCATCAGGTCGTTCGCCGTTTCGGCCATCGCTGGCGGACCCGCTCCCTCGTGTCTCACGCCACGCCCGCGCGCAGGCAGTCGTGGATGTGCAGGATGCCGGCGGGGATGTCGTCGCCGTCCACGACGAACAGGCTGGTGATCGGGCTGGCCCCGCGATTCATCGCGCCCAGCGCCTCCGCCACCAGCGCCTCGGCGCGGATGGTCCGGGGGCCGGGGGTCATGATCTCGCCGGCGGTCTGGTCCAGCAGGTGTGGGTTCATGTGCCGGCGCAGGTCGCCGTCGGTGATGATGCCGATCAGCCGCCCGGCGTCGTCGGTCACGCCGACGCAGCCGAAGCGGCGCGTGGTCATCACGATCAGCACCTCGCGCATCGGCGCCTCGGGGCGGCACAGCGGCAGCTCCTCGCCGGCGTGCATGATGTCGGCCACGCGCAGCAGCCGCCGGCCCAGCGTGCCCCCGGGGTGCAGCAGACGGAAGTCGGTGCTGGAGAAGCCCTTGCGCGCCAGCAGGGCCACCGCCAGCGCGTCGCCGAGCGCCAGCATCATCGTCGTGGAGGTGGTCGGCGCCAGGCCCATGGGGCAGGCCTCCTCCGCCGGCGGCAGCAGCAGGACGTGGTCCGCCTCCTTCGCCAGGGTGCTCTCGCTCTCGGCGGTGATGGCGATCAGCGGGATCGAGAAACGGCGCGTGTAGACGATGATGTCCGACAGCTCCGCCGTGTTGCCGGAGTTGGACAGCGCGATCACGCCGTCGCCCCCGGCGATCATGCCGAGGTCGCCGTGGCTTGCCTCGCCCGGATGCACGTAGAGCGCCGGGCTGCCGGTCGACGCCAGGGTCGCCGCGATCTTGCGCCCGACATGGCCGCTCTTGCCCATGCCGGTGACGACGACGCGGCCCGAAACCGCCAGCAGCGCCTCGACCGCGGCGACGAAGCGATGGTCCAGCGCCGCCGCCAGCGCCTCCAGCCCGGCGCTCTCGGTCGCCAGCACCCGGCGGGCCGCGGCGATGTCCGGCGCCGCCTCGGCCGCGGGCGAGACCTTCCGTTCCGCAGACATGCGCGCGCCCACCTCGATCCCGTTAGATGCAGGATTACATATATCCTGTGCGCCGCCTTGTCCAGGGATCGCGGCTCCGGCGGAGGCCCGCGGCATCCCGGTGTCCGCCCTAGCTGCCGTGGGCGAAGATGTCGACCTCGTCCCACCCGGCGAGGTCGAGGCGCGCGCGCCACGGCAGGAAGTCGAAGCAGGCCTGCGCCAGCTCGGCCCGGCCCTCGCGCGCCAGCAGGGCGTCCAGCCTGGCCTTCAGGTCGTGCAGGTGGAGCACGTCGGCGGCGGCGTAGGCGAGCTGCTCCTGCGTCAGCTCGGCCGCGCCCCAGTCACTCGACTGCTGCTGCTTGGAGATCTCCACCCCCAGCAGGTCGCGGCAGATGTCGCGCAGGCCGTGGCGGTCGGTGAAGGTGCGGACGAGCTTGGACGCCGTCTTGGTGCAGTAGACCGGCCGGCAGTCGACACCCAGGTGCGCGCGCAGCATGGCCAGGTCGAAGCGCGCGAAGTGAAAGATCTTCGTGATCGCCGGATCGGCCAGCATCGCCTTCAGGTTGGGCGCGCCGTAGTCGCGGTCGGCGAACTGCACCAGGTGGCAGTCGCCGTCGCCGCGCGAAAGCTGCACCAGGCACAGCCGGTCGCGCGTCAGGTTGAGGCCCATCGTCTCGGTATCGACCGCGACGCTGTCGCCGAAGCGCAGCCCTGCGGGGAGATCGTTGCGGTGGAGGTGAATCGCCAAGGTGTCGCGCCGACCTTATGCTTGATGCTTGCGGGTGTCGCGCGGCGGATGCCCGCCCTGCCGGATTTTTCGGCAGCCGCGCCAAGATAGCTGTGCAGATCGTGGTGTCAACGCCAGCCCCGGCAATGCTATAAGCGCACGCGGCCGCGCCGCCGCGCGAGGCCGTGCGCGGGAAGCGCCCGGCGGTGTCCGGGCAGGCAGTGAGCAAGCGAGGGAGGCGTCGCCAGCCATGGCAAGGGTCGCAACGGTCTTCGGCGGGTCCGGCTTCGTCGGGCGCTACATCGTCAAGCGGCTGGCCAAGGAGGGGTGGGTCGTCCGCGTGGCGGTCCGCGACCCCGAGGCCGCGCACTTCCTGCAGCCGCTGGGCAACGTCGGGCAGATCATCCGCATGCCCGTGCGCGTGCAGGACGAGGCGGCGGTGAAATGGGCCGTCGAGGGGGCGGACGCGGTGTTCAACCTCGTGGGCATCCTCCACGAGCCGGGCGGCGAGCAGACCTTCGAGGCGGTCCAGCGCCAGGCCCCCGGCATCATTGCGCGCGCCGCGGCCGAGGCCGGGGCGAAGCGGCTGATCCACGTCTCGGCGATCGGCGCCGACGCGAAGTCCCCCTCCGCCTACGCCCGCACCAAGGCGCTGGGCGAGCAGGCGGTGCGCGAGGCCTTTCCGGGGGCGACCATCCTGCGGCCCTCCATCGTCATCGGGCCCGAGGACCAGTTCTTCAACCGCTTCGCCGCGATGGCGCGACTGTCCCCGGCGCTGCCGCTGATCGGCGGCGGCAAGACGAAGTTCCAGCCGGTCTATGTCGGGGATGTCGCCGACGCCGCGATGAAGGCGCTGCATGACGCCCAGACCAAGGGCCAGACCTACGAGCTGGGCGGCCCCAGGGTCTACACCTTCAAGGAACTGATGCGGCTTCTCCTGAAGGCGATCCGGCGCAGGCGGCTGCTGCTGCCGATCCCCTGGCAGGTCGCGGAGATGCAGGCCTTCTTCGCCGAGTGGCTGCCGGAGCCGCCGCTGACCCGCGACCAGGTCAAGCTGCTGCGCCAGGACAACGTGGTCGCGGCCGAGGCCAAGGGCTTCGCGGACCTGAGCCTGAAGCCGCAGGCCATCGAGGTCATCCTCCCGACCTACCTGGAGCGCTACCGCCCCGGCGGCCGCTTCCAGCCGAGGCGGCACCTGGCGTAGGGCGCCCGA
>CAZLNO010000059.1:0-24816 GCA_964561005.1 uncultured Rhodovibrionaceae bacterium | reverse complement strand
GGTGGGGGGGTAGGGCTGGGCGGAGGCTCGGCGCATGCGCAAAACCGTTCGGTGAGAGGGCTCCACGCGGTCGGGCGTATCGCGCGTACGGTCACTCCGAGGCCGGGCGCCGGCCATCGCGGCCGATCGACGTCAGCGCGCGCGAGACCGCTTCCGGCTCGGACTCCATCACCTGGAGCAGGGTGGCCGCGGCCCCGGTCGGCTTGCGCGTGCCCTGCTCCCACTTTCGCAGGCCGGAGACGCTGACTCCCAGCAGGGCCGCGAATCGTTCCTGGGAGAGGCCGAGACGGTGCCGAATCGACCGCACTTGCGGGGCCCCCATCTCGACGCGGGTCACCCGAGTGCCGTTGTCGGCGTCCCGTGCGTGGGCCAGAGCTTCCGCCATCGAAGCCAGCAACGCATCGGCGAGGTCCGGGGCCTTCTCCGTCATCGTGACCTCCTCGCGGCTGTCTTGATCGACTCCGCAAACATCGCGACAGCTTTCTTCTCGTCGGAAGTGAGATTAAGCTGTTCGCCCTTGCCATATATCATGAGTGCGTAAATCGGTATTTCTTCATCATAGAAATAGTATATCACTCGCACGCCGCCACTTTTCCCTTCTGCTTGCCAGGATACCGGAGCTTTCACACTCCATGAGTGCCGGGAATTTCAACGCCAACCTTAGGGTTGGAGGCCAGGACCGCGATCAGATCCTCGCGCTCGTCTTCCGACAAAAGCTTTTCGGCGCGACGCTGAAATGTCGGTGTTTCCGCGACCGTCTGGAAATGAGAGTAACCCATTGGGGTAGCTTGCGCAAGGGACTGTTGGGAGGGGCAACCCAAGAGGACCTGTCGAACACACCCATCAGGCGATAGTCGAGACCGAAAGATCGACTATCGCGAGATATGAGGCTGTGCCCTAGCTTCGCGAGGAAAGTTCAACAGTCGCCCGCGCAAGCGCGCAGAAATCCGCCACCGGCAGTTCCTCCGCCCGCGCCGTCGGGTCGATGCCCGCTTGCTCGCACAGCATGAGCGGGTCGACGCCCAGCGGCTTGAGGCTCTGGCGCAGCATCTTGCGGCGCTGGCCGAAGGCGGCGGCGGAGACGCGCTCCAGGCTCGCCAATTGGGCGGGGGCCAGGGGCTCGGGGCGGGGGACGAGTTGCACCACCGTCGACATCACCTTGGGCGGCGGCGTGAAGGCGTCCTTGGGCAGGTTGAACAGCCGCCGCGTTCCGCACAACCACTGGGTCAGCACGGAGAGGCGGCCGTAGTCCTTGGTCCGCGGCTGCGCCAGCAGGCGGTCGGCGACCTCCTTCTGGAACATCAGGGTCAGCGATTCGGCCGCGCCCGGATCGGCCGCGAGGGCGCGCAGCCAGCCGATGAGCAGCGCCGTGGCGATGTTGTAGGGCAGGTTGGCGACCACGCGCCGGGGCGTCGTCCCGAGGTCCGCCAGCGCGACCTCCAGCGCGTCGGCCTCGATCGCCTCCAGCCGGCCGGGGTAGGCGGCGGCAATGTCCTTCAGGGCGGCGAGGCAGCGCGCGTCGCGCTCCACCGCGATCACCCGCGCCGCGCCCTCGGCCAGCAGCGCGCGGGTGAGGCCGCCGGGGCCGGGGCCGATCTCCACCGTGGTTCCCTGCGACAGCTCCCCGGCGGCGCGGGCGATGCGGCGGGTCAGGTTCAGGTCCAGCAGGAAGTGCTGGCCCAGGCTGTGCCGGGCCGAGAGGCCGTGGCGGGCGATGATCTCGCGCAGCGGGGGCAGCGCCGCGTCCGGCTCAGCCACGCGCCGCCGCCGCGGCCCGCGCGCGGCCCTCCGCCATCCGGCGCGCGGTCTTCAGGGCCTCGATCAGGCTGGTCGGATCGGCCTCGCCCGTGCCCGCCAGGGCGAAGGCGGTGCCGTGGTCGGGCGAGGTGCGCACGAAGGGCAGGCCGAGGGTCGCGTTGACGCCGCGCGCGAAGTCGATCGTCTTCAGCGGGATCAGCGCCTGGTCGTGGTACATGCACAGCACCGCATCGAAGCGCGTCCGCGCCGCCGGATGGAACAGCGTGTCGGCGGGCAGCGGCCCCTGCACGGCGATACCCTCGCTCCGCAAGCTGTCCAGGGCCGGGGCGATCACGTCGATCTCCTCCCGCCCGATCGCGCCGTCCTCGCCGGCGTGGGGGTTGAGCCCGGCCGCCGCCAGGCGCGGCCGCGCCAGGCCGAAGTCGCGCGCCAGCGCCGCCGCCGTCACCCGCCCGGCGTGCGCGATGGCCTCGCGGGTCAGCGCCGCCGGGACGTCCTTCAGGGGAATGTGGATGGTGACCGGCACCACGCGCAGCTCGGGGCAGGCCAGCATCATCACCGGCGTCGGCGCCGGCCCGCCGTCGCCGGCCAGTTCGGCCAGATACTCGGTGTGGCCGGGATGGCGGAAGCCGCTTTGATACAGCACCCGCTTGGAGATCGGGTTGGTCACGACCGCCGCCGCCTCGCCCCGGCGGACCAGCGTCGCCGCGCGGTCGATGGCCTCCAGCACGGCTGGGCCGTTGGCCGGGTTCGGGTGGCCCGGCGGCACGTGCACCGGCATCGGCCGCGGCAGGACGGGCAGCGCCCGCGCGAAGACCTCCGCCGCCTGGCCAGGCGACTCCACCGGCGCGATAGCGATATCGTCCCAGCCCAGGTGGTCCGCCAGCTTGCGCAGCCGCTCCTGGTCGTCGAGAAGCGCGAACGCCGGCACGCCCGCCTCCGCGCGCGCCCGCCAGGCCTTCATCGCGATCTCCGCGCCGATCCCCGCCGGCTCCCCCGGCGTGAGGACCAGCGGCGCCGTCGCGTTCGGGGCCGCCGTCATTGTACTCCCTGGAGGCGGATGTCGATGTGCGCCTGGCGCCGCAGATCGCGCAGATAGCGTTGGGCCAGCATGGTCGCCCGCTTTTGCATGAGGTTCTGCCGGATCTCGTCGCGGTCGATGCCGGTGGTCTGGCGCTCGCAGACCATCAGGACGGCGACGCCCTGGTTCACCTGGATCGGCTCGGAGGGCGCCCCGACGGCCAGGCCGGAGATCGCCCGGCGCACGCTGCCGGGCAGGTCGGCCAGCTTGATCGTGCCGAGGTCGCCCGAGGCGGCGCTGCCAGCCGTTTTGCTGACCTCCGCCATGGCGTCGCAGCCCTCGATACCCCCGGTGAGTTCACGCGCCCGGGTTTCAAGCTCCGCCACGGCGGCCTCGCTCGTCCCGTTGCGCAGCGGCAGGAAAAGCTGTTGCAGTCGGACCTTCTCCTCGCCGGCGGCGACGCGGCGGCTGTCCAGAAGCTGCAGGATGTGCACGCCGTCGTAGGTGCGGACCGGTCCCGCCACCGTGCCCGGCGACATCTGTTGCACGCGGCTGGCCAGGGCCTCGGGCAGCGAGGCGGGCGTCACCCAGCCCATGTCGCCGCCCACTGCCGCCGTGGCCGACTGCGAGAACTGTCGGGCCAGCGCGGCGAAATCGGCGCCGTTCCTCAGTTCCTGCACAAGACGCCGGGCCGTCTGCTGCACGTTTGTCGCGCTCTGCGAGTCGTCGCTCGCCAGGAAGATCTCCCGCACGCGGAGCTGCTGCTCGCCCGACTGCGACTTCAGGCGGTCGACGACTTCCTGCACCTCGCCGTCGCTGATGTCGATGTCCGGCCGGACCTGCTGGGCGATGACCTTCTGCCAGGCGATTTGCGCCCGGACCTGGGCCAGGAAGGACTGCGGCATGACGTTGTTCCGCTCGAGGACCTGCAGGAACTGGTCCAACGCCATGTCGTTGTTTTGCGCGACGCTCCGGGCGGCGCTGCGCACCTCCGCCTCGGTGACCTCCAGGCCCAGGCGCTCGGCCTCCTGAAGCTGCAGCTTCTCGTCGACCAGCGTGCGCAGCACCTGCCGGGCGACCTGCTGGACCCGCTCGGGACTGGCCTGCATGCCCGAGGCGAGCATGACCATCCGGATGCGCATCTGCAGGTCCAGGACCGAGATGGCCTCGTCGTTGACGACCGCGGCGGGCCGCAGACTCTGCTGGGCGAGGCCGGGGCCGCTCAGCACGACCAGCAGCATCGGCAAGAGAAGGCGGCACAGCCATCGCGGTATTTGGCGAGTTCGCATCGGTCCTGCATCAACATCGAGGGGCGGCGCGGGCCGTCGCTCCGCCCGGTCGCGCCGACTATAAGCGCTTGGCCCGGCTGCGACAACGCGTTGGAAGGTCACTGTGAGGCGAATGTGCCGAGGTGCTTGAAGGCGATGCGGAAGACGATCGAGGTATCCGGATCGATCTCGCGGTCCTCGAAGAAGGTCCGCTTGGCCAGCACCTCGAAGAGGAAGCAGTCGCAGTGATACGTGAGGCCCACGGCGGTCTCCAGCGGCTCGTCGTCTTCCAGGTCGCGCCGGTGCGAGCCGAAGGCCGACCAGTATCGCGCGAAGCGGCTGCGGACCCGGAAAAAGAGCTCCTCGCGATCGTCGAAGGTGTCCTGCAGCGCCTCGCTGTCGAGCAGGCTGTAGGACAGATTGAGGCGCAGCTTGCGCGGGCCGGCGCCCAGGTCCACCTCGCTGCGGCGCAGGGTCAGGTCCTCGTTGTCGACCCGGAAGCGATAGCTGGCGTCGACACTGGCGATCGGGCTGAAGCCCACGCGTCCCACGATGTCGGAGAACTCGCCGTCCTCGCCGGCGAACTCCGGTATCTGGCTTTCGCTGTTGACGCGGAAGCTCTGGCCCAGAAACGCGGAGGCGGAGCTGCCGCGCTCGCCGAAGACGTCGTAGGCGACGCCGTAGTCGATGCGCTGGCCCGAACTGATGCGGTCGCGGCCGGGAAAGCGGTTGAGGGCGAACAGGTTGCTGGTGTCGAACTCGAAGTCGCGGCTGTCCTCGTTCGGAATATCCCCGGAATTGCCGTCGTTCGGCCCAGCCACCACCTGGATGCGCGGCTCCAGCACCTCGCGGCCCAGAAAGCTCTCGCGCGCCAGCGGATAGCGATAGCCGACGGCGACCTGGGGGAAGACGCGCGCCTCGAAGTCCTCGCCCCCGGCGCGCCCGGGCGGCGGGTTGACCAGGTCGCTGCCGTCGTCCAGCCCGCTGGTCGCGAAGAAGTCGGTGTGCAGCGCACCCGTCACCTCCAGGATGCCGCCCAGGCCGTCGCGGAACGGCCGCTTCCAGCCCAGCGTCCCGGACAGCCGGCGGCTGTCGCGGCCCTCCGTCCGGGTCACGCCCAGCACGCCGGCGTCGGCGAAGACCCGTCCGCCGGCGAACGCGGGATCGCTCAGATAGTCGAGACGGATTTCCGGCAGCACGATGGGCAGCTCCTCGGTCTCGTCGCCGCGCCGCTGGGCCTGGAAGGCGAAGGTGCGGCCCGCGAGGTAGTTGTTGCCGCCAAAGCCCTCCACGAAGGCCTCGCTGGTGAGAAATCGCTCGTCCTCGAAATCGTAGATGCGCGTGAAGGTGTCGTCGCTGGCGCGGTTGGCGTCGAAGCCCCAGCGCCAGAAGCGGTTCAGGTTGAAGCGCCCTTCCGCGTCCAGGTGCCCGCGAAACTCGTTCTTCTTGGTCCTGACGCCGACGTCCCGGTCGGCCACGGTGGCGCTGCCGGCGATGCGGTACTGCCCGCCCGCCGTGTGGGCTCGGTATTCGGCGCTCATCACCGGCGCCTCGCGGCTGGTGAAGATGGGCTCGAGGGTCAGGTCCCGCTGCGGCGAGATGGCGTAATAGTAGGGCACGCTGAACTCGAAGCCGAGTTCCTCGGACGCCCCGAAGCTCGGGGTCAGGAAGCCGGTCTTGCGGTCCACCGTGGGGTCCGGGTGCTCGAAATAGGGCGTATAGAGCACCGGCAGGCCGAACATTTCCAGCCAGGCGTTCCGGTACACCAGGATCCGCGCCTCCTGGTCGTGAATCACCTTCTGCGCCTTGATCTGCCACAGCGGCGGGCGGTCGGGATGGCGGATGCACTTGCGGCAGGGACTGAAGACCACCTTGCGCAGGATCGTGCGATTGCCCTCGACCCGCACGGCGTTGGCGGCGGCCAGGCGCGAGCGGTCGGTCAGCAGCATGCGGAAACTGCGCACGACGCCCTCCCGGAGGTTGCCGGTCAGCTCCACCGAGTCGGCGAACAGCACCTCCCCCGAGGGTTCCAGGAGGGTCACGTCGCCGCTGGCCGAGATGACGTCGGCGTCGATGTCGTAGCTGAGCCGATCGGTCAGCAGAATGCGTTCGTCCCGCGCGACCTCCACGTTGCCGCGGGCGGTGACCACGTTGGTCTTCTGGTTGTAGATCACCTCGTCGGCCTGCAGAACCGCCGGCGGGCCGGAGTCCGCCGCCGGCTCCTGCGCGGCCGCCCTGCCGCAGATCGCCACCACTGCCAGGAACGCCAGCAGCACGGCGCGTCCGATCGCTTGCACGTCCCCCCGCATGCCCGTGCCGCTATCCATCCTCCAGGTACAACAGACTCGCGAGGCCGAGCATCAGGCTGATTCCGGCCGGTGTCCAGGCCGCAAGCACCACCGGCAGCTTCGACGTCAGACCGAGGGCGAAGACCAGATTGGACACGACGTGCAGCACGAAACCCGTCAGCACCCCGGCGACGATCATGACAACGACCTTGCCCCGGCGCTGCGGGCGCAGCGAGAAGGTCGCGGCAAGCAGGATCATGCCGGCCAGCAGCACGGGCATCGAGAGCAGGCGGTGGAACTGCAGCTTCTGCGGCTCGGCGGCGAAGCCGGCCCGCTCCAGCAGGTCGATGAACGCCGGCAGATCCCAGAACGACACCGTTTCCGGCGGGGCGAAGCTGTTGTAGATCTTCTCTGCCGTCAGCTCGGTGTCGATCCGCAGGGTCTCGTGGAAGGTTCCCTCCCGGCGCGGCCGGGTCTCCAGGGCGTCGTGGAGCTGCCAGTAGCCGTCGCGCAGCTTCGCCCGCGCGGCATCGATGCGGCTTTCGAAGGCGTCGGTGTCCCGGCCCGCATAGCGGAACACGATTACGTCGTGCAGCACCATCTCCGAGGGCGTCAACCGCTGGGCGTGGATGACCGAGACGCCGTTGCCGTCGGCCTGACGCAGCCAGAGCCCGTTTTCGGCGACCGCGAAGGCATCGGGCTCCTGGCTGGTGTGGCGCGCCTCCAGCGTGTCGTAGCGGCGCAGCAGGATCGAGCCCAGCGGGTTCACCAGGGTCGTGGTTGCGATGCCGATGATGAGGCCCACGGCGACCACGGGGAGCAGGAACTGCCAGACCGACACGCCGGCCGCTCGCACCACGACGAGCTCGTGCGTGCGCGTCAGGCGCCAGAAGGTCAGCATGGCCGCGAACAGCACGGTGAAGGGCATCGCCTCCTGGCCCAGGTCCGGCAGCTTGAGCAGCGCCAGTTCGGCGGCGAGCAGCAGCGACAGGCCGTGCTTGGCGCCGAGCTGGTCCATCAGCTCGATGGTGGTCACCAGCAGGATGATGCCCAGCAGGATGAGCAGCAGGGCGAGGAAGCGGCCGGCGAAGTGCCGGGCCAGATAGCCCGACAGCGTCGCGGACAGTCGCAGCCGGCGAATCAGGGGCAGGGCGGCCGCCCGCGTCATCGCACGGCCTCCAGACTCGCGCGGGCCAGCGGCGGACTGGCCCCGCGCGGTCGCCGGCGGCGCAGCAGCAGCATCCAGGGCACCAGGATCGCCGCCGCCAGCACGGCGTACATGGCCGGCACGGCCGCCAGGTCGCGCGTCGCCAGATCCGCCAGGGTGAGATGCAGTGTCTCCAATGCCCCGACCGCCACGACGGCGGGCAGGATGCGGCGGGACTGCCCGCGCCGGCTGAACTCCCCGCCCAGCAGGGCGACCAGCCCGATGCCCACGAAGGCCAGGGTATAGGCCGGGTAGGTCAGGCGGTTATGGCCCTCGGCGATCAGTTCCTTGCGGTAGCGCTGATCGGTCGGCCCCGGCCCCGGGAACAGCAGGTCGGGCAGGTAACGCTCGCGCGGCTCGCGCCAGCGCGCCTGCATGCGCTCTTGAAGCTGCCCGAGGTCGACGGTGTAGCGGTCGAAGTACAGCATCGACAACCGCCCCGTGTCGGGGTCGACCACCTGGCGGTTGCCGTCGGCCAGGACCACCCGCGGCCCCTGCGCGCTCTGCACCAGCGCGCCGCGGCTGGCCATCATGGTGACCGGCTGATCGTCGCCGCGGCTGTCGTGGACCAGGATGCCCTCCAGCGTTCCCTCGTCGGTGCGCTCGCGCACATAGACCGTGATCTGGGGGCCCAGGCGGTTGAAGACGCCTTCCTCCAGCAGCACGGCGGAATAGTCGTGGCGGATCTCGTGCTGCAGGTCCTTGAACGCCTGATAGCTGAGCGGCAGAAAATACAGCGAGATCGCGTAGACCAGCGCCGTCACCGCCACCGCCAGGACCAGGGCCGGTCGCGCCATGCCGATGGGACTGACCCCGGCCGAGCGCAGGATGACCAGTTCGCTGTCGTTGATCAGCTTGTTGTAGACGAACGTCATCGCGGCAAAGGTGGCGATCGGCAGCACGATGCCCAGGAAGGCCGGCAGCATGAACGCGACGAACAGCAGGAAATCGGTCAGCGGCAGGCCGCGGTTGACGATGTAGTCCACGAAGCGCAGGGACTGCGTGAGCCACACCGCCAGGGTCAACCCGGTCGTGACGAAAACGGTCACGACGGCAAGCTGGCGGAGGATGTAGCGGGTTACGGCTCGCATGTGGCTCCGGGTCTCGCGCTGGTCGGCCGGCCCGCCGGGGCGGAACGGGCGTCAGTCTTAACGGCTTCCGCCGTCGCGCGTCCAGTGCCTCCCCGGCGAAGAGGGGTCATCCTGGCGGGGCGCCGCGGCATTGACAGCGCCGCCCGCGCCCGCATATCGCAAGGGCGGCCCGCGGCGCGCGGCGGAGGTCGCGCCGGCGCGGGCGGCGAACCATATTCGGGACAGGCGCGCGCCGCGCGCGTGAAACCAGGGGGCCTTGCATGAAGATCGCCTTTTCCAGCCGCAGCTTTCCGGACACCGGCGCCATCGCCGTCGGGGTGCTGGCCGACAAGTCGCTGACGCCGGCCGCGGAGGAACTCGACCAGCTCGCCGGCGGCGTGGTGAAGCGCGCGCTCAAGGCGTCCAGCCGCTTCGAGGGCAAGACGAAGCAGATCCTGGAGGTGCTGGCGCCGGCCTCGCTGGACAACACGCGCATCCTGTTGGTCGGTCTCGGCAAGGCCGAGGAGCTGAGCGAGCTGGATTGCGAGAACGTGGGCGGCGAGCTGCTGGCGAAGCTGAACGCGCTGGGCGAGAGCGAGGCCACCGTCGTGGTGGACCCCATCCCGGGCGCGCCTGTCGAGGCCGCCGAGCTGGCGGCGCGCATCGCGTACGGCGCGCGGCTGCGCGGCTATCGCTTCGCCAAGTACAAGACCAAGGAGAAGCCCGAGGACAAGCCGACGCTCGACTCCCTGTCGCTCGCGCTGGAGGACAAGGCGGCGGCGCAGAAGCGCCATGACATCCTGGACAAGGTGGCCGACGGCGTGGTCCTGACCCGCGACCTGGTCTCCGAGCCGGCCAACGTCCTCTATCCCGAGACCCTGGCCGAGGAGTGCCGCAAGCTGGAGAAGCTGGGCGTCGAGGTCGAGGTGCTGGACGGCAAGCAGCTCAAGAAGCTGGGCATGGGCGCCCTGCTGGCCGTCGCCCAGGGCTCGCAGCGCGAGCCGCGCGTGGTCGCCATGCGCTGGAACGGCGGCAAGGGCAAGAAGACGCCGCTGGCCGTGGTCGGCAAGGGCGTGTGCTTCGACTCCGGCGGGCTCTCGCTCAAGCCGACCTCCGGCATGGTCGACATGAAGTGGGACATGGGCGGCGCCGGCGTGACCATCGGCCTGATGAAGGCGCTGGCCGGGCGCAAGGCGAAGTGCAACGTCGTCGGCATCGTCGGGCTGGTGGAGAACATGCCGTCGGGTACGGCGTTCCGCCCCAGCGACATCATCACCTCGATGTCCGGGCAGACCATCGAGGTGCTGAACACCGACGCCGAGGGCCGGCTGGTGCTGGCCGACGCGCTGTGGTACGCGCAGCAGACCTACGAGCCCGAGCACATCGTCGACCTGGCCACGCTGACCGGCGCGATCATCGTGACCCTGGGCAGCAATGCCGCCGGTCTGTTCGCCAACGATGACGACCTGGCCGAGCAGCTCGGCGCCGCGGGCAAGTCGGTCGGCGAGCACCTCTGGCGCCTGCCGCTGGGCGAGGAGTACGACCGCGACATCAACACCGACGCGGCCGACATGAAGAACACCGGCGACGGCCGCAACGCCAGCTCCATCATCGCCGCGCAGTTCCTGCAGCGCTTCATCCAGAAGGATGTCAAGTGGGCGCACCTGGATATCGCCGGCGTGACTTGGTCGAACAAGGACGCGCCCACTGTCCCCAAAGGAGGAACCGGCTTCGGCGTGCGTCTTCTGGATCGTCTTGTGGCCGATCGATTTGAGTCTTGATGGGCAAGCGCGCCGTGTGATGACATCTCGGTGACATTTCATTGAAACTTAACGGAATACGGCGCAGTTATTAACTTGCCGTATACGTTTTCGACGCTAATCACGGTCGTGCCAAACGTGCGGGCACCGAGGGCCGGTGCCCGTCACGATCAGGCGGTCTGGGACGACGGTGCAGTGTCGATGCGGCAAGCCAACTCTCATCACAATTGGTCGGTCGGGGCCCTGGCCCGGCATTTGCCGCCGGTGGCGCCGTCAATGACTTGCCGCGAGGTCTTCGACCGGATGCAGGCGGCCGGAACGGAGGCGGGGTTGGCGGTGGTGGACGGCGACCGGCTGCTCGGTCTCGCCGGTCGCCACCGCCTGATGAAGAATTTCGCGCATCCGGTCACCTACGCGCTCTACGAGAATCGGCCGATCAGACTCCTGATGCGGCGCGACCCCTTGGTGGTGGAGAGCGCCACCGGAATTGATCGGGTCAAGGAGCTGATCGCCAAGGAGAAGGCTTCGGCGCTGGAGGAGGGGTTCATCGTCGTGCGCGATGGCCGCTATCTCGGCATCGGCACCACGAAGGACCTGCTGGACCTCTCGGTGCGCAAGGCGCGCGAGCAGATCTTCGAGCTCGAGGCCGCGCGCGCCGAGGCCGAGCGGGCCAGCAAGGCCAAGTCGAGCTTTTTGGCGAACCTTAGCCACGAACTGCGCACGCCGATGAACGCCATCATGGGTTTCACCGAGCTGATCGCCTCCGGCGCCGTCGGCGAGGTCAACGCCAAGCAGGCGGAATACCTGCAGGACGTGCAAACCAGCGCCAGGCGCCTGCTGGACCTCATCAACGACCTGCTCGACCTGTCGCGGGCCGAGGCGGGTCGCCTGGAGCTGGAAGAGACCCCGACCGACCTGAACGCGCTGATTAGCGAGGCCTGCCGAAACGTCATGCTGCGGGCGCGGGACAAGGGCGTGGCGCTTGAGTGCGGCCTGCCCTACGCGTTCCGGGTCCATGCGGACGAGCGCAAGATGCTGCAGGTCATCCTAAACCTGCTTTCCAATGCGGTGAAGTTCACGCCCGCGGGCGGCCGGGTCCGCACCAGCGTGCACTCCGAGAGCGACGGCGGCGTGCGGATCGACGTGGCGGATACCGGATTCGGCATTCCCGAGGCGGACCGGCAGCGCGTGTTCGAGCCCTTCGGCCGCGGGCAGGGCGCCCAAACGCTGCAGGCCGAGGGCTGCGGCATCGGGCTCTCGTTGGTGCGCATCCTGGTCGAGATCCACGGCGGCACGGTCTCGCTCGACAGCGAGGAGGGGGTGGGCACTTGCGTGTCGGTGCACCTGCCGGCCAGCCGCGTGGTCGCCCTCGCCACCATCGGCCCCCAAGCCAGCATGAAGGCTGCCGGTTAGGCACGGCTCCGGACCTGCATGTCGCCGCGACTCCCGTGGCCGGTCGTCCACGCGCGAATGATCGAACGGGGGATCGAATCGTCTTCACGTCTTGCCCATTTTTCGCTTTGATGGAGCGAATCTCGATTCGATCGTGCGGCGCGGGCCGCGCTAAGGCGACCGGAAAGGAGAGTACGGGTGGCGTCTTCGAGACTGGCGCGCTTCCGGGCGATGGCGCGTGACAGCGCCTGGGCCGACGCGCCGCGTTTCGACGCCTGCGCGTGGCTGGGCGACTCGGCCGTCGGGGCGACGCGCAGGCGCCTCTTCCCGTCGCTGCACGAGACACTGGACCATCTCCATATCGTCGACCGCGATGACCTCGACGACGGCCGGCCCATTGACCTGCCCTGACGCGGGAGACCGACGTTCGGCGATGACCGAGGTGCGCTTCTACCACCTGACCCGCACGAGCCTGGAGGCGGCGCTGCCCAAGCTGCTGGAGAAGACGCTGGCGCGCGACTGGCGGGCGCTGGTGCTGGCCGGCTCGGAGGACCGCGTGGAGGCGCTGGCCGCGCACCTCTGGACCTACGACGACCGCTCGTTCCTGCCGCACGGCTCGAAGAAGGACGGCTACCCGGAGTTGCAGCCGATCTGGCTGTCGACCTCGGACGAGAACGTCAACAACGCCAACGTGCTGTTCCTCACCGACGGCATGGAAAGCGCGGCGGTCGACCGTTTCGAGGTGGTGGCCGAGCTGTTTGACGGCCGCGACGGCGAGGCGGTGCAGCGCGCCCGACGACACTGGAAGGCCTGCAAGGCGGCCGGCCACGAGGTCACCTACTGGAAGCAGACGGACGACGGGCGCTGGACCAAGGGCGCGTAAACGCGGTCAGGGCGTCGCGGGCGACAGGAAGACAACCAACGTCATTCAGGCAGGAAGGATCACGGCGATGCTCGAAACCCGGATGCTGGACCCGAACTTCTCGGCCACCGGCCAGCTTGGCGTGGTCGACGTGGCCGAGGCGGCGCGCCTGGGCTTCAAGACCGTTATCTGCAACCGCCCGGACGGCGAGGGCGGGACGGAGCAGCCCTCGTCGGAGGAGAACCGCAAGGCCGCGGAGAAGGCGGGGCTGACCTACCACTACCTGCCGATGACGCCGGACACGCTGTCGATGGAGCTTTTGGAGCAGTTCCGCCAGGCGCTGGAGGACTCGCCGAAGCCGGTGCTGGCGCACTGCAAGTCCGGGGCGCGCTCGACGCTGCTGTGGGCGCTGGTGCAGTGCTGCCACAAGGACGGCGAGATCGACGGGATCCTGCAGCGCGCCGAGAAGGAGGGCTACGACCTCTGGAAGGCGAAGCCGCTGATCGAGCGCTACATGCAGGCGCATCAGGCCGGGTGAGCGTTCGAGGCCGCCTCCAGCGCTTCCTGGGCCTCCAGCCAGGCCTCCTCGGCGCGGGCCAGGTCGTCCTCCACCTGGGCCAGCTCGATCTGTAGCGCCTTTACCTTGTCGGCCGGGCCGTCGTACAGCGCGGGCTCGGCCAGTCTGGCCTCCAGCTCGGCCTTGCGGGCGGAGAGCTTTTCGACATCGCGCTCCGCGGTCTTGGCGCGCTTGCGCAGCTCGGCGGTGGCCGCGCGGGCCTCGGCCGCCTGGCGGCGCTTCTCCTTCTTGCTCTCGGGCGGTGGCGCGGCGCTGTCGCCCGCCGCCGCCCGCCGGCCTTGGGCGCGCTCGCCGCGGCGCTGGTCCAGCAGGTAGCGCTTGTAGTCCGCCAGGTCGCCGTCCCAGGGCCGCAGCGCCCCCTCGCCGACCAGCCACAGCCGGTCGGCGACGAGCTCGATCAGGTGGGCATCGTGGCTGACCAGCACGACCGCGCCCTCGTAGGCGTTCAGCGCCTCGATCAGGGCTTGGCGCGCCTCGATGTCGAGGTGGTTGGTGGGCTCGTCCAGCACCAGCATGTGCGGCGCGTCGCGGGTCATCAGCGCGAACAGCAGCCGCGCCTTCTCGCCGCCCGACAGCTTGCCGACCGCCACCTCCGCCTTGTCCTCGCCGAAGCCGAAGCGGCCCAGGTGGCTGCGCAGGCGGGTGGGCTGGGCGTCGGGCAGGACGCGGGCCATGTGCTGCAGCGGCGTGGCGTCGAGGTCCAGCTCCTCCGCCTGGTCCTGCGCGAAATAGCCGACGCGCAGGCTGGGCGGCGTGGTCATGGTGCCGGCCAGCGGCGCCAGGCGGCCGGAGATAAGCCGGGCGAAGGTGCTCTTGCCGTTGCCGTTCGCGCCCAGCAGGGCGATGCGGTCGTCGGGGTCGATGCGCGGGTTCAGGCGCCGCAGCACCGGGTTGCCGGGCTCGTAGCCCACGGCCACGTCGTCCATGGCGAAAAGCGGCGGCGGAAGCTGTTCGGGCCGCGGGAAGTCGAAGCGGACCGGCCTGTCCTCGATGACGGCGGCCACCGGCTCCATGCGCGCCAGCATCTTCAGCCGCGACTGCGCCTGGCGCGCCTTGCTGGCCTGGGCGCGGAAGCGGTCGACGAAGGCCTGGATGCGCTGGCGCTCGGCCTCCTGCTGGGCGGCCAGCGCGCGCTGGCGCTCCAGGTGCTCGCGCCGGGTGCGCTCGAAGCGGTCGTAGCCGCCCTGGTAGAGGGTGAGCCTGCGCTGCTCCAGGTGGCAGATCTTGCCGACCACGCTGTTGAGCAGGTCGCGGTCGTGGCTGACCAGCAGCATCGTGCCCGGCCAGCTTTTCAGATAGCCCTCCAGCCAGAGCGCCGCCTCCAGGTCCAGGTGGTTGGTCGGCTCGTCCAGGAGGAGCACGTCGGGCTCGGAGAACAGCAAGGCCGCCAGCGCCACGCGCATGCGCCAGCCGCCGGAGAACTCGGCGCAGGGCCGCTGCTGCGCCGCCTCGTCGAAGCCGAGGCCGGCCAGGATGCGCGCCGCCCGCGCCGGGGCGCCGTGGGCGTCGATGTCGGCGAGGCGGGCATGAATCTCGGCGATGCGGTGCGGGTCGGTCGCGGTCTCCGCCTCGGCCAGCAGGCGCGTGCGTTCGCTATCGGCGGCCAGCACGGTGTCCAGCAGGCTGTCCGGGCCGGCCGGGGCTTCCTGGCGCAGCCGGCCCACGCGCGCCGCGCCGGCGAGCTGGATGCTGCCGCCGTCGGGCTGCAACTCGCCGGCGATCAGGCGCAGCAGCGTCGACTTGCCGGTGCCGTTGCGGCCCACGAGGCCCACGTGCTCGCCGGCGGCGATGGTGACGCCGGCGCCTTCCAGCAGCGGCCGCCCCTCGACGCGGTATGTCAGGTCCTGGATGGTGAGCATGGCGGAAGGGGATTTATCACGGCCTCGGGCCGCGCTGAAAGCCCTGGCCGGGCATGAGCATGCGCGGGTTTTCAGGGTTTGCGTTTCACTGAAGAGAGCTTGCCGGTACGGTGGTTCCGGACGACCGCTTTCTTGACTCGCTCATAAAGCTTGGGCGGTATGAAGCCGTAGTGGAAGCATCCGCTTGGTTGGCCGGGAACGCGGCGAAGGTCGTTCGGCCAACGGAGCATGTTGACCTCGTCTACCAGGATCCGCGAGGTTCGTGACGTATCCAGGCCGAGGTGGGCCGCGACGCGCGTGGGAATCTCGATGGCATCGCGTTGCCGGCCGACCGGTTGGCTGGTAATCGGGGCGACCATCACGTCCGGGCCTTCTCCCCGGACCAGCACGATCACGACGGGACGATCCTTCGCCGCCTCTTCCCGGCCCTGCGCTTCCTGCCACCGCCAGAGATACTCGTAACTGACGACGAGGCCTTCTTCCGGATCGGGAAGGCTCACGCTTCGCCCGTTCCCTCAATCGAATCGGCGTCGTCCATCAAGGCGTCGAGATGGGCGTGCCGAGGGTGCATGGATTTCGCGTCGAGTTCGTCGATCAGTTCGCGCGGAATCTCCTCGGCCGAAAGGGGCTGACGACTGTCCAGCGCCTTCAGGCGTTCGTACTCCCTGGCCGAGATGACGACCACGCTGAGCTTTCCCCGACGATCGATGCCGACAGGTTCCACGAGAGCACGCTCACGGATCTCGCCAAAATGCTTTCCGGCCTGGGATGCGCTATAGACGATCATGTCTCCGTCCAACCCTGAGTCCCGCATTTTCTGTAAAGTACGGATTTGCCGGGGGTTATCAAGGGCTGCGATCTTCCGACGCGGGACCTCTTACGCGGTTGCCCGCGCGCGGACGCGCGTTTATAAGGCCGCCGGCATTTTCCCCGATCCCACAGACACCCGCGGGCAGGTTACCCGTCCGCAAGCAGGAGGAGAGCGAGCTTATGGCGGTCGAACGCACCCTTTCGATCATCAAGCCGGACGCCACCGCGCGCAACATCACCGGCAGGATCAACCAGCGCTTCGAGGATGCCGGCCTGCGCATCGTCGCGCAGCGGCGCATCCGGCTGACCCGGGAGCAGGCCGAGCAGTTCTATGCCGTGCACAAGGAGCGGCCGTTCTACAACGACCTGGTGAAGTTCATGACCTCCGGCCCCGTGGTCGTGCAGGTGCTGGAGGGCGGGAACGCCATCGAAAAGAACCGCGAGGTCATGGGCGCGACCAACCCCAAGGACGCCGCGCCGGGCACCATCCGCGCCGACTTCGCGGAGAACATCGAGGCGAACTCGGTGCACGGCTCCGACAGCCCGGAGACGGCCGCGCAGGAGATCCGCTTCTTCTTCGCCGACGTCGACATCGTGGGGTAGGGCGCCCGCACCGTCCGACGTGAAGAAGGCGGGCGCCACGACCAGCGCCCGCCTTTTTCGTTCGCTCTCACCAGAGGCGCCCGGCTACAGCAGGAACAGCGCCATCAGGACCAGCACCACCACGATGCCGACAGTGGAATAGGTCAACAGCTTCAGAAAGCCCTCGTAGGTGCGCTTGTGGGCGCGGACCATGGGGTCCTCCCGCGTCGCCATGTCGCTTTTCTCCCCCTGCTTGTGCGGTTGCGGTGTTGTCTCGGCCATGACGTTCTCGCCCTCGATCGGGCAGCGTCTTACCCCGAACCGCGCCGCATTCGCAAGCCGGGAAGGTTCAAAGCGGCGGGTTGAACAGCGGCGGTGGTGGCGCGGAAGCGCCGTCCACCGAGACCTGCTTGCCCACGACCCGGGCGCGCCCGCTGGCGACCAGCGCCAGGCAGTGCGGATAGAGCCGGTGCTCGGCCGTCAGCACCCGTGCCGCCAGGCTGTCGGGGCCGTCGTCCGGCATCACCGGCACGGCGGCCTGGCCGATGATGGGGCCGTCGTCCACCGCCTCGCGCACGAAATGGACGGTGCAGCCGGCGATCTTCACGCCGGCCGCCAGGGCGGCGGCGTGGGTGTTCAGCCCCGGAAAGGCTGGCAGCAGCGAGGGATGGATGTTGATCAGGCGGTCGCGCCAGGCCTGGACGAAGTCGACCGTCAGCACGCGCATGAAGCCCGCCAGGCAGACCAGTTCCACCCCGCCGGCGCGCAGCGTGGCGGTCAGCGCCGCCTCGAAGCCCGGTCGGCCGGCGAAGGCGGTGTGGTCGAGCACCTCGGTCGCGACGCCGGCGGCCTCCGCGTGCGCCAGGCCGGGCGCCTCGGGCCGGTTGCTGATGACCTGCACGACCTCCGCCGGATAGTCCGGGTCGGCCGCGGCGTCCAGCAGGGCGCGCAGGTTGCTGCCCCGCCCGGAGATCAGCACGCCGACCTTCACGCGGGCCATGCCGCCTCCAGGTCGCTGACGGTGACGCGCGGGCCCTCCGCCCGCGCGGGCACGATGTGCCCCACCACATGGACCGTCTCGCCGGCCGCCCGCAACAGTCCGGCGAGCGCCTCGGCCCGTTCGGGCGCGACGACGGCGGCCATGCCGATGCCGCAGTTGAACGTGCGCAGCAGCTCCACCGGGGGCACGCCGCCCTCGCGCCGCAGCCACTGGAACACCGCCGGCAGCGGCCAGGCCGTGGCGTCGAGCGCCGCGCCCAGCCCCTCGGGCAGCACGCGCGGCAGGTTCTCCGGCAGCCCGCCCCCGGTGACGTGGGCCAGCGCCTTGACGCCGCCGGCGCGAATCGCCGCCAGGCAAGGCCGCACGTAGATGCGCGTCGGCGCCAGCAGGGCGGGGCCGAGAGTGTCTTCCGGCGCGAAGGGTGCCGGCGCGTCCCAGGTCAGGCCCAGATCCCGCGCCACCTTGCGCACCAGCGAGAAGCCGTTCGAGTGGAGGCCGTTCGAGGCCAGACCCAGCACGACGTCGCCCTCGGCCACCGTGCCGCCGTCCAGGCCGGCGCCGCGCTCCATCGCGCCCACGGCAAAGCCGGCCAGATCGTAGTCGCCCGCCACGTACATGCCGGGCATCTCCGCCGTCTCGCCCCCCACCAGGGCGCAGCCGGCTTCCTGGCAGCCCCGCGCGATTCCCGCCACGATCTCCCGGCCGACGTCCACCTCCAGCCGCCCGGTCGCGAAGTAGTCCAGGAAGAACAGCGGCTCGGCGCCCTGCACGACGAGGTCGTTGACGCACATCGCCACGAGGTCGACACCCACGGTGTCATGCCGCCCCGTCTCGATGGCCAGCTTCAGCTTGGTGCCGACGCCGTCGGTGGTGGCGACCAGGATGGGGTCGTGGTAGCCGGCGGCGCGCAGGTCGAACAGCGCGCCGAAGCCGCCGAGTCCGGCCGCCGCGCCGGGCCGCGCGGTGGCCTTCGCCAGCGGCTTGATCGCGTCGACCAGGGCGTTGCCGGCGTCGATGTCCACGCCGGCGGCCTTGTACGTGCGGCCGCTCATCGTGCATCTCCTTCGGCCCAGGGGCGGAGGGCGGCGGCTCATGGCCTTGTGCCGCGCGGCGAAAGCGGCGACCATGGCGCCGGCCCGCGTGGCTGCGACAATACCGTTTCCGGATGGCTTTGCAATGACGTGGACGAAGCGTTTGCCCGCTTTCCTGGGCGTCGTCGCGCTGCTGCTGGGTGCGCTGGCGACCGCGCCCCCGGCCAGGGCGGCGGCGGATCTCTACACCGTCGCCGAGGTGCCGGTCGACGTCACCGCCGAATCGGCCGCCGAGGCGCGTGAGCAAGCATTGGCGGAAGGCCACCGCCAGGCGTTCGAGCGGCTGGTCGCGCGACTCGTCCCCTCCGGCCTGGGCAATCGGGTGCCCACGCCGGACGACAGCCGCTTGGCCAACCTGGTGCGCGATTTCGAGGTCAGCGACGAGCAGACCTCGGCCGTGCGCTACCTGGCCAAGCTGACCTTCCGTTTCGAGCCGGAAGCGGTGCGCGGTTTCCTGCGCGACCGCCAGGTTCCCTTCGCCGAGACCCGGAGCAAGCCCGTCGTCGTCCTGCCCCTGTTCGGCTCGAAGCGCGACGCCGTGCTCTGGAGCGATCCCAATCCATGGCGCGAGGCCTGGGCGAGCTGGGAGGCCGAGCCGGGGCTTGTGCCCTTCGTCGTGCCGCTGGGCGACCTGGGCGACATCCGGGCCATCGGGGCGGAACAGGCGATCGATCGCCGCACCGAACCGCTGCGCGCCATCGCGGAGCGGCACGGCGCGGACGACGCCCTGATCACCCGTGCCGATCTGGTCGGCGATCCGCGGGCCGGCGAGGCGCGCATGCAGATGATCTCCCGCCGGACCGGCGCGGCCGAAGGCGAGCAGACCTGGGTCCAGAACCTGCGCCAGCGGCCCGCTGAGGATGCCGAGGCGTTCTTCCGGCGCGGGGTGAAGACGGTGGCGCAGGCCGTGGAGGACGCCTGGAAGCGCGCCAACCTGCTGCGCTTCGACACCGAGCAGAGCCTGCGCGTGAGCGTGCCCATTGCCGGGCTGGAGCAGTGGGCCGACGTGCGCGCGCGCCTGGCCGGCCTGCCGGTCATTCGGCGCAGCGCGCTGCGGTCGCTGTCGCGCCAGCAGGCGGAGCTCGACCTGACCTTCTTCGGCGCCACCCAGCAGCTTCGCCGTACCCTGGCGCAGAACGACCTGGTCCTGCGAAAGGGCGAGGACGGACGCTGGCTGCTGGGGCCGGCTGGAAGCGCGGCGGGCGCCGCGGAGGACGACGGCGCGGGCTCGGACGATACAGGCATCGACATCCGGCCGCTCGACGATCCCGGCGCCGCGCAGGATGCCGCGCCCGCCGCGGAGGAGAGTGCCGAGCCTTGAATCCGATCCCGCCGCGATACTGGCTGCCGACGGCGATCACGTTGGCGCGGCTGCTGGCCGTGCCGGTCACCGTCTATCTGCTTCTGGAATCGCGTTTCGACGTCGCCTTCTGGCTGTTCGTGGCGGCCGGGGTCTCGGATGCCGTGGACGGCTTCCTGGCCAAGCGCTTCGATGCGGAGTCCCGGATCGGCGCCTTCCTGGACCCGCTGGCCGACAAGGCGCTGCTGGTGGCGGTCTACGTGACCCTCGGCGTGATGGCCTTCGTGCCGATGTGGCTGGTCTTCCTGATCGTGTTCCGGGACATCCTGATCGTCGGCGGCGCGCTGCTCTACCACACGCTGACCCAGGCCCTGCGCATGGAGCCGCTGATCGTCAGCAAGGCGAACACGGCCGCGCAGATCGTCACCGTGGGCCTGATCCTGGCGGAGCTCGGCCTGGGCATCGGCGCGCCGGGGCTGACCCGCGTCGCCATCTACGTCACCGCCGCGCTGACCTTCGCCTCGGGCGCCGCCTATGTCTGGACCTGGGGCAAGCGCATCTTCGCGCTGGAGCACCGCGAATGAAGCCCACGCACCAACTCCTCTGGTGGTCGGCGGGGCTGGCGGCGTTCCTGCTGCTGATCTGGGTGTTCAACGCCATCCTGGCGCCCTTCGTCATCGGCATGGCGATCGCCTATTTCCTGGACCCGGTGTGCGACCGCCTGGAGCGGCTGGGCCTCTCGCGCGCGCTGGCCACCGCCATCGTGACGCTGCTGTTCATCGTGATCGTCGCCCTGGCCTTGGCCTTGCTCCTGCCCCTGGTGATCAGCGAGATCATCAATCTGGCCGGCCAGCTCCCGAACTGGTTCGAGATCCTGCGCAGTCGGCTGAACGAACTGGCCGCCTACCTGCAGACCCAGGTCGACCCGCAGGTCATGGACCGGGTGCGCGAGGCCGTGATGGGCAGTCAAGAGCGCGTGATCCGCTGGGCCACGGGGGTTGCGCGCGACGTGCTGTCGGGCGGACTGGCGCTGTTCAACATCCTGTCGCTGTTGCTGATCACGCCGATCGTGGCGTTCTACCTCCTGCGCGACTGGGACCGCCTGCTGGCCGCGGGCGACCGCCTGCTGCCGCCGGCTTATGCCGACACTATCCGCACCCAGCTTCGCGAGGTCGACCGCACGCTCTCCGGCTTCGTGCGCGGCGTGGGCACGGTCTGCCTGACGCTGGGCGCCTTCTACGCCATCGGGCTGAGCCTGGTGGGCCTGAACTTCGGCCTGGTGATCGGCCTGGGGGCGGGGCTGATTTCCTTCGTGCCTTTCCTGGGCGCGACGCTCGGCCTGCTCGCCTCGGTCGGCATGGCGCTCTTGCAGTTCGACAGTTACCTCTTGGTCGGCGTGGTGGCCGCGATCTTCTTCGTGGGGCAGTTCATCGAGGGCAACATCCTGCAACCCATTCTGGTGGGCGAGCGCGTGCGCCTGCACCCGGTGTGGGTGATCTTCGCGCTGCTGGCCGGCGGGCTGCTGTTCGGCTTCGTCGGCGTGCTGCTCGCCGTCCCGGTGGCGGCGGTCATCGGCGTCGGCGTGCGCTTCGCCGTCGCCCAGTACCGCGAGAAGGTGCTGCGGGAGCCCGCCGCCGGCGCGCCGGCGGCGGACGGGAACGGGTCGGGCGCATGACCGCCGCGTCCGGCCGCCAGATGGTCCTGGAGCTGCCGCACCGGCCGGCGCTGGGTCGGGACGACTTCCTGGTGGCGCCGGCGAACGAGTTGGCCGTCGCCTGGATCGACCGCTGGCCGGCCTGGCCGAAGCCGGTGCTGCTGATCCACGGGCCGGCGGGCAGCGGCAAGACGCACCTGGCCAGCGTCTGGCGCCACGTCAGCGGCGCCGTCGCGCTGGACGGCAACTCCCTGGCGGAGGCCGAGCCGCCGGCGCTGCTGTCGGGCGCGCGGGCGGCGGTGGTGGACGACGCCGAGGCCGCGCTGGCGCGGGTGCCGGAGGTCGAGCAGCGGTTGCTGCACCTCTACAACATCCTGGTGGAGACCGGCGGCCACCTGATGCTGACGGGCCGCACGCCGCCGCCGCAGTGGCCGCTGCGGCTGGCGGACCTGCGCTCGCGCCTGGCGGCGGCGCCGGCGGCGAGCCTGGGCCCGCCGGACGACCAGCTTCTCGCCGCCGTGCTGGTCAAGCTGTTCGCCGACCGCCAGATCCAGGTGGCGCCGCAAGTCATCCGCTTCGCGATCGCGCGCATGGAGCGCTCCTTCGAGGGCGCGCGGCGCCTGGTGGCGGCGGTGGATCGGGCCGCGCTGGCGCGGCGGCGCGCCATCACCATTCCCTTGGTGCGCGCCGTCCTGAACGCGGAAGGTGGCGGCCCGGAATCGACGGACATCGACAACAGAGCAGGGGAGGCAAGCGATGGATCTGGGAATTGCCGGTAAGACGGCGCTGGTCTGCGCGGCCAGCCGGGGCCTGGGGCGGGCCTGCGCGCTGTCCCTGGCGCGCGAGGGCGTGAAGGTCGTCATCGTCGCCCGCACCCAGGCGGACATCGAGGCCGCCGCGCGCGACATCCGCGACGCCACCGGCAGCGAGGCCGTGCCCGTGGCCGCCGACATCACCACGGAGGCCGGCCGCGCGGCGGCGCTGGACGCCTGTCCGGACCCGGACATCCTGGTGAACAACGCCGGCGGGCCGCCGCCCGGCGACTTTCGCGAGTGGGGTCGCGAGGACTGGATCGCGGCGGTGGACGCGAACATGTACGCGCCGATCGCCCTCATCAAGGCGACGGTGGACGGCATGATCGCCCGGCGCTTCGGCCGCATCGTCAACATCACCTCCAGCGCGGTGAAGGCGCCGATCGCCGCGCTCGGTCTGTCCAACGGCGCGCGGGCGGGCCTCACCGGCTTCGTCGCCGGGATCGCGCGGCAGACGGTCGAGCACAACGTGACCATCAACAACCTGCTGCCGGGTCCCTTCGACACCGACCGCCTGCACGCCAACATCCGCAACGCCGCCGAGAAGCAGGGCAAGCCGGAAGCCGAGGTGCGGGAGGCGCGGCGCCTGGGCAATCCCGCCAAGCGCTTCGGCGACCCGGCGGAGTTCGGCGAGGCCTGCGCTTACTTGTGCAGCGCGCGGGCGGGCTATATCACCGGGCAGAACCTGCTGCTCGACGGCGGCGCCTATCCGGGCACGCTCTAGGGGCGAAGGATAGGCCACAATGTTCGGATGGGGGAGATGATACGCGCCGGTGCCACGCCCGAGGAAATCGAGCTCAAGCTGGCGCTGACGCCCGAGGCGCTGGCGCGGCTGCCGCGCACGGCCCTGGTGCGCAGCCTGAAGACCGACCGGCCGCGCCGGCGGCAGCTCGCCAGCACCTATTACGACACCCCCTCGCTGGTCCTTCAGCGCCACGGCATGGCGCTGCGCGTGCGCCACGACGGCGATGCCTACGTGCAGACCCTGAAGGCGCCCTTGACCCTCCCGAAGAACCCGGACGACGGCGCGGGGCAAGGGGGTGACGCCGCAGGCCGTGACGGGCTGCAGCACCTGCGCGAGTACGAGGCGCCGCTGGACGGCGCGACGACGCCCGACCTGTCGCTGATCGCGGACGACGAGCTGCAGGCCTTCTTCGCCCGCGAGAACGTCGCGCAGGAACTGGAGCCCGTGTTCGTCACCGAGTTCGAGCGCCAGATCCTACCGCTGGCGCTGGCGGACGCCGAGGTGGAGCTGGCGCTGGACCGCGGCCGCATCGTCTCGGGCGAGGCGGTGCGGGACCTCTGCGAGGCCGAACTGGAGCTGAAGCGCGGCCGGCCCGGACGGCTCTACGAGCTGGCCATGTTGCTGCACCGGCGCACTCCCTTCCGCCTGGAGCAAGAGAGCAAGGCCGAGCGGGGCTATCACCTTTACACCGGCGCGCGGCCGGCGCCGCAAAAGGCGAAAAAGCCCAGGATGGCCCCGGAAATGTCGGCGGCGGCGGCGTTCGAGCTGCTGGCCCGCGTTTGCCTGCGGCAGATGCGCGCGAACGAGCAGCCGGTGCTGGACGGCACCGACCCGGAGGGCGTGCACCAGATGCGGGTCGCCATCCGGCGGCTGCGCGCCCTGGTCACCGCGTTCAAGCCGCTGTTCGCCGCCGAGCCCTACGAGACCCTGCGCGGCGAGCTGAAGTGGCTGCAGAACCGCCTGGGGCCGGCGCGCGACTGGGATGTTTTTTTGCTGGAGACGCTGGCGCCGCTGCGCCGGCGGCTGCCGTCGGAGGACAGCCTGGACGCGCTGGAGACGGCGGCGCGGGCGCTGCGCGAGGAGGCCTACGCGACGGCGCGGGAGACCGTGCTGGCCGACCGCTACACCGACCTGCTGCTGCGCCTGCAGCTCTGGTTGGAAGAGGGCGGCTGGCAGCGCTCGCCGGAACCGGGCGAAGCGGACCCGGGCGGCCGGCCCGTGGCCGACTTCGGGCGGGAGGTTCTGGAGAAACGGGCGAAAAAGCTGAAGAAACTGGGCCGCAAGCACGCGGAGCTGAGCGAGGCGAAGCTTCACGAACTGCGCATCCGTGGCAAGAAACTACGCTACGCTGCCGAGTTCTTCGCCGGCGCGTTTGCGAAAAAAACGGCGAAGGCGTACCTGGCGCGCCTGGAGGCGATCCAGGACCGCCTGGGCGCGCTGAACGACGCGGCGACGGGGCAGCGCCTGCTCGACCAGCTCGACCGCCGCCTGCGCACCGAGGCCGGCGAGGCGGTGGCGGCCGGGGCCACCGGCATCGTCCTGGGTTGGCAGGCCTGCCGCATGGACCGCGACCTGGCGGCGTTCGACGGAACCTGGAAGAAGTTCGTCAAAGCCAAGGCGTTCTGGCGCTAGGCCGTGGTCATCTTGCTGGCCCGCCATCCACCGGCGGGCGGGCGCGTCACGATTCCAGCAGCGAGGCGAGATAGGCGCCGTAGCTGGACTTGCCGAGCGCGCCGGCGCGGGCGGCGAAGGCGCGGTCG
>CAZLNO010000058.1:22552-24886 GCA_964561005.1 uncultured Rhodovibrionaceae bacterium | reverse complement strand
AGGACCTCGCGGACTGATACCGCCCGACGTTTGAACGGACTCGTCCTTGACGCCCGAGGGCGTCGACTGCGTGTCCGACAAGCTCAGGATGAGGCCCGCACGCCGAGCTTGTCGAAGCACGGGCTTGTCGGACACGAAGTCGGCGGAACGCCAAGAACGAAAGCGACTCAGCCGTGCGATTTCCGCCATGCAGCCGTGGCAGGGGTGATGCGCCGTGATGTCGATTGTGCGAGTCCCATCGCCGAAGCATATCCTCGACATCGGCATTGTGCGGCGCACAATCCCGGTCGAGGCGGTTCACCCGAGAGGAGTTGGAAAGATGCAGGCGTTCAACGAGATCGGTCTGGCCTACGTCGCGGCGATCGGCTTGCTCACGCTGATGGCGAGCCTGGTTGCATGACGCAAGGCCGTCATCGAGAAGTCTGAAAGCCCCGGCCGACCGCCGGGGCTTTCGCTTTTCGGGGCTGCCCGAAGCGCCGCGCTACCACCGCTCGCGGGTCTTCGCGAAGGTGAGCTTCGGCCATTCCTCCTGCGTGCGGTTGAGGTCGAAGAAGTTGCGCGACATGAAGACCGGCGCGCCGTCGCGGTCCTCGGCCACGGAGGAACGGTGGCGGTCGACGAAGCGCTTGACCTCCGCCGGGTCGCCGTCCACCCAGCGCGCGGTGTCGAACGGCGCCGGCTCGAAGCTGGCGGCCACCTTGTACTCCTGCTGGATGCGCTGGGCCAGGACGTCGAGCTGGAGCTGCCCCACCACGCCGACGATGTAGGAGCTGTCGAGTACCGGCCGGAACACCTGGGTCACGCCCTCCTCGGCCAGGTCCTCCAGCGCGCGCTTCAGGTGCTTGGCCCGCATCGGGTCGTCCAGGCGCACGCGGCGCAGGATCTCCGGCGCGAAGTTCGGGATGCCGGTGAAGCGCAGGTCGCTGACCTCGCTCAGGGTATCGCCGACGCGGAGCTGGCCGTGGTTGGGGATGCCGATGATGTCGCCCGGCCAGGCCTCCTCCGCCAGCTCGCGGTCCTGGGCGAAGAACATGATGGGGTTGTGCACCGCCAGGCTCTTGCCGGTGCCCGCCTGCTTCAGCTTCATGCCGCGGGTGAAGCGGCCGGAGACCAGGCGCAGATAGGCGATGCGGTCGCGGTGGTTGGGGTCCATGTTGGCCTGGACCTTGAAGACGAAGCCGCTGACCTTGTCCTCGCCCGGATCGACGGCGCGCGGCTCGGCCGGCTGCGGGCGCGGCGGCGGGGCGACTCGGCCCAGGTTCCACAGCAGCTCCTCGACCCCGAAGTCCTTCAGCGCGCTGCCGAAGAACACCGGCGTCAGGTGCCCCTCGCGATACGATTCCAGGTCGAAGGCCGGGCAGGCCTCCTGCGCCAGCTCGGCGTCCTCGGCCAGCTTGTCCGCCATCTCCGGGGGAAGCTGGCCGGCGATCTCCGCCGGCTCGCCACGCACCGGCTCGGGGTGCGGGCCGTGCTTGGCGAAAGGCAGGAAGCGCCGGCCCACGAGGTCGTAGATGCCCTGCAGCGTGCCGCCCATGCCCACCGGCCAGGACATCGGCGTGGTGTCCAGCGCCAGGGTGTCGGCGATCTCGTCCAGCAGCGCGAAGGGGTCCTGGCCCTCGCGGTCGATCTTGTTGACGAAGGTGATGATCGGCACGTCGCGCAGGCGGCAGACCTCGAACAGCTTGCGGGTCTGGCTCTCGATGCCGCGCGCGGCGTCGATGACCATGATGGCGGAGTCGACGGCCGTGAGCGTGCGGTAGGTGTCCTCGCTGAAGTCCTCGTGGCCCGGCGTGTCCAGCAGGTTGAAGGTGTTGCCGGCGTACGCGAAGGTCATCACCGAGGTGGAGACCGAGATGCCGCGCTGCTGCTCGATCTTCATCCAGTCCGAGCGGGCGCGCCGGCGCTCGCCCTTCGCCTTGACCTGCCCGGCCAGGTGGATGGCGCCGCCCAGCAGCAGCAGCTTCTCGGTCAGCGTCGTCTTGCCGGCGTCCGGGTGGGAAATGATGGCGAAGGTGCGCCGGCGCCCGGCCTCCCGGGCCACGGGCGATGCGCCGGACGAATCGGTCTCGGTCTGGGACACGGCGGCGTCCACGGCGGAACTCCTGGTCGTTTGCGCGGGCGGAACGTGGCAGGCTCCCTAACACGCCGCGCCGACACGCGGTAGGGCGATGGCCTCGGATGTAGGACGTCGAACGGGCGATCGGAAGGGGCCGCCCCGTCACTCGGACCCGACGGGGGCTTCGCAGGGAGAGTTCGTAGGGTGGCTTCGCGAAGCAAGCCACCATCGCCGTCAACATACGGTGGGTTGCCTGCGGCGAACCCACCCTACGCGCT
>CAZLNO010000058.1:0-22452 GCA_964561005.1 uncultured Rhodovibrionaceae bacterium | reverse complement strand
TATAAGTCACAACTTCATATCATCCTATCATTGCAGAATGGTGATACCAAAGAGCACGATTCACAAAATCGTGTTTTACACCGGCCTTGACCCCTAACCCACAAACCGGGCCACGCCCGGAAAACCTCACCAACCGCACCACCGGTTCGACATGAACCGCTACTCCGCGCCGACCAGGTCCTTGGCGCGGCGGCGCAGTTCCTCGGTTTGCGGCGAGTCGGGGAGCTGTGCCAGGGCCTTGTCGAACAGCGCGCGCGCCTTGTCGCGCCGTCCCTCGCTGGCATGATGGATACCGACGAACCACAGGGCCTCCGGGTTCTTCGGGTCCAGCTCCAGGATGCGTTGCGAGACCTCGACGGACTTCGCGGTCTGCCGCCGGCCGGCGGCGTCGCGCAGCGCGCGGGCGTAGCGCGACAGCACCTCGACGTTCTCCGGCGCCAGCTCCACCGCCCGCGCCAGCGCGTCGCGCGCCTGCTCAGGCCGCTCCAGCACGGTGTAGGACCGGGCGAGCCGCAGCCAGCCCTGGAGGTCGTCGGGATTGTCCTCCAGGCGGGCGGCCAGTTGCCCGACCATGCTCTCGATCATGGCCCGCCGTTCCTCCGGGGACATGTCCCGGGCGGCCTGCATCCGCTCCCGGCTCGGCCCGTCGGTCGCGGGCTCGGCCGCCCCGTCCTCGCCGCCTTCGGGCGCGACCTCGGCGAAGGTGCTGCCCGGCGCGATGTCGAGCTGGCGCTCGGCCGCCGCCATCTGGCGCTTCACCGCCTCCAGCCAGGGCGCCTCGGGGTCGGCGCGGGCAACCATGTCCTTCCAGCGCGCCAGGGCCTGCTCGGGCGCCCCCTGCTGCAACGCCGCCAGGCCCAGGTAGAAGTTCACCTGCGGGTCCTCGGGGATCCGTTCGGCCGCCGCCTCGAAGGCGTGCCGCGCCTTCGGCGTCACCGTCCCGCCGCTGGCCATGACCAGCGCCTCGCCGTGAAAGGCGGCGATGCGCGGGTTGTCCGGCCGCAGCTCGCGCGCCTTTGCAAACGCTTCGACCGCCGCGTCATAGCGCTGACGCTGGAGCTGCGTGCGCCCCAGCACCAGCCAGCCCTCCACATCCTCCGGCGACTCCGCCAGCCGTTCCCCGAGCCGGGCCACCGCCTGCGCGAGGTCGGGCATTCCCGGCGGCGTGGCGTTGTCGCCGCCCTGCCCCGCCACCTGCGCGCCGCCCCGGACATCCTCGCGCGCGGCGAAGGGCACGGCCTCCCGCCCCGGCGCGCCGAGCTGGAGGTACACCGCGAAGGCCCCCGCCGGCACCGCCACGGCGACCACGCCGGCGGCGGCGCGGCGCAGCCAGCGGCCCGTCGCGCCCGACGCCGCCCCCTGGCCGTGCCGAGCACGGTCGGCGGCCAGGATGCGCCGGCCGATCTCCGCCCGCGCCGCCTCGGCCTCGCTGTCGCCGATCAGGCCCTCGGCATGGTTGCGCTCCACCTCGGCAAGCTGGTCGCGGTAGACCTCCAGGTCATAGGCCGCCGCCGCCCGCGCGGCCGTCCGCCCGCGCAGCACCGGCCAGAGCACGCCGGCCACCACGGCCAGCGTCAGAAGCGCGCAAAGAATCCAGAATATCATGAAGTTTCGTCGCGTTCTTCGAGTATCGCGTCAAGTCGCCGGCGCTCCGCCTCGCTGAGCGTCGCGGTCGCCGCCGATGGCCGCCGACGGCGGCGGAAATACACCACGATGCCCAGCGCCCCCAGCGCCACGATGACGGCCGGGCCGTACCACAGCACGTAGGTCTCGGGCTTCATCGGCGGCTTGAGCAGCACGAAGTCGCCATAGCGGGCCGTCAGATAGGCCTTGATCTCTTCGTTGCTGTCGCCGGCCTCGATGCGCTCGCGGATGAGCTGGCGCATGTCGGCGGCCAGCCCGGCGTTGGATTCGTCGATCGACTGGTTCTGGCAGACCAGGCAGCGGATCTGCGCGGACAGCTCGCGGGCGCGCGCCTCCTTCGCGGGATCGTCCAGCATCTCCCCCGGCTCGACCGCCCCAGCCGGGGCGCCGAGGAGCAGCAGAAGCAGGGCAAGCAAACAACCGCGCAGCATGCCGATCCTATCTCTCCGGGCTCGCCGGGGCCACGCCGGGCTGCGCGGCGCTGCCGGCCGGGCTGCGCCGGCGGGTCGGGGCGCCCACGCGCAGCCGCCGGTCGCTCAGGCTGATCAAGCCGCCCAGGGCCATCAGCATGGCGCCCGACCAGATCCAGGACACCACCGGCTTGAAGTACAGCCGCACGGTATAGGCGCCGTTGCCCTGGGCGTCGCCGATCACCGCGAAGATGTCGCCCAGCGGCCGCGTGCGGATCGCCGCCTCGGTGGTCTCGCGCCCGCTGACGACGTACTCGCGCTTTTCCGGCTGCATGCGGGCGATGGCGGCGCCGTCGTGGGCGACGGTGAAGGTGCCGCGCGTGGCGGTGTAGTTCGGCCCCTCGACGGGGGCGGCGCCTTCGAAGGTGAAGGTGTAGCCGCCGACCTCGGCGCTCTCGCCGGGGGCCATGACGCGGATGTCCTCGCTCTGCCACAGCGAGGAGCCGGTCATGCCGACCACCGCCACGGCCACGCCCAGGTGCGCCAGCACCATGCCCCAGTGCGCCCGCGGCAGGCCGCGCGCGCGCTGCCAGAGGGCGGCGGGACTGCGGGTTTTGCGGATGCCGCAGCGCTCGGCCACCTCGATCGCCACGGCGGTCGCCAGCCAGGCCGCCAGCGCCATCCCCAGCACGCCGAAGACGCTGCGCCCCCAGGCGACGTAGGCCATGACCACCGCCACCACCGCGGTGACCGCGAAGGCCAGCTTCAGCCGCGCCAGCACGCCCTTCAGGTCGCCGCGCTTCCAGGCCATGAGCGGCCCGATGCCCAGGGCGGCGACCAACGGCAGCATCAGCGGGATGAAGGTGGCGTTGAAGTACGGCGGCCCGACCGACACCTTGCCGCCGCCCAGCGCCTCCAGGAACAGCGGATACAGCGTGCCCAGCAGCACCGTCGCCGTGGCCGTGGCCAGCAACAGGTTGTTCAGCACCAGCGCGCCCTCGCGGCTGACCGGGGCGAACAGCCCGCCGCCCTTCAGCACCGGCGCGCGCCAGGCATACAGCGTCAGCGCGCCGCCGATGGCGACGATCATCAGCGCCAGGATGAACACGCCGCGGTCCGGATCGGTGGCGAAGGCGTGCACCGAGGTGAGAACGCCGGAGCGCACGAGGAAGGTGCCGATCAGGCTCATCGAGAAGGTCAGGATGGCCAGCAGGATCGTCCAGGTCTTCAGCGCGTCGCGCTTCTCCACCACGACGGCGGAGTGCAGCAGCGCCGTGCCGGCCAGCCAGGGCATGAAGGAGGCGTTCTCCACCGGGTCCCAATACCACCAGCCGCCCCAGCCCAGCTCGTAGTAGGCCCACCAGCTTCCCAGCGCGATGCCGGCGGTCAGGAACACCCAGGCGAGCAGCGTCCACGGCCGCACCCAGCGCGCCCAGGCGGCGTCGACCCGCCCCTCGATGAGCGCCGCCACGGCGAAGGAGAACACGATCGAGAAGCCGACATAGCCGGCATAGAGCATCGGCGGGTGGAAGGCGAGGCCGGGGTCCTGCAGCAGCGGGTTCAGGTCCTGGCCGTTGGCCGGCGGCGGAAACACCCGCTCGAAGGGGTTCGAGGTCGCCAGCATGAAAAGCAGGAAGCCCACGGCGATCAGCGCCTGCACCGCCAGCGTGCGCGCCTTCAGGCCCGGCGGCAGGTTGCGCCCGAACAGCGCGACGATGGCCCCGAACAGCGCCAGGATCAGCACCCAGAGGACCAGCGAGCCCTCGTGGTTGCCCCAGACGCCGCTCACCTTGTACAGCATCGGCTTCAGCGAGTGCGAGTTCTGCACGACGTTGAGCACGCTGAAGTCGCTGGTCACATAGGCGTGCGTCAGCGCGGCGAAGGCCACGGCGATCAGGGCGAGCTGCGCCACCGCCGCCGGCCCGGCCACCGCCATCAGCCGGGCGTCGCCCCGCGCCGCGCCCCACATGGGCAGAACGGCCTGGGTCAGCGCGACGAAGAGCGCCAGCACCAGCGCGAAGTGGCCGAGTTCGACGATCATGGCTGCTCGCTTCCGCTTGCCGGGGTCCGCCTTCCGCCGGGGTTTCTCGCGAATTTGTGGCGGCAGGGCGGCAATGCAAGGCTGGACGTTCGCGGCGGGCGGCGCCATGTGGCCAGAGGTCGCGCCGCGCCTTCGCCCAGCTTGTGCCGCATATTGCGGCTCGGATACCCTTTCTGGCAAGCCATGCAGGGCACGAGCCCATGACCGACGACGAACACGATCCCGCCGCGGCAAGCCCTCTGGACCATCTCGGCCTGATCGCGGAGATGAGCCGGGACTTCGCCGAGTCGCAGGACATCGACACCACGCTGCGGCGCGGCCTGGCCCGCATCGCGCGAACGCTCGACGCCGAGGGCGCCTCGCTCTTCCTGCTCGACGACGACGGAGAGGAGCTGGTCTGCCGCGCCTGCTATGGCCCCGTGGACATCGCCGGCCTGCACCTCTCCCGCCATGCCGGCATCGTCGGCCGCGCGGTGCGCGGCGGCGAGGTGCAGGTGGTCCGCGACGCCCGGGGCGATCCCGACTTCGGCGCGGCGGTCGACGCCCGCACCGGCTTCACGACGCACGCCGTGCTCTGCGCCCCGCTGCGGGTTCGCGACCAGACGCTGGGCGCGATCGAGCTGATCAACAAGCGCGGCCAGGGACCCTTCGAAGCCCGCGACGCGCAAATCCTGGCCGCGCTGGCCGCCTCGGCGGCGCTGGCGATCATCAACGCGCGCCAGGCGAAGGCGATGGTCGAGCGCGAGGTCATGCGCCGCGAGCTGGAGCTGGCCGCCACCATCCAGCGCAGCTTCCTGCCGCCGCCGCAGCCGGCCGACTTTCCCGTGCACGGCATCAACGTGCCGGCCCGCCAGGTCTCCGGCGACTTCTTCGACATTATTGCGCGCCCGGACGGGCGCATCTGGTTCAACCTGGGCGACGTCGCGGGCAAGGGCAGCAACGCCGCCCTGCTGATGGCGAAGACCACGAGCCTGTTCCGCTACCTCGCCAAGACAGCGGAGGACCCCGCGGCCGTGCTGGCGGAAATCAACGGCGAGCTGGTGGAGACCGCCGCCTTCGGCATGTTCGTGACCATGGCCTGCGGGGTCTATGACCCGGCGCGCGGCGAGGCGCGCCTGGCGAACGCGGGCCACGAGCCGCCGCTGCTCGTCCCCGTCGACGCTCGCGGCACGCCCGCGGCCTTCCAGGACATCGTGCCGGCGCAGACGCCGCCGCTGGGCATCCAGGAGCCGCTGTCGCCGGACGGGCCGCCGGCCGCCGAGACGGTGCCGCTGGGCGGCCGCCATCTCTATCTCTTCACCGACGGCCTGACCGAGGCGCAGCGCGCCGACGGCCGGGAGATCGGGCGGGCCGGCCTGGCCGCGGCCATCGCGGCCGCGGAGGAGCGCGACCTCGGCGCCGCCGACCGGCTGCGCCACATCCTGCACCGGGTCGCCCCGTTGGACATTGCGCCGGGCGACGATCTGACCTTGCTCGTCGTCGAGGGGAGCGGCCGATGAACGACATGCCCGAAGGCCCGCTTGGCCGCGCACCCGAGGGCCGGATCTTCGAGCTGCGCGTCCCGGCCCGCGCGGAGCTGCTGAAGCTGATCCGCGCCACGGTGGGCGAGGCCGCCTGCACGGCGGGCTGCTCGGAGCGCGCCGCCGGCGAGCTGGTGGTGGCGGTCGACGAGGCCTGTCAGAACGTGATTCGCTATGCCTATCGAAAGGACTCCGGCGGGGATATCGTGATACGCCTGTGCCGCGACGACGCCCGGCTCGTCGCCCGAGTCATCGACTTCGCGCCGCCGGTCGACCCCGAGGCGATCCAGCCGCGTCCGCTGGACGAGCTGCGCCCTGGCGGGCTGGGCACGCGGCTTATCCGCGAAAGTGTCGACGAGGTGGTCTTCGAGACGCCGGAGGGGTGCATGGGCAACGTGCTTCGCTTGACGAAACGGATCGCTTGAATGGCCCGGGAGCTGGACATGCAGCGCGAACACCGTGACGGCGTGGAGGTCATTCACCTGCGCGGCGACGTGGACCTTCAGGTGTCCGCCCGGCTGCGCCGCGTGCTTCTGGACAGTCTGCGCCACGGCGCGGACCTGCTGGTGGACATGGCGCAGGTGAGCTACATCGACAGTTCCGGCATCGCCAGCCTCGTCGAGGCCTTCCAGCGCGCGCGCAAGGAGGGTCGGCGCTTCGCCCTGGCCCGCGTGCCCGAGCCGGCCATGCGGGTCATGCGGATCGCGCGGCTGGACCGGGTGTTCCCGATCCTCGACGAGCTCGACTTGGGCTTCGGAGAGGCGTGATGGCGACGGTGCCGGACCGCGGGGCCGTGGAACTGCTGGCCCGCGTCGGCCGGCGCACCGTGGCGGGCGTTGCCGAGATCGGCTACGCCGCGGCGCTGTTCGCCGAGAGCCTGTACTGGCTGGCGGTCGGCCGCTGGCGCAAGCAGCCCGTGCGCATCCACCAGGTCTTTCAGGAGGCGATGGACGTGGGCGTGCGCGCCGTGCCCATCGTCACCGTGCTGTCGCTGACCATCGGCGTCATGTTGGCGATCCAGGGCATCCACACGCTGCGCGCCTTTGGTGCGGAGTCGCGCGTGACCACCGGCATCGCGCTGTCGGTGGTGCGCGAGTTCGCACCGCTGATCACCGGTATCCTGGTCGCCGGGCGCTCCGGTTCGGCGCTGGCGGCACGCATCGGCACCATGCGAATCAGCCAGGAGATCGACGCGCTCAAGGTGATCGGCATCGCGCCGGTGCGCTTCCTGGTCACGCCGGCGATGCTGGCCATGCTGGTGATGGTGCCGGCACTGGCCTTCTGGGCGGACGTCATGGGCCTTCTGGGCGGCGGGCTCTACGTCAGTCTGGATCTTGGCATGAGCCTGGCGGCCTACTTCAACCGCGTGGTCGAGATCGTCTCGCTGAACGACCTGGCGCACGGCCTGACCAAGAGCGCCATCTTCGGCCTGCTGATCACGATCATCGGCGTCGTCAACGGCGCCATGGTCTCCGGTGGCGCCGAGGGCGTCGGCCGGGCGGCCACGCGCGCGGTGGTGCACGCGATCAGCGCCATCGTCATCACCGACATGATCTTCGTCTTCATCCTGACCCGATGAGCGACACCAGCCCGCCCCCCGATGACGGCATCGACGCCGAGGCGCCCGTGATCCAGGTCGAGCACCTCTTCACCCACTTCGGCGACCGAGCGATCCTGAAGGATATCAATCTGGAGGTGCGTCCCGAGGAAATCATGGTGATCATGGGCGGCTCGGGCAGCGGCAAGTCGACGCTGCTGAACCACCTGCTGGGCCTGCTGCAGCCGACCTCCGGGACGGTCCGCATCCTGGGACGGGACATCAGCAAGCTGTCACTCCTGGAGATGACCGAGCTGCGCTGCCGCATGGGCGTGGCTTTCCAGGGCGGCGCGCTGTTCTCTTCCATGACCGTCGGGGAGAACATCATGCTGCCCCTGCGCGAGCACACGAACCTGGACGACGAGACCATGCACATCATGGCGCGGCTGAAGATGGAGGTGGTGGAGCTGGCGGGCTACGAGGACCTGATGCCCTCGGAGCTGTCGGGCGGCATGGTCAAGCGCGCCGCCTTCGCCCGGGCCATCGTGATGGACCCGAAGATCCTGTTCTGCGACGAGCCCTCGGCCGGGCTGGACCCGGTGGTGGCCTCGTCGATCGACCGCCTGATCCTGAACCTGCGCGAGGCCTTTGGCATGACCATCGTGGTGGTGACGCACGAGCTGCAGTCCGCCTTCACCATCGCCGACCGTATCTGCGTGCTGGACCAGGGGGAGGTGCGCATCGTCGGCACCCCCGAGGAAGTCCGCGCCACGCCCGACAGCCGCGTGCAGGACTTGTTGAACCGCCGGGCCGAGGTGCCGGACATCGACCCCGACGCCTATCTCGACCGGCTGACAGGCGATATTCTGTAAGCGAACCGGAGCGGTCCCGGACCGCCCGTTGGGACAGCGAGGCCCATGCGCAGCAACCGCATCAACTACATCGCCGTCGGCGCCTTCGTGATCCTGGTGGTGGCCGGCCTGGTCGTGGCGGTCACGCTGCTCAGCGGACGCACCGGGGCGACGACCAGCTACTTCACCGTCTACGACAATGTCGCCGGCGTGAAATTCGGCACGCAGGTGCGCTTCGAGGGCTATCCGGTCGGCCAGGTCGAGCGGGTGGTGCCGCGGACCGAGGGGGAGGCGATCACCTTCAAGGTCGAGATGGCGGTCGACCAGGACTTTCCCCTCCCCGCCGACAGCCGCGCGGCGATCACCTCCTCCAGCCTTCTGGGCGGGGTGAGCATCGAAATCAGCGGCGGCGACGGCGGCGAAGCGCTGGCTCCCGGCGCCCGCATCCCGGCCGGCCGCTCCGACGACGTCATGGCCGCGGTTTCGAATCTGGCGGGCGAGATCAACACGCTCAGCCGCGAGGGCGTCGGGCCGCTGCTGCAAAAGCTGAACGCCACGGCGGAGATCATCAACAAGGTGATCGCGGAAACCCTGCCCCGAGTCGCCGGTGACCTGGAGACCGCCTCCGGCGCCCTGGCCGAGACGACGCCGCGGGTTTCCAGCAACCTGGGCGAAGTGTCGCGCACGCTGAACCGGGAACTGCTCGGCGAGGAATCGCTGACCCGTCTTCGCAACACCCTGGCCAACCTGGAACAGGCCGCGGCGGGGCTGAACGAGGGTCTGTTGAACGCCGAGAACCGCGAGCGCTTCGCCACCACGCTGGCGAACCTGCAAAGCTTCTCGGGCGAGTTCGTGGGCCTCGCGAAGGAATTGCGGCAAACCCGTGCGCGCGTCGACACCCTGATGCGAACGATGGACGACATCCTGGCGGAAAACCGCAAGCCGGTGAACCAGAGCGTCCAGGACCTGCGCTACACGCTCGGCGCGGTCGCGCGGCGGGTGGACGCGATCACCTACAACCTGGAGAGCACCAGCCGGAACATGCAGGAATTCGCGCGCCAGATCCGTCAGAACCCCAGCCTGCTGCTGCGCGGCGGCGGCGCTCCGGCGGCGGAGCAGTGACCATGCCGGCCCCGCGCCGCCGCAACGGGTTCCGGCGCGTCGCGCCCCTGTTGCTGGCCCTGCTGCTGGCCGGCTGCGCGAGCGCCGAGGCGCCGCCGCCCGACAGCTTCTACCGCCTGGAGCTGGAGGATCCGGGGCGGCGCTACGGCACGCCGCTTCTGGAAGGCACGCTCGAGGTGGCGCGCTTCGACGCCGATGGCTTGCTCGCCCAGCGTCCCGTCATCTTCCGGACGGCGGGTCCGGCGCTGCGCCAGTACAACTATCACTACTGGGCCGAGGCGCCCGCGTTGATGCTCCAGGATGCCTTCGTGGCGGCGCTGCGCACCGCCGGGGTGGCGGCGCGGGTCGTCACGCCCGAACTACGCCAGATCCCCGACTATCGCCTGGTGGGCAAGGTGAAGCGGCTGCAGTACGAGCCCGAGGCCCGCCCGCCGGTCGTGAAGGTGGCGCTGGAACTCGGCCTGCTGCGCGACCGGGATGGCCGGCTGCTGCTGCTGGAGACCTACAGGGGCGAGCAGCGCACGGACCAGTCCACGGTGGCCAGCGCGGTCACCGCCTTCCAGGCCGCGCTGACCGACCTCGCCGCGCGTTTCCTGGACGACCTCGCCGAGGCCGCCCGGCGCGACGCAACCGCAAGCTGAGCCCGACAAGCCCGCTACTGCGTGATGAAGCTGTGCAGCGCGTTGGCCTCGTACTCCAGGTCCTCGATGCGCGCCTTGACCGCGTCACCGATCGAGATGATCCCGACCAGCTTGCCCTTGTCCACGACCGGCACGTGGCGGAAGCGCTTCTCCGTCATCATGCGCATGACGTCCGTGACCGTCTGGCTCGGCTTGCAGGTCTCCACCTCGCGGGTCATGAGGTCGGCGGCCGTCCGCTTGGCCAGCGTCTCGCCGTGGTCGGCCAGGGAGCGCACGATATCCCGCTCGGAGAGGATGCCGGCGATGCGCTCGTCGCCGTCCAGCACCACCACGGCGCCGATCCCCTTCTCCTTCAGCAGCTTCGCGATATCCAGGATCGGCGTGTCCGGCGCGACCGTCGTGATCGCGCCGCCCTTCGACTGCAAAATCTGAGAGACCTGCATGGCCATGCCTCCGTCAAGCTGCGGCCATCCCGACAGGGGCTACACGATGGAAGCCTAGCTGTCGCACGCGAACTTTGTTTACCGACTATTAAGTTTACCATAAGGGGCGTGCGCCGTGCCAGCGCTTGTCGCGCCATTCAGGGAATTGCCGAAGGATCCGGTCGACGGCTGGATCACGCCCGTCGGATGTGGCGGACGCCCAGGCGCCTCGGCACAAGCGTGCGAACCAGAGACGCCCCAGTCTCGCACTCTATCCCTTCAGGGTTGATAATTGGTGTCGGAGGAAGACCAGAAAGGGCTTTCGTTTTGTGCCGGCATCGTCCATGATACCTGGCTCGGGAGGCCATCATCGGCAGGGAGACTTGCGATGATGAAGGAAGAGAGGGCCCACGGGAGCCATATCCCCGACGGGCAGGTGGTCAGTCTCGCCGCGGTCCATCCGGACACCGGACCGCTGCACGAGGCCTGGCGGCGGCTTCAATCGATCGCCGCCCAGGCCGTGGACCGCCGCATGTCGACCGAAATGTCGGACCTTGCCGCGCGCATCCGCAAGCTCCACGACGGCCGGCATCTTCAACGCTGACACCATCTCCAGCGTTGATCCATCGTGGCGGGCGCGGCATCGCAAAGCTTTGCCAAACCCGCCACGACGCTTACCTTGAAGGCATGGGCCAGCGGTCTCTTGCCTTCATCCGACGCCTGCGTGCCATTCCCGCCGCGTTGGCGGTCGCCGCGGCCATCGTCGCGGCCGGCACGACCGGGGCCGCGGAGGGCGTCACATCGGCCGCGCCCCCGGTGGCCGTGGTGCTGCAGGTGGAGGGCGCGATCGGCCCCGCGACCGCGGGCTACCTGACCGACGGCCTGGAGGAGGCCGCCGCGAAGGGGGCGGGCATCGTCATCATCCGCATGGACACGCCGGGCGGCCTCAGCGCCAGCATGCGCGAGATCATCCACGCCATCCTGGCCTCGCCCGTGCCCGTGGCCACCTTCGTCGCGCCGCGCGGGGCGCGGGCGGCCAGCGCCGGCACCTACATCCTCTATGCCAGCCACGTCGCCGCGATGGCGCCCGGCACGACGCTGGGCGCCGCCACGCCGGTGCAGCTTGGCGGCGGCGGCGGCTCGCCCCTGCCCGGCGGCGGCGAGGGGGATTCCCAGCCCGGCTCCGACGGCGGCGCGCCCGACACGGACGGCACGGAAGGCGAGCAGGCCGGCGGCGAGCCCCGGGGCGAAGGTGACGCGCCGAAGGACGCCAAGACCGCCAAGGCCGTCAACGACGCCGCGGCCTATATCCGGGCGCTGGCCGAGCTGCGCGGACGCAACGCGGACTGGGCCGAGAAGGCGGTGCGGGAGGCGGCGACGCTGACGGTGGACGAGGCCGTGGCCCGGAACGTCGTCGACCTCAAGGCCGCCGATATCCCGGAGCTGCTCGAACGCATCGACGGCCGCCGGGTGGAGCTGGAAGAGCGCGAGGTCACGCTGAGCACCGCCGGGGCGCGGGTGGAGGAGGCGCCGCCCGACTGGCGCGACGAGCTGCTGGCGCTGCTGACCAATCCCAACGTCGCCTTCATCTTCATGATGCTGGGCGTCTACGGCCTGATCTTCGAGCTGTCCAACCCCGGCGTGGGGGTGCCTGGCGTGCTGGGCGCCATCTGCCTGATGATCGGCCTCTACGCGCTCAACGTGCTGCCGGTGAACTACGCCGGACTGGCGCTGCTGGCGCTCGGCATCGCCTTCATGACCGCCGAGGCCTTCGTCCCCTCCTTCGGGGCGCTGGGGATCGGCGGGCTGGCCGCCTTCGCCCTGGGCGCGACGATCCTGTTCGACACCGGCACACCCGCCTTCGAATTGTCCATCTGGACGGTCGTCGGCGTGACCGCGCTGACCGGCGCCGTGCTGGTGCTCCTGATCGGCTATCTGGTGCGCGCGCAGCGCCGCCCCGTCGCCACCGGCGAGGAGACCCTGGTGGGCCGGACGGCAAAGGTGGATAGCTGGACGGGCGGACGCGGCCGGGTGTGGCTGAACGGCGAACTGTGGAACGCCGAGGGGCCGGCGGCGTTGGACCCCGGCACGCAGGTGCGCGTCGTCGCGGCGACGGGCCTCACCCTGACCGTCGCCCCGGCGGCGCGGACTCCGGAATCGAAAACGGCGGGAGAGAGCGGATGATCGCCAACCTTATCGTGGCCCTCGTGATCGCGGCGCTGCTGCTCGGCTTCCTGGCGGCGGCGATCTACATCCTGCGCGAGTACGAGCGCGGGGTGATGTTCACCCTCGGCCGCTTCACCGGGGTGCGCGGACCGGGCTTCCAGATCGTCATCCCGGTGGTCCAGCAGCTCGTGCGCGTGGACCTGCGCACCATCACGCAGGACGTGCCCAGCCAGGACGTGATCAGCCAGGACAACGTCTCGGTGAAGGTGAACGCGGTCATCTACTTCCGCGTCGTCGACCCCGAGAAGGCGATCCTCGAGGTGGAGAACTTCCAGCGCGCCACCAGCGAGCTGGCCCAGACGACGCTGCGTTCGGTCCTGGGCAAGCACGACCTGGATGAGATGCTCGCCGAGCGCGACAAGCTGAACCGCGACATCCAGGAAATCCTGGACGCCCAGACCGACCGCTGGGGGATCAAGGTCTCCAACGTCGAGATCAAGCACGTGGACATCGACGAATCCATGGTCCGCGCCATCGCCAAGCAGGCCGAGGCGGAGCGCGTGCGCCGCGCCAAGATCATCAACGCCGAGGGCGAGCAACAGGCCGCGCAAAAGCTGGTCGAGGCCGCCAACGCGCTGGCCAAGGAGCCGCAGGCGATGCAGCTTCGCTATCTGTCGGCATTGCAGGACATCGCCGGCGACAAGAACTCCACGATCGTCTTCCCCGTGCCCATCGACCTGCTGCAGGGCCTCAAGGCCAAGGTCGGCGGAGGCGCGTCCGGCGGGTGAGGCCGGCATGCGCACGCCCGACGTCGCCGGCGACACGCTCCTTGAGCTGCTCGGCACCCTGGCCGACGGCGGCACGCGTCCCGCCGTGCTCGCCTTCCGCGACGACGGCACCCCCGAGCGCCTGAGCTACCGCGAGCTGGACGACCGCGGGCGCCGCCTGGCCGCCGGATTGCGGGCGCGGGGCCTTGAGCCCGGCGAGTTCGTGGGGATCTACGCGCCGAACAGCCCGGCCTGGATCGTCGCCCGCCTGGGGCTGCTGTTCGCCGGCGGCGCGGCGGTCTCGCTCGACAGCGATCTCAGCCGCGAGGCCTTGCAGCGCCAGCTTGCCGACAGCGGCGCCCGCCACGTCATCACCGTGACCGCGCACCTGGACGACCTTCCCGAAGACGGCCCCGAGGTCTGGCTGCTGGACGGCGAAGCGGACGATCCACGCGCGATCGGCCGGCTGGACGGCGAGCCCGTCGCGGAACTGCCCGCGGCCGCGCCGGACGACGTCGCCTCGCTGTTCTACACCTCGGGCACCACCGGACCGCCCAAGGGCGTGCCGCTGACCCACCGCAACCTCGTCGGCAACCTGCGCGCCATCCTGGCGCAGGATCTGGTGCACGCCGGCGACCGCGTGCTTTTGCCGCTGCCGCTGCACCACTCCTACCCCTTCATCGTCGGCATGCTGATTCCCCTGATCGTGGGCGCCACCATCGTGCTGCCGGCGGGCGTCAGCGGGCCGCAGATCCGCCAGGCCCTGGCCGCGGGCGAGGTCGCCATCGTGGTCGGCGTGCCGCGCCTGTACAGCGCGCTGGCGGACGGCCTCGGCCAGCGCCTGCGCGGCGGCGGGGCGGTGGAGAAGGCGATGTACGGCCTGCTGCGGCTCTCTGGCCTGCTGCGCCGGCGCCTGGGGGTGCGCTGGGGGCGCACGCTGCTGTGGCCGCTGCACAAGCGCCTGGCGCCGAAACTGCGTCTGCTGGCCTCCGGCGGCGCCAAGCTGGAGGCGGCGGACGCCAGGACGCTGGAGGCCTTCGGTTGGATGGTGCTCTCCGGCTATGGCCTGGTGGAGACGGCCTCGATCTCCACCTTCAACCCGCCGGGGCGCAACCGCATCGGCAGCGCCGGCCTGCCGGCGCCCGGCGTGGAGCTGCGCATCGACTCCCCGAACGCCCGGGGCCACGGCGAGGTGCTGATTCGCGGACCCAACGTCTTTCCCGGTTACCGCAACAATCCGGACGCCAACGCCGAGGCCTTCACCAGCGACGGCTGGTTCCGGACCGGCGACCTGGGCTACCTGGACGACGACGGCTACCTCTGGATCGTCGGGCGCGTGAAGGAGATGATCGTCCTGCCCGACGGCAAGAATATCGCCCCCGAGGAAGTCGAGGCGGTCTATGCCGACAGCCCCGTGATCGGGGAGATCGCGGTGCTGGAGCACAATGGGCAGCTCGTCGGCCTGGTGGTGCCGGACGAGCAGGCCCTGCGCGGCAGCGCGGTCAATATCGCCGACGCCATCCGCGTCGCCCTGGCCGAGCAGGCGCCGCGGCTGCCCGCCTACAAGCGCCTGAGCGACTGGGCCGTCGCGCGCGAGCCGCTGCCCCGCACCCACCTGGGCAAGTACCAGCGCCACAAGCTGCCGCCGATCTACGAGCGCGCCGAGCGCGGCGAGGCGCCCGCCGCCGGCGAGCTGTCGGACGAGGACGAGGCGTTGTTGGCGCAGCCCCGCGCGCGCCGGGTATTCGACTGGCTGCAGGCCAGGTTCCCCGACCGCACGCTCTCCCTCGACACCAGCCCGCAGCTCGACCTCGGCATCGATTCCCTGGCCTGGGTGCAGCTTGGCATGGAGGTCGAGGAGCGCTTCGGCATCGCGCTGTCGGAGGAGGCCATCGGCCGCACGCTTACCGTCCGCCACCTGCTGCAGGAGGTGGAGTCCGCGCCCACCGCCACGACCACCAGTGCCGCCGACCGTCAGGCGGCGCTCACCGCCGAAGCGGAGCGCTGGCTCGAGCCGCTTTCGGGACGCATGCGGGCCGTCTCGGCCGTGGCGCACGCTGTCGTCAAGGGGCTCTGCCGCCTGCTGTTCCGCCTGCGCGCCGAGGACGCGGACAAGCTGCCGCAAAGCGGGCCGTTCATCCTGGCCGCCAATCACGTCAGCGACATCGATCCCGTCGTCCTCGCCGCCGCGCTGCCGCGCGGGGTGTGGGCGCGAACCACCTGGGCCGGCGACCGCGAGCGCGTGTTCGGCCGCGCCGTCGGCCGCTTCGCCGCGCGCCTGGCCCACGCTTTCCCGGTCGACGACCGCGCGCCGGGCGTCACGCTGACGGTGGCGGCCGAGGCCGTGCGGCGCGGGCGCGTCCTGGTCTGGTTCCCCGAGGAGTGGCGCTCGCCCGACGGCCGGCTGCAGCGCTTCATGCCCGGCATCGGCCACATCCTGAACGAGACCGGGGCGACGGTCGTGCCGTGTTACATCGACGGCGCCTTCGAGGCCATGCCCCGCCAGGCCACGCTGCCGCGTCCGTATCCGGTGCGTGTCCGGTTCGGCCGGCCCGTCGCCTATCAAGACCTTGTGGCCGAGGCCGGCGGCGCCGACAAGCGGGCCTTGGCCGCCGCGCTGCAGGCGCGGGTGGCCGGGCTGGCCGGGGGCGAGGCCGATGCGCGCGCGCACTCGGCGCCGCGCGCTTGACGGACATCCCCGGCGCGGCTATCGACGCGCGAAATGTCCCAGCGCTCCACGCCTCACGATGCCCTCTTCCGCGCGATCCTGGACAGCCCCATGCGGGCGGCGGCCATCCTGCGCCAGCACTTGCCGTCCGAAATCGCGGCGCAGCTCGCGGCGGCGCCCGAGCCGCTGGACGGCACCTTCATCGACGACGAATTGCGCAACAGTCAGAGCGACAGCCTCTTCAAGGTCCGCCTGGTCGACGGCCGACCCGCCTACATCTACGCGCTGCTGGAGCACAAGGCCCGCCCCGACGCGCGAACGCCGGTGCAGCTCCTTCGTTATATGACCCGCATCTGGGACCGCCACGGCGATGCGGACATGCGCCGCCTGCCGCCGATCATTCCCATGGTGGTCTACCAAGGCACCAGTCCGTGGACGGTCCCGCGATCGGTGATCGCCGCGATCGACGCGCCGCCGCGCCTGCGCAAAAGCTTGCGGGACCTGCGCTACCTGCTGCTCGCGCTGAACACCACGGACGATGACGATCTCGCGCCCGATCCCGAAACGCGGGCCGGGCTCATGGCGCTCAAATACGCCTTCCGTGGCGATGGCGGCGATCGGCTGGCCGACATTCTGGGCGGCCTGCAACGCGACACGCTTCTGGAAACCCAGATCATGCACTATATTGCCAGCGTGTTCCGCGACCTGACCCCGGCACGCGTCCGGGCCGCCGCGCGGCGGGTGACGCCGGAGCTGGAGGACAAGATGGCCACGCTCGTCGAGTATTGCCGCGAAGAGGGCCGCAAGCAGGGGCTCGAGGAAGGCAAGGTTGCCGCGGTCCTGCTGGCCTTGCGCACACGCTTCGGCCACGTCGATCCGGAGGTCGAACAGCGGGTGCGTGCCACGCCGGCCGAGCGTCTCGATTCTCTCCTGCAACGGGCCCTGACCGCCGATCGCCTTTCGGCGGTGCTCGACTCCCTTGACACGTGATCCAGACCCGGCCGGCGCGACTCACGCCAGCTCCACGCCCGCCTCGGCCAGCTCGGCCTCGGTCTTGCGCCGGCTCTCCTCGCTGATCGCCCGGGTGGCGTCGCGGATCACCCGCACGTCGAGTCCGTGCTTGCGCGCGTCCAGGGCCGTGGCGCGCACGCAGACGTCCTCGGCCAGGCCGCCGACCCAGAGGCGCTTCACGCCCTTGCGCTTCAGCTCCTCGGCGAAACCGGTCTGGTCGAAGGCGCTGTACTGGTCCTGGTCGAAGCGCGTGCCCTTGGTCACCACGATGGTGTCTTCCGGCAGCTTCAGCGCCGGGTGGAAGGCCGCGCCCTCGGTGTCCTGGACGCAGTGCACCGGCCACGGGCCGCCCTCCGGCTCGAAGCTGAGATGGTCGCGCGGGTGCCAGTCGCGCGAGGCGTAGACCGGGACGCCCTTGTCCCGGGCCGCCGCAACCCACTCGTTGAGAACGGGAATCGTCTGGTCGCCTTCGTCCACGGCCAGGGCGCCGCCGGGACAGAAATCGTTCTGCACGTCGACGACGACAACGCCGTCGCCGTCCTGCAGGACCTCCCTGGGATTGACCGTCATCGCGTGCCTCCGCGTCGTTCCGAATGACCTGTCTGTTCAGGAGATGGGTGCATCCCCCGGTCCTTGCCAATCGTTGATGGGGGAGAACCGGTCAACGGCCTTTGAAGGAGGGTGGCATGCAAACCTTCGTGATGGCGACGCGCGTGGACAGCGGCGCGCTCACCTCGCCGCAGTCGCTGGAGGACCTGGAGACCCAGGCCCAGTCGAAGATCGAGCAGGACTGCCCCAAGGTGGAGTGGGTGATGAACCTCGCCATCTGCGGTCCTTACGATTACGTCGACGTGTTCCGCGCACCGGATCTGGAAACCGCGCAGAAGGTCTCGATGATCATCCGCACCTACGGCCGGGCGCATTCCGAGGTCTGGCCCGCCACCGACTGGAAGACCTTCAAGAAGATGCTGCACGAGGTATAGGGGATTGACGCGGCCGACGCCGCGTCCCCCATCCTGACCTTCCCCCATGGGGGAAGGAACCGCGCCGTGCCGGTGATGAAGGACTCGAACCAGTCCCCTCCCCCAAAGGGGAGGGCCAGGGAGGGGGACGCGCCGGAAGGCGCGTCACCGCCCCCTGCCTTGCTCAGTCCTCTTTCACCTTCTGCTGGGCCATGTGCTCCAGCGCCTGCACCAGGCCGGAGTGGTCCCAGCCCTGCCCGCCCAGGGCCTTGCAGACGTTGAACAGTTCCTGCGCGCCGGCGGTGTTGGGCAGGCTGACGCCCAGTTCCTTCGCCGACTGCAGGGCGAGGTTCAGATCCTTCTGGTGCAGCTCGATGCGGAAGCCGGGGTTGAAGGTGCGGTCGATCATCCGCTGGCCGTGCATCTCCAGGATCTTCGACTGCGCCAGCCCGCCCAGCAGGGCCTCGCGCACCTTCACCGGGTCGGCGCCCGCCTTGGCGGCGAACACCAGCGCCTCGCCGACGGCCTCGATGGTCAGCGCGACGACGATCTGGTTGGCCACCTTGCAGGTCTGGCCGTCGCCGTTGTTCGTGCCGACCAGGGTGGTGGTCTTGCCCATGATGTCGAACAGCGGCTTGACCTTGTCGAAGGTCTCCTGGGGCCCGCCGACCATGATGGTGAGCGCCGCGTTGATCGCCCCGGCCTCGCCGCCGGAGACCGGCGCGTCCAGGTACTGGCAGCCCTTTTCGTTGATCTTCGCCGCGAAGTCCTTGGTGGCCGTGGGCGAGATCGAGGACATGTCGACCACGATCTTGCCCGCCGAAAGCCCCTCGTGGACGCCGTTCTCGCCGAACAGCACCTGCTCCACGTCGGGCGTGTCCGGCACCATGGTGATGACGACCTCGGCCTGCTCCGCCACCGCCCTGGGCGAATCGCACTCGACGGCGCCCTTGTCGCGCAGTTCGTCGGGGATCGGTTTGCGGTGCTTGACGACGAAGAGGTCGTGGCCGGCGTCGGCCAGATGGCCGGCCATCGGGCGGCCCATGATACCCAGACCGATGAATCCGATCTTCATGGCGTTCTCCCTTTTCTCCGATGTGTCGGGCGGGCCGGCGCCGCCGCGGCGCACGCGGTTGCGCCCGCCCGCCCGGCATGCTTCAATCGCGATCCGAAGGACGCCGGCGCGCCGTCGGCTCTTGCAGCAAACGCGAATCGAGGACCCGAGCCATGCAACGACTCGCCGCCCTGATCGCCGGCATCCTGGCTCTTATCGTTGCCACCTGGTTCCTTGGCTGGATGGTGGTCACCATCAACGCCTATCCGCTGTGGATCATCATCCTGGCGGTTATCGGCATGATGATCTTCGACTTCTACCAGTCCCTGCGCGAAGAGGTCGGCAACGGCGACGGCGGCAACGGCGCGTCCTCGAGCTAGCCACGGAACCCGCGACTGGGTGTTCGGGCGCGGCCGGCGGCTAACCGGCCCGCCGCAGCGTCTCCATCAGCCAGTTCGCGGTGCGCAGCAGGCGCAGGTCGTCGCCGCGCCCCGCCACCAGTTGCACCCCGATCGGCAGGCCGTTCGACCCGCTCAGCAGCGGCACGGTGACCGCCGGCATGCCCAGATAGGTCCAGATGGTGCAGAACCGCGGGCTGCCCGTCGTCTCCAGGCCCGCCGGCGCCTCCCCTGGCGTCGCCGGGGTGACGATCACGTCGTAGTCGTTCAGGATCGCCTCGGCCTGCTGGGCCAGCACCTCCGCCGCGTCCAGCGCACGGGTGTAGTCGACGGCGCGCACCTCGCCTCCGCGCTCGACGATCCCACGCAGCGTGTCGGACAGCCGGTCGCGCCCCCGCGCGTACTCCGGCGCGAAGTGGCGGGCGATGTCCGCCTCCATCACCGTCTTGTGCAGGTCGTGCGCCTGGCCGAAGGGCTCCGGCAGCGGCACCTCCTGAACCGTGTCGCCCAGGGCCTCGACCAGCTCGGCGAAGCCGGCCCTGGTGTCGTCGTCGGCTTCATCCCAGATCGGCGTCTTGCAGAAGGCGACCAGCGGATCGACCGGCGGTTGCTCGCGCGAAGCCCTCCAGAGGTCGGGGCGGGCGCGCAGCGTCATCTGCCGGTCCCGCGGATCGTAGTCGACCAGGATCTGCGCCATCAGCGCCGCGTCCGCCAGGGTGCCGGCGAAGACGCCGACATGGTCCAGCGCGGGCGACTGGCGCAGGCAGCCGTGGCGCGAGATCATGCCGAAGCTGGGCTTGTAGCCGTAGACCCCGCAGAAGGCGGCCGGCCGGATGACCGAGCCGTTGGTCTGGGTGCCCAGCGCCAGCGGCACCATCCCCGCCGCCACCGCCGCCGCCGAGCCGCTGGACGAACCGCCGGGCGTGTGCGCCGGATTGTGCGGGTTGCGCGTCTCGCCGGGGGCGTAGACCGCCATCTCCGTCGTCACCGTCTTGCCCAGGATGATCGCCCCCGCCTCGCGCAGCCGGGTGACCGCCGCCGCGTCCGCGCGCGGCTGGTAGCCGGCGTGGATCGGCGTGCCGTACTGCGTGGGCATGTCGGCGGTGTCGAAGATGTCCTTGATGCCCACGGGCACGCCGTGCAGCGGCCCCAGCGAGGCCCCGCGCCGACGGGCGCGGTCGGCGGCCTCCGCCTGTTTGAAGGCGTGCTCTCGCGACAGGTGGGCCCATGCCCGCACGCGGGACTCCTCGGCGTCGATCCGCGCCAGGCAGGCCTCGACGACCTCCCGGGCCGTCACCTCGCCCTCGCGGATGCGGCGCGCGATCTCGATGGCGGAGCCCTGCGGACCCGCCGGCTCGGTACGTTCGCTTTCGGCGTTCATGCATGCCCCGTCGGGTTTATGTGGAGGCAAAGCGGCCGGCGCGTCCAGGGGCGCCGGCCGCTTCCGGATCTAGCGATAGAGCGCGTTCGGCAGCCAGAGGGCGATCTCCGGGAAGATATAGAGGATCACCATCGACAGGATGACGATGGCCACGAACGGCAGGACGCCGCGGAAGATGCTCATAAGCTCGACGTGCGGCGGCGCGACCCCCTTCAGGTAGTAGGCCGACATCGCCATCGGCGGCGTCAGGAAGGAGGTCTGCAGGTTCAGCGCGATCAGCATGCCGAAGAACAGCGGGTCGACGCCGAACGGCTCGAGCAGCGGCAGGAAGATCGGGACGAAGATGATAATGATCTCCGTCCACTCCAGCGGCCAGCCCAGCAGGAAGATGATGAGCTGCGCCAGGATCAGGAATTCGATCTGTCCCAGGTTGGCGCCGAGGATCCACGCCTCGATCAGGTCGTGGCCGCCCAGGTAGGAAAAGATCGAGGCGAACGTCCAGGAGCCGATGAAGAGGTAGCAGACCATGGCCGAGGTCCGCGCCGTGAGGAACACCGACTCGCGCAGCCGCTCCCAGCTCAGCGCGTTGTAGGCCGCGGCCAGCACGATGCCGCCCAGCGCGCCGACCGCCGCCGCCTCCGTCGGCGTCGCCAGGCCCATCAGGATGGCGCCCAGCACGCACATGATCAGGATGGCCAGGGGGAAGAAGGACTTCAGCAGCAGCTTCATCACCTCGCCGAAGCCAATATCCTCGGCACCCTCGACATACTTGGGCGCCAAGTGCGGGTTCAGGATGGCCCGCCCGACCACGTAAATGATGTACATGCTCGCCAGCATGAGGCCGGGGAACAGGGCGCCGGCGTAGAGCTTCACCACCGACACGCCGGCCGTCGCGGCATAGACGATCAGCATGATCGACGGCGGGATCAGGATGCCCAGGCAGCCTCCCGCACAGATCACGCCGGAGGCGAAGCGCTGGTCGTAGCCCGCCTTCAGCATGGTCGGAAAGGCCAGCAGGCCCATCAGGGTCACCACCGCGCCGATGATCCCGGTCGCCGTGGCGAAGACCGCGCAGGTGATCAGCGCCGCCACCGCCATCGAGGCGGGTACGCGCTTGGCTGCCACCTGGATCGAGAAGAACAGGCGATCGATGATGTTGGCGCGCTCGATGATGTAGCCCATGAAGAGGAAGAGCGGGACCGCGGTCAGGACGTCGTTCGCCATGACGTCGAAGGTGTTCTGCACCATCAGGTCGAACACCCGGTCGCCCATCGCGTAGTAACCGAAGCCGAGGCCCATCGCGAGCAACGTGAAGGCGATGGGGTAGCCCAGAAGGATCGTGAAGATGAAGATCCCCATCATGAGAATGCCGATCTGGGGATCCGTCATTTGCGGCCTCCTTTCGCCGCTTCGACCCGCTGGGCGGCGGCCTCGTACTGACGGCGCTCTTCCTCCTGGTGGAGAATGGCGGTCTCGGTTTCCTCGACATCCTTCATGCGCGGGGGCCATTGGCCGTCGCGCAGGCAGCGCACGCAGCGCGCCGACTCTGCGACGCCCTGCAGCAGCAGGATCACGCCGGCAATGGGGATGAGCGTCTTGAGCGGGTAAATGGGCACGCCCATCGGGCTGAAGATCGAGGTTTCCCAGTAGCCCCAGGAATCCTGGGCGTAGAGCCAGCCCTGATAGATCATGGCCGACACGGCGGGCAGCAGGAAGATGAGGTGCAGGACCAGGTCGATGCTGGCCTGAAGGCGCGGCGGCATCAGGCGGTAGACCACGTCGCCGCGCACGTGCGCGTTGCGCGAAAGGGCGTAGGGCCCGGCCATGAGGAACAGGGCACCGTACATGATGTAGCTC
>CAZLNO010000057.1:0-25478 GCA_964561005.1 uncultured Rhodovibrionaceae bacterium | reverse complement strand
AGGTCCTCATGCTGAGCTTGTCGGACACGAAGTCGGCGGGACGCCAAGCATGAGGTTGACGGAGTGGTCGATTTCACAGGCTCGCTGGTATGACACGAAGGCCCGCATGCGTCTCGACATCGACAGCGTGACCCACCTGATCGCGGAGGTGGCGGCGGAGGAGGTGCTGCCGCGCTTCCGGCGCCTGGCCGAGGGCGAGGTGCGCGAGAAGGCGGCGGGCGAACTCGTCACCGTGGCCGACGAGGCCGCCGAGCGGCAACTGGAGGCCCGGCTCAGGGACCTCTGGCCCGGCTCGGTCGTGCTGGGCGAGGAGGCGAGCGCGCGCGACGTCGCGGTCATGGACTATCTCGCCGGGGAGGCGCCGGTCTGGGTCGTGGACCCGGTCGACGGCACCGGCAACTTCGCGCGCGGGCGCGAACCCTTTGCCGTGATGGTGGCTCTGGTGCGCGGCGGCGAGACGCTGGCCGCCTGGATTCACGACCCGCTGGCCGGCCGCACGGCGCGGGCGGAGCTGGGCGGCGGCGCCTTGCTGGACGGCATGCGCCTGCGCGTGGCGGTGGCTCCGATGTCGCCCGCCGCGATGTCGGGGACGCTCCACGCCGGCCAGTTCGGCAGCCGCGAGATCAGCCGTCGCCTCGACAAGCGGCGGCACCGGGTCAACGCGTTGAAGAGCCTGCGCTGCGCGGGGGCGGAGTACGTCCGCCTGGCCGCCGGCCAGCAGCACTTCGCCTTCTTTACCAAGCTGGCGCCCTGGGATCACGCGCCGGGCGCCCTGCTTTTCACCGAGGCCGGCGGTGTGGCCCGGCTGCTGGACGGCCGGGCCTATAGCCCGCTGCGCCGCGACAGCGACGGCCTGCTGCTGGCCCCGGACGAGGCGAGCTGGCGGACGCTGCACGCCTGCCTGTTCGGCGAGGCGTGACGCGCGCGGCTATTCCGTCTTGTGGAACTTGAACGGGTTGAAGGCCTGCATGACGGTCATGACCTCCATTCGGTTCACGTTCACGTGCCGCGGCAAGGTCGCGCTCCAATAGATTGTTTCCGCGACATCCGCGGGCCGCAGCGGCGGCAGGCCCTCGTAGGGCTTCTTGGCCTTTTCCGAATCACCCTTGAAGCGCACCAGCGAGAACTCGGTTTCCGCCAGGCCCGGCTCGATGTCGGTGATCCGCACGTTGTAGCCCAGCAGATCGGCGCGCAGGTTCAGCGAGAACTGCTGCACGAAGGCCTTGGTGGCGCCGTAGACGTTTCCGCCGGGGTAGGGGTAGGTGGCCGCGACGGAGCCCAGGTTCACGATGTGGCCGCGGTCGCGCTGGCACATGCCCGGAAGGAAGGCGCGGCTGCAGTACATCAGGCCCTTCACGTTGGTGTCGACCATGGTCTCCCAGTCGTCCCACTGGGCCTCCTGGGCCGGCTCCAGGCCGAGGGCGAGGCCGGCGTTGTTCACCAGCACGTCGACCTCGGCGAACTCGGCGGGCAGCTCGTCCGGCAGCCGCTGCACGGCGGCGCGGTCGCGGACGTCGAGCCGCACCGCGTGCACGCGCGCGCCGCCCAGTTGGTTCGCCATCTCGTCCAGGCGCTCCTTGCGGCGGCCGGCGATGATCACCTTGCTGCCGGCCTCGTGGAAGCGCTGCGCCGTGGCCGCGCCGAAGCCGGAGGTGGCGCCGGTCACCAGGACCGTCAGCGTCTTCGGGTCCACCTTGTCGCTGTCGATCGACATGCTGTCTCCTCCCTCGTTGTCGTCTAGTCGGCCGCCGGGTCGCGCGCCTTGGCGGCCTGCCAGTGGCGTTCCAGTTCGTCCAGGTCGCAGTCCGCCGGGGTCTTCGCCTCGGCGGTCAGCCGGCGCTCGACCTCGCGGAAGCGGCGCTCGAACTTGGCGTTGGTCTCGCGCAGCGCCACCTCCGGGTCCAGGCCCAGCTTGCGGCCCAGGTTGGCCACGGTGAAGAGCAGGTCCCCCAGCTCGTCCCGCAGACGCGCGGGCGGGGACCCCTGCGCGATTTCCTTCCGCAGCTCACCGACTTCCTCCTCGACCTTCTCGAAAACGGCCGTCGCGTCCGGCCAGTCGAAGCCGACGCGCGCCGCGCGCTTCTGCAGCTTGTAGGCCCGCAGCAGCGCCGGCAGGCCCAGGGCGACGCCGTCCAGCGTGCTGGGCTCGCGCCCCTCGGCCGCGGCCTTGCGCGCCCGTTCGGCTTCCTTCTGCTGTTCCCAGTGGTGTGTCTGGGCTTCCGCCGTCTCCACGCTGTCATTGCCGAAGACGTGGGGATGGCGCTGGATCATCTTGTCGGCGATCCGGTGGGCCACGGTGTCGAAGTCGAAGTGGCCGCCCTCGCGCGCCATCTGCGCGTGATAGACGACCTGCAGCAGCAGGTCGCCCAGTTCGTCGCGCAGTTCCGCCATGTCGCCGTGGCGGATGGCCTCGGCGACCTCGTAGGCTTCCTCGATGGTGTAGGGCGCGATCGAGGCGAAGCTCTGCTCGATGTCCCAGGGGCAGCCGCCTTCCGGGTCGCGCAAGCGTGCCATCACGGCAAGCAGGCGGTCGATTCCGGCGGTGTGGTCTGGCGTGTCCGTCATGGCGCCGGGAGCATACACAGCGTCCGGAGCCTCTCCAAGCCGCGATCTCCGGGCGTGTCGGCGTCGGGCTCAGGCCTCCGGCGGCCCGCCCCTGCGGCGGTCGGTCCAGGCGCGCAGGCGGCGACCGGCATGATGCGCGTTGTCGGCGCTTTCCAGCATGTGGCCGAGCGCGTTCAGGGCCTTCGCAACGCCGAAGATCAGCATGCCGTGGTGCGCCCCGATCGCCAGGTCGCCTCCCGCCAGGATCTCGATCTCCTCGACGACCTCGACCGCCGAGGTGACGGCGACGACAATACCGACCCCGAGATGAATGTGCGGACTCCGGAACATGCGCAGCATCACTGATTCCCCGTGGACGACAACGTGAGCGTGTCCTAACAGGTCGGACTTCAATGGGATGCTAACGTCGGCCATGGCTTTGCAGCCGTCGCGCGCGCGGGTATCGTGGCGAATACCCTGGGCTCGCGACCCGGCGAGCCGGTGCAGCGCGCGGGAGCAAGCTTGTCGACGAATCCGATCGAGGCGCCCTCACGCCAGGCCGAGCCGCTGCTGCGCGTCGTCGTGTGGTGCCTCGGTTGGATGATCGCCACGCGGCTCGGGCTGGAAGCCATCGGCCTGGCCGCGCGCGGCGCCTTCGAGGGCAAGCTGGCTTTCGATTACGTCTGGGTCTACGCGGACCGCGCCTGGCTGGACATCTGGGGCGTCTGGGACACCGGCTGGTATCTCGACATCGTGCGCCACGGCTACGACGCCGCGCCCAAGTCCTCCGGGCCGGTGGCGGGGCAGGCGAACTGGGCGTTTTTCCCGGCCTATCCGCTGCTTGCCGCGGCGATCGGCGGCGTGACCGGCCTGGGCGCCTTTCCGGCGATGGTGGGGCTGTCCAACCTCTGCTTCACGCTCGCCCTGGTGTTGCTGTGGCGCGAGGCCGAGTCGCTGTTCGGTGCATCCGCCGCCCGGGCGGCGGTTGTGCTGCTCTGCGTCGTGCCCGGCAGCTACGTCTTCTCCTCCGGCTACACGGAATCGTTGTTCCTGCTGCTGGTGCTGGCGACGATGGCCCTGGCGCGGCATGAGTGGTGGGTGCTGGCCGGCGCCGCGGCGGCCGGCGCGGCGCTGACGCGCAACCTTGGCGTTTGCCTGGTCGTGCCGCTGGCCGTCCTGGCCTGGCAAGCGCTGGGACCGACCCTCCTCGCCCGCTGCCGCCAGGTGGGCGTGCGGGTGTGGCTCATGACGGACAGGGAAGGGCAGGCCGTCGCGCTTGCGCTCGTGCTGCCGGTCGCGGCCCTGGCGGGGTTCATGGCGTTTCTCTGGGTCCGGACCGGCGACCCGCTGGCCTTCGTGTCGATCCAGGCTGCCTGGGGCCGCCAGATCGACTCGCCCTTCGCGACCCTGCTGGCCCCCGTCGTCGGTCCGGGCGGCCTCACCGCCACGCGGACGGCGGCCTGGGTCACGGCCGTCCTCGCCCTCGGACTGGCGGCGGTGATGGCCGCGTGGCGGTCCTGGGCGCTGGCGGCGCTGGCGGGGTTGCTGCTGTTGATTCCGCTGTCGGCCGGGTTGGAGTCGGTGATGCGCTACGTCATCGTGGTCTATCCGGTTTTCCTCGCCGCTGGCGCGCTACTCGGACGCCGGCCGGCCTGGCTGACCCTGCTGTCGAGCGTCCTTGCCTTGCTGAACGGATTCTACATGGCATGCTGGGCCCTCGGCCTGCCGAACGTGATATGAATCGCGTGGCGGCGTCTTGGTTTTGTCGGGTTCGGACCCTAGATTTCGGTGCAACCGTCGCCGTTCGGCGTGCGCGGGGAAGATCGAGGCCGCATGCCCGCCGGCCGGTGCCCGTGTCGCGGCGGGGAAGGGGGCACGCTTTCCGAGGCCCGCACCGCCGCTCCCGCGCGCCGACGTTAACGCCCCGGCAACACGGAGAACTCTACCATCGAGACAAAAGGCCGACAAAGGCTCTCGGATCGAGACATGCACCGCCACAGAACGATTTTCATTTCCGACCTCCACCTGGGTTCGCGCCTTTGCAAGGCGGAGAACGTTCTGGATTTCCTGCGCCGGAACGAGGCCGAGACCATCTACCTTGTCGGCGATCTCTTCGACATCAAGCGCCTGCGCAAGCGCGTGTACTGGCCAGCCAGCCATCGCGCCGTCGTCCGCGAACTGCTGGCCAAGGCGCGGCGCGGCACGCGCATCGTCTACATTCCGGGCAATCACGACCCGGAACTGAAGACGCGGCCCGGCGTGCGCAGCCTGCTGGCGGGGGTCACGGTGCAGCGCGAAGCGATCCACGAGACCGCCGCGGGCGAGCGCCTGCTCGTCACCCACGGGGACGAGCACGAGCCGTCGCGCCAGGGTCGGCTCGGTCCCGCCTTCGCGCTCGGATGCCTGGCCTATCTGGCCGGCGTGCGGGCCAGCGACATCGTCGGGCGCGTACGTCTGCGCCTCGGGCTGGGCTGGTGGTCGCTGTCCGCCGCGCTGAAGGACCGCTTCCTGCATCGTGTCGAGATCGCCCGGCGCTACAAGCACAATCTGGCGCGGGACGCCAAGGCGCGCGGGCTGGACGGCGTGGTGGCGGGGCACATCCATCACGCCGCCGTCGAGCGGATCGAGGGCGTCGTCTACTATAACGACGGCGACTGGGTGGAGAGCTGCACGGCGCTGGTCGAGGATCACGCGGGGCGGCTGCGCCTGCTGCGCTGGTCGGGCCGCGAAGCGGTCCAGGCAGCCCCTGCCGCCGCGCCGCGTCGGCCCGGCGTTCGGCCGGTCCCCGTCGAGAACGCGAGCTGACCCGGCGCCCGCCGGAACCTCTTTCCGAGCCCCTGGAATTCATGCCGTCGCATCAGGACACTTCATGATCGCGCGACGCGCCCATTGCGCCAGCCGGTCCAGCCGAAGGGGCTTCTCCAGGTGCGGGTGCGCGGCATAGCGCTCGGGCAGATAGCCGAGCTCGAAGCCGGTCACGAACACGAAGGGGATGTTTATAGAAACAAGCTCGTCGGCCAGCGCATAGCCCGTGCCGCCGCGCAGCTCGATGTCCAGGAGCACGCCGTCCACCGGCTCGCTGTCCAGAAGCCGGCGGGCCTCGGCCGCCCCGGACACGGGGCCGAGAACCGCGCAGCCCAGCGAGGTCGCCATCGCGGCGATGTGACGAGCGACCAGGTACTCGTCCTCCACTACCAGCAGCCGCACCCCCTGAAGCTTTCCATCGCTCATGTCGTGCCACCCTCGTCCGGGGCCGCCGGCGCCGTCACGACATGCGCCTCGGCGGGAATCTCGATCACGCAGGTCAGGCGCCCCGGCTCGATATCGACGCGGGCCGTGCCGCCCAGTTCGTAAGGCACCCCCTTCTCGATCAGGTCCAGGCCGAAGCCGCGGCGCGCCGGCCCGGCGTCCTCCGCCGGCGGCACCCCGGTCTCCCGCCAGCAAAACCGCAGGTGCTGACCGTCCTCGCCGGGGACGAGCCGCCAGGTCAGATCGATTTGCCCTTCGGCGGCAGAGAGGGCGCCGAACTTGATGGCGTTGGTGGTCAGCTCGTTGAGCGCCAGCGCCAGCATCTTGGCCGCTTGCGGTTTCAGGCCCACCGGGGGGCCGTCCACATGGATGCCTTCGCTGCGGTGGATACCCGGCGGTAGTGCTTCCTGCGCCAGTTCGTAGAGGTCGACGCTGCCGCGCCCGGTGCGGGCGACGATGGTTTCCGTGATCGCCAGCGCATTCAGCCGCCCCTCGAAGCGCTCGAAGAAGTCTTCCAGCGAAGTGCCGGTCTCCCGCGTCTCCCGCGCCAGCGAGCGGACGGTGGAAAGGATGTTGCGCACGCGGTGCTGCAGCGAGGACACCAGCATTTTCTGCTGGCGCTCCGCCTCCTTGAGCTCGGTGATGTCCTGGAAGGTCATGACCACGCCATCCACGCGGCCATCGGAATCCCGGTAGGGCAGAATGCGCATCGAGAACACCTGGCCGGCGTCCCGGAGCCTCACCTCGCGCTCGCGCACCGCCTGCTCGTGCTGCGCCGCCCTGAGGTCGTCCTCGAGGTCGCTGTGGTGGAAATTGGCGGTGATGTCCGTGATGGGTCGGCCGGCGTCGCTTTCGATGAGGTTGAAGATGTGCTCGGCGGCGGGAGTGTAGCGCTTGATGCGTGTCTTGGTGTCCAGGAAGATGGTGGCGATATCGGTGCTGTCGATCAGGTTGCGCAGATCGGCGTTGGCCTGGTCCAGCTCGGCGAGCTTGTGGTTCAACTCCTGGTTGACCGTTTCCAGTTCCTCGTTGATAGATTGGATTTCCTCCTTCGAGGTCTCCAGCTCCTCGTTGGAGGACTGAAGCTCCTCGTTCATCGAAAGCAGCTCCTCGTTCGCCGACTGCAACTCCTCGTTCGAGGTTTCCAGTTCCTCGATGGTTGCCTGGAGATCCTCGCGCGTCGTGGCCAGTTCCTGCTCCAGCGCCTTGGCGCGCGACTGCGTGCCCGCCTCCGTCTCGCCGACAGTCGCTTGCGCGGCCTTCGCCGCTTCGACGGCGCGATCGGCCGCCGGTCGGAACACCACGAGGTAGAGTGCGCTCTCGCCTTTCTCCGTGATCGGCGCGACGACAAGGTCGATGGTCTCGGTGCCGCCATTCGTGGCCACCGCGAGATGCGGCTGAAGCGTCTCCGCCTGCGTTTCGGCAACCCTGTGCAAGGCCGTGCGCAGGCCGGCACGCAGGCCCGGACGCGCCATCTCTGTCACCTGGGTGCGCGGCGCCCCGGAGGGCTGTTCGAGATACTTGCCGGTGCCGCGCGAGAACTGGACGACGTTGAAGCCCTCGTCGACCACCACGAAGGCCGGGCCGAAGCGGTCCAGCACCGTGCGCTCGATCCGCTGCGCCATGGCCTGGCGCGGCGGCTTGCGCTCGGCCGAGGAGCGGGGCGGCTCCGGCGACTGCGCCGTGGCGGGGACGGGGAATTCGAACTGCGGCCGCACCACTTGCTCGCGCCGCCGGAAGACGCGGTGCTTCTTGTCCACCGTGGTGAAGAGCTGGCGGTGCTGAGTGACGTTTTCCGAAGCGCCCAGAAAAAGATACCCGCCCTCCCGCAAGGCGTAGTGGAACACGGGAAACAGCCGCTTCTGCAATTCACTGTCGAGGTATATCAGAAGGTTGCGGCACGAAATCAGATCGAGCCGTGAAAACGGCGGGTTCTGAATGACGTCGTGCTGGGAGAAGATGCAGAATTCCCGGATTTCCTTGTTCACGATATAGTGCTGCTCTTCCTCGACGAAATGGCGGCGGAGGCGTTCTTCCGGCACGTCCTCGGCAATGGATTTCGGGTAGCGTCCGGCCCGCGCCACATCGATGGCCATCTCGTCGATGTCCGTCGCGAAGATCTGAATCGGCAGAAACTTGTCCAGCTCGCCGCGGATCTCGTGCAGCAGGATGCCGATGGAGTAGGCTTCCTCCCCGGTGCCGCAGCCGATGACCCAGATGCGCACCGTGTCGTCGGCGGCCTTGTCATGGACCAGCGGGCGCAGCACCTCGGCCTTGAGGGACTCGAAGGCCTCCGGGTTCCGAAAGAACCGGGTCACGCCGATCAGCATTTCCCGCGACAGGCGCTCCAGTTCCTCGCTGTCCCGGCGCAGGCGCTGCACGTAGTCGACGGCGGAGTCGATGCGCAGCACCTGCATCCGCCGCTGGATGCGACGCACCAGCGTGCTGGTCTTGTAATGCCGGAAGTCCCGGCCCTTGCGGGCCAGCAGCACGGCACAGATGTCCTTCAGGTACGCCAAGGCCTCGTTCTCGATGGTGTCGAGGCCCTTGCGCTCGGTCACCACGTGGAGATGGCGCGCGTAGTCGACCAGATGGTCCGGCATCTCGCCGGCCGGGACCACGAAGTCCACCATGCCGGTCGCCACGGCGCTCTGTGGCATGCTCTCGAAGCCGCCGGGTCTGCGGGTCTCCGACAGCGCCTCGGCCATGGTCAGTCCGCCGCATTCCTTGACGGCGCGCACGCCGATCGTGCCGTCGCTGCCGGCCCCGGACATCACGATCGCCACGGCGTTGTGGTCCTGATCCTCGGCCAGGGCGCAGAAGAAGGTGTCGATCGGCATCCGCCGGGGCGGTGCGCCCTTCCAGGACTCCAGACGCAGCCGTCCCTCGTGGATGGTGAGCAGGTTGTCGGCCGGCAGGACGTAGACGTGGTCCGGCTCGACAAGCGCGTCGTCGGCGGCATCGAGAACCCGCATGCCCGTGTAGGAACCCAGAACCTCGGCCATCATGCTCTTGCGGCCGTGCTGCAGGTGCTGGACCACGACGAATGCCATGCCGCTTTCCGAGGGCATGCTGGCGAAAAACTGCCGCAGGGACTCCAGGCCGCCGGCCGAGGCGCCGATGCCCACGATGGGGACCGGGCGAGGGCGCCCGTTCTCCGCGGGTTCGGAATCGCCGTGGCGGCGGCTGTCGGCAACTTCCGAGGTCTTGCGGTCGTTCTTGTCGGCCATGCGGAGGTCTTGCTTTACCGTGGTCTATCTACGTTCAAGGACGGTCCCTCAACCGGGAGGTTCCAGTTACGCCCTCTCGCTGGGCCGGAACTCCACCATCTCGGCCAGCGCCTCGCGTTCCAGGACTTGGATGCGGCCGTTGCCCCGGAGAATATAGCCGTCCGCCTCCAGGCGATGGAGCATGCGGTTGACGTGGACTTCGTGCATGCCCAACACATCGCCCAGGATCGGTTGGCTGAGCGGCATGGGGAAGCTGTCATTCGCCGCCAGGCCGACCGCCTCCAGCCGAGTCAGCAATTCCAGGCAGAGGTGCCCCAGGCGCTCATAGGCGCTGAGCCGCGACAGGGTCATCACCCGTTCGCGCAGGAGATCGTTCTGGTGGACCTCCAGCAGCAGAAAGGCCAGCGCGAGATGGGCGTTCTGTTCCAGCAGGTGCGCCAGCGTCTTCGTCGGGTACAGCAGCACCGCGCAGTCCGTCAACGCCTGGGCGGAATAGCGCGCCCTGTGGCGCAACCCTCGATCGCCCGTGGGGCGCGCGACGCAACGGCTAGCCTGGCTGGGCCGTGGCCGTCAGCTTCCTTCTGTTCAGGCTGCACACGGTGGGCGTTGCGCCAATGCGCCAAACGGTGCGCGAGGGGCGGCACCAGACGTCGAGAACGCGCATAATGCATATTATGCGAAGGGACGATGCCTGGAATCGCAGGCACTTGGGACGGCTGCCGCCGGTTATGCGCGTCGAGGCAGCGGCCACACGGGTCGCGCCCTAGTCCTGCAGCATGCCGGGCAGCGTCATGGCGATCTCCGGGAACAGCAGCACCAGGATCAGCGCCACGAGCTGCAGCACCACGAACGGCACGACGCCGCGATAGATTTGCGTCATGCCCACCTCGCCGGGCGCCGCGCCCTTCATGTAGAACAAGGCAAAGCCGAACGGCGGCGTCAGGCCGATGATCGGAGAGGAGCCCGGATAGACCGGATCTGGATGGTGGTCGTGTCCTGGGCTTGAGCCGGCGTCGCTGCCGACATCGCCGTTGCCGCGATCGCCGCCAGGCGCGCGGCGCGAATCCGTCCGAGCGCCATTTCGCACCTCCCCTGATTGCTGCGTTTTGTCTTTGTTCCCTGAGCCGCGCCCGGGCACGGCTCAGGACAGGGTTACCGCTCCCGGCTTCCAGTGCAAACGCTTGTCGCTTGGCGCGGGTCCTCGGACGCGAGCACCCGGCGCGCGGTCGCCAGAATGCGCTCCACGTTCGGCGAGCACGGCTGCGGCAGGGCGTCGACGTCGAACCAGGCGGCCTCTTCAACGTCGTCGGCGGGCGACGGCTCGCCCGCCTGCCAGTTCATCAACACGGCCACGAGGAGGTAGTGATAGGCGGGCGGCCTCCCCTCCCCGATCACGTCCACGGCGTCGAACGCGCGGCAGGGCCGTGCCCAGACCCCGGTTTCCTCGCGCAGCTCGCGCTCGGCGGCCCTCAGGACGCTCTCGCCCAGCTCGACCTTGCCGCCGGGAAAGCCCCAGAGCCCGGCGTTGGGGCGATAGTGGCGCCGGACCAGCAGCACCTGCCCCGCCCGGATCGTCACGGCGATGACCGCGGCCACCGGACGCTCGGCGCCGCTGGCCGTCATGCCGCCACCCGTCGGGACCCGGCGCAGTCGCGGGCGAGGGCGTCCAGCCAGCGGCGCACCCGCCGCCGGTTGACGCCGAGGTCGTGATAGCCGTGGCGGGCCCGGCTGTAGATGGCGAGGGTCGCGCGACCGCTCTCGAGGCTGTCGAACTGCACGGTGATGTCGTCGGGAAAGCGGAACAGCCGCGAGCGCTGGACGAAGGCGGCCTGGCGGGCCTCGCGATCCAGGGCGACCAGGTGCGTCCGCGGCTCGCGCGCCGCGATGCGGACCAGGGACTCGCGCAGCATCTCCATCGGCACCGCGAAAACCGGGGTTGTCAGGTCGGCATCGGATCGCCCCCAATGCGCCGGGCAGGCCAGGCAGGCCCGCGGTGGCCGGCGTTGAGGGATCTGCGCGAAGTCGAGGAGCATGGGGCGGGCCGGCTAGCAGTCCAACTCGATCACCAGCCCATCATAACCCGGCTCGACGCCTTCGGGACAGACCGCCGCCAGGGCGGCGTAATCCAGGGTGTGGTTCATGTGGGTCAGCACGGCGCGCGCCGGCTTCACCCGGTCGATCCAGTCCAGCGTCTGGGCAAAGTGTGAGTGCGTGGGATGCGGCTCGAAGCGCAGGCAATCCACCACCCACAGCGACACCCCCGCCAGCGCCTCGAAACCCAGGGGATCGATTTCCGCCGCGTCGGGCGAATAGCCGACCGGCCCGATGCGGAAGCCCAGCGTCGTCATCTGTCCGTGCATCTGGGGAAAGGCGATGCAGCGGAAGCCGGCCGCCTCGAAGGGCTCGCCGGGGGTGATGACGTGGTCGTTCAGCAACGCCGAATAGAACCCGCCCGACTGCCGGGAGGAAGCGAAGGCATAGTCGAAGCGCCGGGTCAGGGCCGTCAGCGTGTCGCGGTCGCTGAAGGCGTCGACCGGCCGTTCCCGGACATAGACCAGCGGCCGCAGGTCGTCGATGCCGTGGCAGTGGTCGGCGTGGCTGTGGGTGAACAGCACGGCGTCGAGGTCCGTGACCCCGGCGTCCAGGAGCTGCAGGCGCAGATCCGGCGAGGTGTCGACGAGCAGGCGGCGCCCGTCCTGCTCCACCAGGATCGACGGACGGCGGCGGCGGTTGCGGGGATCGGCCGGGTCGCAGTCGCCCCAGACGCGGCCGACCAGCGGCACCCCGCCCGAGCCGCCGCAGCCGAGAATGGTGACCTTGATCGACATCGCCGTCGCGGCTGCCGTCCGTCAGCCCGTCGCCGGCTGCGCGGCCTTGGCGAACAGGCGGAAGAAGTTCCCGCTCGTCCGCGCGGCCAGCTCCGCGCGCGACAGGCCCAGCACCTCCGCGAGGTAATCGGCGGTGAAGCCGACGTAGGCCGGCTCGTTCGGCTTGCCGCGCTTGGGCACCGGGGCGAGGTAAGGCGCGTCGGTCTCGATCAGCAGGCGGTCCATCGGAACCTCCCTGGCGACCTCCCGCAGCGCCTCGGACTTCTTGAAGGTGACGATGCCGGAGAAGGAAATATAGAAGCCCAGCTCCAGCGCCGCCCAGGCCAGCTCCGCCCGCGAGGAAAAGCAGTGCATCACGCAGCCGTACGGCCCGCCCCGCTCGTACTCCTCGCGCAGGATGCGGGCGGTGTCCTCTTCGGCCTCGCGGCTGTGCACGATCAGCGGCAGGCCCGTTTCCTGCGCCGCCCGGATATGGGCGCGAAAGCTCTCCTGCTGGGCGGGGCGCGGGGAGAAGTCGTAGTGGTAGTCAAGGCCGCTCTCGCCGATGCCGACGACCCGGGGATGATCCGCCAGGCCCACCACGCGATCCGGCGTCCCCTGCCCCTCCGCGCCGGCCTCGTGCGGGTGCACGCCGACCGAGCACCAGACGTCGTCATGGCTCTCCGCGATGGCGCGCACCTTCGGGAAGGTCGTGAGCTTCGTGGAGATCGTCAGCATCGTGGCGACCTCCGCTCGCCGCGCACGCGCCACCACATCGTCGAGGTCTTCGCGCTCGGCGATCATGTCGAGATGGCAATGGGAATCGACCAGCATCACGATGCGTTCTTCGCCTCGTCCTCGACATAGCGCGGGAAGACGCCGCGCGGCTTCCGGATGGTCCGGCCGGGCTCCAGCCGCTCGGGCAATGCCGCGAAGTCGCGCCGGTCGGCCGGCTGGCCGATCTGGTCCAGCAGCGCCCCGGGCGCGTCGGGCATGAAGGGCTGCGTGACGATGGCGAGCTGGCGCACCACGTCGGCCAGAACGTAGAGCACGGTCGCCATGCGCGCCTTGTCGGTCTTGCGCAGCACCCAGGGCGCCATCTCGTCGACGTAGCGGTTGGCCTGGCCGACCACCTGCCAGATGGCTTCGAGCGCGCGGTGGAAGGCCTGCACGGACAGCTCCTCGCGCAGCCGCGGCAGCAGCGCCTCGGTGGCCGTCAGCATGGCGTTGTCGGCCTCCGTCAGCTCCCCCGGCTCGGGGATGGCGCCGTCGCAGTTCTTGTGGACCATCGACAGCACGCGTTGGGCCAGGTTGCCGAAGTCGTTGGCCAGGTCGTTGTTCATGCGGTTGACCATGGCGCGATGCGAGAAGTCGCCGTCGTTGCCGAAGGGCACCTCGCGCAGCAGGAAGTAGCGCACCTGATCCAGGCCGTAGGCGTCGATCAGCTCGTAGGGGTCGATGACGTTGCCGAGCGACTTGGAGATCTTCTGCCCCTCGTTGGTCCACCAGCCGTGCGCGAACACCCGCCTGGGCGGCTCGATGCCGGCGGCCATCAGGAAGGCCGGCCAGTAGACGGCGTGGAAGCGCAGGATGTCCTTGCCGACCATGTGCAGGTCGGCCGGCCAGAACCTGCGGTACTCGGCGCTGTCGGTGTCCGGATAGCCGGCGGCGGTGATGTAGTTGGTCAGCGCGTCAAGCCAGACGTACATGATGTGGTCCGGATCGTCCGGCACCGGGATGCCCCACTTGAAGGTGGTGCGCGAGACCGAGAGGTCGCGCAGGCCGCCCTTGACGAAGCTGATCACCTCGTTGCGCCGGCTCTCCGGCCCGATGAAGTCGGGATTGGCCGCGTAGAATTCGAGCAGCCGATCCTGCCAGGCCGAGAGGCGGAAGAAGTAGCTCGGCTCCTCCACCCAGTCGACCGGCGCGCCGCTCGGCGCGTACTTCTTGCCGTCCGGCCCCTCGGTCAGCTCGTCCTCGTTGTGGAAGGCCTCGTCGCGCACCGCGTACCAGCCGGCGTAGCTGTCGAGGTAGATCTCGCCGGCCTCCTTCAGCCGCATCCACAGGGCCTGGCAGGCGCGCACATGGCGTGGCTCGGTGGTGCGGATGAAGTCGTCATTGGAAAACCGCCATGCCGCCGAGAGGTCGCGGAAATTCCGCGACATCATGTCGGTGAAGGCCTGCGGCTCCATGCCGCGCGCCAGGGCCGAGCGCTCGACCTTCTGTCCGTGCTCGTCGGTGCCCGTGAGGAACTTCACCTCGCGGTCGTCCAGCCGCATGAAGCGCGCCAGCACGTCGCAGGCCAGCGTGGTGTAGACGTGCCCAATGTGCGGGTTGTCGTTCACGTAATAGATCGGCGTCGTGATGTAGTACGGTGCTTTATCGCGGTTTTCGGCACCGGACATGGGCGTCTCCCTCGTGGGTTCGCCGGCGGTCTCAGGAAGCGTGTCGCAGTTGTCGCGCGGCCAGAGCCTCGATCTCCAGAAACGCCGTCAGGACGACCTGCTTGCGATCGAAATGGCTGCGCTCCGCCCGCGCGAAAAGGCGCGCCGTCTTTTCCCACAGCTCCAGCCACGGTTCAAGATCGGCGCCGTCCAGCAGCCGGCCCATCAGCGCGTCCTCGCCCGCGACGACGGGGTCCGGCAGGCGGCCCTGCGCGCCGGCCCGGATCAGCCGCGCCAGCCACCAGGTCAGCAGCTCGCCACCCAGGCGGAAACTGCCCGCCGCGCCGCCCTGCGACATGCGCTCGCCGAAAGCGTGCAGCGCGGCCACGTCCAGTCGCGGCAGCCCGTCCAGCAGCCCGATCAGCTCGCGGTACAGGTCAAGCCCACCCGCCGCCGCCAGCTCCAACGCGCGGCCGAGGCTGCCTTCCGACAGGCGGACCAGCGCCGCCGCGTCGGCCTCGGCGAGATCCGGCGCGTGGCGGGCCAGCAGCATGCGCAGCGTTGCCTCGTCCAACCCCGAGAGCGCAAGCCGCGCGCAGCGCGAGCGGATCGTCGGCAGCAGGCGCGCGGGTGCGTGGCTGACCAGGAGCAGCAGCGCCTGTTTCGGCGGTTCCTCGAGAACCTTCAGCAGGGCATTGGCAGCATTGACATTCATCTCCTCCGCCGGGTCCACGAGGATGACGCGCCAGGACGTCTGCGCCGGGGTCATGAAACAGAAGTGGACCGCCTGGCGCACCTGCGCCACGACGATCTCCTGGCTGATCTTGCCGGTCTCCGGATTCGGCTGGCCCGGTTCGAGTACGTGAAGGTCGGGGTGGCCGCCGGACGCCACCTGGCGTGCCGTGGGGCTCTCGGAATCCACTGTCAGATCGGTCGGCGCCGCCTCGCCGAACAGGCCGCCGTCGCCCGCCCCGCCGCCGGCGAGGACGAAGCGCGCGAAGCGGTAGGCCAGGGTCGCCTTGCCCACCCCGCGTGGCCCGGTGATCAGCCAGGCGTGCGGCAGCCGGCCGGATTGCCAGGCCCGGAGCAGCGTCGCCTCGGCGGCGTCGTGGCCGCGCAGCTCGGCCGTGGCGCGCGGATGCGGGACCGCGCCCGATGTCTGCGGCGGCGATTTGGCGCTCATTCGACGGGACCCACGCGCTCCTCGATCGTCCGCCAGACGCTGGCGAAGGCGGCATCCGCCGAACGACTCGCGTCGATCACGACGCAGCGCTCGGGCGCCCGCGCCGCGATGTCCAGAAAGCCCTGGCGCACGCGTGCATGAAAGGCTTCGTCCTGGGCCTCGTAGCGGTCGCCCGCCGTCCCGCGCCCGCGCACGCGGGCGAACCCGGCGGCGGGCGGGAGGTCGAGCACGATGGTCAGGTCGGGCCGGGTTTCTTCGACGACGCGCGCTTGCAGCCAGGCGATGGTGTCCAGGTCGAGCCCCTGCCCATAGCCCTGATACGCCACCGTCGAATCGGCGAAGCGATCGCAGATCACCCAGTCGCCACGCGCCAGCGCCGGCCGGATGGTCTGCCGCAGGTGCTCGCGACGCGCGGCGGCGTTCAGCAGGGCCTCGCTCAACGGCGCCCAATCGTGGGCGGGATCGAGCAGAAGGCCGCGGACCGCCTCCGACGCCGGGCTGCCGCCCGGCTCCCGCGTTTGCGCCACCGTCTGCCCGGCGGCCTGCAGCCGTTCGGCCAGACGGGCCGCCAGCGTCGACTTGCCGGCGCCCTCGCCGCCCTCGACCGTGATGAAGCGTCCGCGCGCCATGCCCGCGCCGCGCGCTCAGGGCGCGCCGAACAGCAGGAACTCGACGCTGCTGACGATACGGCCGATCGGGCCGAGCTGCGCCACGTCCGTGCCGGCCACCAGGGGGCGCTCGACGGACTCGAACTCGGGTCCCTCCACCTTCAGCGTCGCCAGTCGCCTGCCCTCGCGGATCGGCGCCGGGATCGGGCTCTCGTAGGTGACCGTCACGGTCAGGTTGTCCCGCGTCGTGCGCTGCAGGGTGAGTTCCAGCGGCGTCTCGATGACCAGGGGCACCCGCGGCTGCGCGCCGAGCCAGACGGGCGCCTCCTCCACGGTCTCGCCGGCGCCGAAGAGCACGTAGTTGTCGAATTCCCGGAAGCCCCATTCCAGCAGCCGCGCGGCCTCCTGCGCGCGCTGCTTGGCGGAGTCCAGGCCCGCGACCACGAGGATCAGCCTTCGGCCGTCACGCTCCGCCGAGGCCGTCAAGCCGTAGCCCGCATTTTGCGTGTGGCCGGTCTTCAGGCCGTCGACCCCCATGTTGCGGCGAAGCAGGGGATTGCGGTTGAACTGCCGGATCTCGTTCCAGGTAAACTCCAGTTCCGAGAAGAAGTGATAGTACTCCGGAAAGTCCTCGATCAGGCGCTTGGACAGGATCGCCAGATCCCGCGCGCTCGTGCGGTGATCGGGATGCGGCCAGCCGTTGGGGTTCTCGAAGTGCGAGTTCGAGAGGCCCAGTTCGCGCGCCTTCTCGTTCATCATCTCGGCAAAGGCCTCGACGGTGCCCGCGATGCCTTCCGCCAGCACGATCGAGGCGTCGTTGCCCGACTGCACGATCACGCCGCGCAGCAGGTCCTCGACGCGGACCTCGTTGCCGACCTCGACGAACATCTTGGACCCGCCCTTGCGCCAGGCCCGCTCGGAAACCCGGAAGGTGTCGTCAAGCGACAGCCGGCCATCCTTCAGGCGCTCGAAGACCATGTAGGCCGTCATGATCTTCGTCATCGACGCCGGCGGCATCGGCTCGTCCGGCTTCTTGGCGAAAAGCACGGTGCCCGTCTCGTGGTCCATGAGGATGGCTTCCCGCGCCGGCGTTTCCAGGCCGCGGGCCACCGGCGCGGCGATGACGATGGCGAGGAGGACGACGGCGCTGCGAAGTGCGTGATGGAACATGAGTGCTACGGACTGGCCCTGTGCTGATGGTCGCGGTTCGGTTCGCTGGTCCGGGCCCGACGCCGCGACGTACGGGAGCAGGCTCCGGGCTGCAAGCCGCCGCTGCTAATGGACGACAACCTGGGCATCATCGTGACCGTTGTCGAGCAGACGGGCGAGCATGCGATCGGCCTGCGCGACACTGTCCACCGGACCAAGCTGCACCCGGAAGAACTGGCGGTCGCGCACGCGCGCCGGCGCGATGCGGATCGGTCCCAGGCTGGACAGCCGCGCGCTGAGACGCCGGGCGTTGTCATACCGCACGAAGGAGCCGGCCTGGATATAGATATCGGCGTCCTCCACCGGAACTTGCACCACGGTGCCGTCCGCCTCGGGGGTGGCCGGTTGGGCACGCGCGCCTGTCCCGGCCCCGGCGCGCGACGCCCCGTTCGCCGCGACATCGGGCGCGCGCGGCCGGCCGGAGAGGCCCGCCGTCTGCACCGCACCGGTAGGCGCCGCCTGCGGCGCCGCGTCGCCGTTTCCCGGCCCGCCGCGCGCCAGGGCCGCCAGACGCCGGCTGTCGCCCTCGACGATCTCTACCCGCACCTTGGCCACGCCGGCGCGCTTGAAGCCGAGAAGCTCGGCCCCCCGGGTCGAGACGTCGATGATCCGCCCGCGGCTGAAGGGGCCGCGGTCGTTCACCCGCAGCTTGACCTGACGGCCGTTCTCCAGGTTGGTCACGCGGACCATGCTGGGCAGGGGCAAGGTCCGATGGGCCGCCGTCAGCCGGTTCTGGTCGAAGATCTCGCCGTTGGCGGTGCGCTTGCCGTGGAACTTCGGGCCGTACCACGAGGCGATCCCCGTCTCCCGGTAGTCGTAGTCGACCTTGGGATAATACCACTGCCCGTTCACCTGGTACGGGCGCCCGACCTTGTAGGCGCCGGTGGCCTGCGGTGCCGGTTGGGCGACCCCTCCATCGACCGGCGGCCGGGCGATCTGGCTCTGCCCGCAAGCCGCCAGGAGCAACGCGGCCATCGCCGCGACCGGCCAGCGGACGACGCCCCGAGACAGCAGCATGTCCGGCTCCCCCTCTTTGCTCAAGCCCGAGACCGAGAATAAAACGCGATCATCGCGCCCGCAACACCGGCCTGCGCCGCCGGCTGCGCCCAATCAAGCGCCCTTTTCCGCCGTGTCGGCCGGATCGTCCGAGGCTTTGCGCAGGCGCTGCAGCAGGCGCGGCGAGGGGTGCCCGTCGGCCGGCAGGCCGGCCGCCTTCTGGAAGGCGCGAATGGCGCCGCGCGTTCGCGGGCCCGGCAGGCCGTCCGGCTTGCCGGCATCGAATCCCTGGGCGTTCAGCCGCCGCTGCAACTCGAAGGCCTGATCGCGCGAGAGCGGCTCGTTCGCCACGTCGCGTCCCAGGGTCAGGCGCGGCAGACCGACGATCCGGTCCGCCAGATGCCCCACGGCGATCGCGTAATTGATCGAGCGGTTCCAGCTCAGGATCGCGCGGAAGTTGTCATAGACCAGAAACGCCGGCCCCGCGTGCCCCTGCGGCAGGACGATCGAGCCCTGCATGCCGTCGACCACCGGGAGCGGCCCGCCGTCGGCCCGTCGCACGCCCTTCTCGGCCCAGGCGTTCAGGGGCTTGCGCGTGTCCAGCGTGGCCAGCGGCCAGTCGAAGTCCTTGGGCAGGCGCACCGGCCGCCCCCAGCGCTCGTCGCCCTTCCAGCCCAGGTTGCTCAGATAGTTGGCACCCGAGGCGAAGACATCGCGCAGGTTGCCCCAGATGTCCTTGCGCCCGTCGCCGTCGCCGTCCACGGCGTGGCGCACGAAGGTCGAGGGGATGAACTGCAGATGTCCCGTGGCGCCGGCCCAGGAGCCCTTGAAGTCCCCCGGCGAAACGTGCCCCCGGTCGACGATGCGCAGCGCGTCGAGAAGCTGGGCGCGGAAGAATTCCGACCGCCGCTCGTCATAGGCCAGCGTGGCCAGCGCGCCGATGACCGGAAACGAGCCGAGATAGTCGCCGAAGTTCGTCTCCAGACCCCAAAAGGCCACGAGAAAGCGCGGCTGTACGCCGTATTCCGCGGCGATGTCGTTCAGCAGACCCCGGTGGCGGTCCAGGAGTTCCCGGCCCCGCTGGACGCGCTCCGGCGTCACCCGGTTCTCCAGATAGGTCCAGAAGGTCTGCGTGAACTCCGGCTGCCGGCGGTCCAGCTCGATGACCCGGTCGATCGGCCGCACGCCCTTCAGGGCCGTGTCCAGGGTCCGCGCCGAGATGCCGGCCGCCCCGGCTTCCGCCCGCACCGCCTCCAGCCAGGCGTCGAAGGGTTGCTCGGCGGCCCGCCCCGCCGGAACACCGGCGACAAGGGCCACGGCGAACGCGGCAAGGAGACGGCGCCATGACCGGCGCCCCATCGGGAACCGCACGAATCTCGCCATTGGGCCTCCAGCGACTCGGGACAGCGATATCTTGAGACGACAATGATGACTGCCACAAGATGACACGCGGGGCAATCGACGCATCAGTCCCCGACGCCGGCGATTTCCGCCGCGGCGGGCAGCACCGAGACGTCTTCGGCCGAGGCCACCTCCTGAAGCAGCAACCGGACGAAGCCGTCGGCCGCCTCGCTGAACGCGGTCGAGGCCCGGTGCAGCTCCACCTCGACCGGCGGCAGCGGCGGCATGCCGGGCTCGCCGTCCAGGACCCGGCAGCCGGGCGGCACGGCGCGCGCGGCCTTCACCGTCGCGGCCATGCCGGCGTCCACCGCCAGGTTGATGCCGGTCGGGCTGGAAGAGACGAAGGTAATGGTCCAGGGCCGCTGGATGCGGGCCAGCGCCGCCAGGGCGTGCGCGCGGTAGATGCAGCCCTCCGGGTTGAGGGCCAGGGGCAGGCTCTTCAGCGGAAACTGACGGAAGTCTTCCCGCGCCACCCAGACCAGGCGCTCCTGCCCGATGACCTCGCCGGTCGCCGTCGGGCCGTGCCGGATGGTCAGCGCCAGATCCAGCGCCCCCTCCTCCATCAGCGCCACCAGGCGCGTGCTGAGGTCGCACTGGACTTCGAGCTGCACGTCCGGGAACGCGGCGCTGAAGGCGGGGATGACGTTGGGCAGGTAGGCCGCCGCCTGCTCGTCCGAGATCCCCAGCCGCAACAGACGGCTTTGCGCGATGGCGTTGACCGCCGCCGCCGCCTCGTCCTGCAGGCGCAGGATGCGCCGTGCGTAGGGCAGCAGCGCGCCGCCCTTGTTGGTCAGCTCCACGCTGCGGCTGGTGCGGGTGAACAGCGGCTCGCCGATCCGGTCTTCCAGCCGCTTGATCTGCAGGCTGACAGCCGACTGGGTCCGGTTCAGCGCCCGCGCCGCCGCGGTGAAGCCGCCGCACTCCGCCACCGCGACGAAGGTGCGCAAAAGCTCGGGGTCCAAGCCCTATCCTCCACCTATTGCAAACCGTCATGAATGCCATTTCACATATTCGTTTTACTCATAACGGCCGTCGCCCCTAATGTCCATCACCAGCAGCGGGCCCGCTGACCGTCTTTCATGGCTTGGACCAAGGAAAAGGGGTCAGCACATCATGCAGGCAGCCAAGAAATTCGAACCGTCGACGATGGCGCGGACGTGCGCGGCCAGCGACATCATCGACATCGAGACCTATCCGATTCATTGCCCCGACTCGGCGGCCTACAAGGAGCTGATCGCGCGCTGCCGCGACCAGGCCGAGGATCCGGGCTGCGTGGTCATCAAGGACTTCATCCGGCCCGAGGCGCTCAAGGCCATGCGGGCGGAGACCGAGAAGCTGTCCGCGCACGGCCACTACAACGACACCTACACCAACCCGTACAACAGCGCCGACGACGAAAGCCTGCCCGAGACGCATCCCAAGCGGATGTTCCAGGACCGCAACAACGGCTTCGTCGCCGGCGACCTGATCGCGCAGGACACCGCGATCCGCAAGCTGTACCGCGACCCGGCGCTGCAGCAGTTCATCGCCGACTGCCTGGGCGTAGAGGAGGTCTTCGAGTACGCCGACCCGCTGGCCGGGCTGGTCGTCAACGTGCTGCGGCCGGGCTGTCAGCACCCCTGGCACTTCGACACCAACGAGTTCATCGTCACCATGATGACCAAGGAGCCGGAGGCCGGCGGGCTGTTCCAGTACTGCCCCGGCATCCGTTCGCCGCGGGACGAGAACTTCGAGGACGTGGCGAAGACGGTGCAGGGCGACCACAGTCTGGTGAACACCCTGGACGTGCGCCCCGGCGATCTGCAGATCTTCTTCGGCCGCTATTCGCTGCACCGGGTCAGCCGCGTCGAGGGCGAGGCCGAGCGGCACACGGTCATCCTCGGCTACGCCAAGGAGCCGAACATCATCGGCCGCGCCGAGCGCACCCAAAAGCTGTTCGGACGCCTGGCCGAGGTGCACCGCAAGCAACTGGAGGAGCAGCCGGCCCGCGCCGACACCCTGGCCGACTGAGTTCACCGCAAGAGACGGAGACGAAGGCTCAACATAGATGCACAAGCCACTGGATTCGCAACACACCCAGCCCATGCACGAGCGGCTTCCGCTGGTGCCCAGCGGGACCACCGCCAACACCGATTCCCTCCAGATGGCTTTCGAGCCGCGCCAGTTGCGGGCCAACCGCCTGGCGCGGCTGCGCGCCATGATGGAGGAACAGGAGCTGGCGGCGGTCGTGCTCTTCGACCCCTACAACCAGCGCTACGCGACCGGCTCCCGCAACATGTTCGGCTACTTCCTGCGCAACTCGACGCGCTATATCTACGTGCCGATCGAGGGGCCGGTCATCCTGTTCGAGTATCCGGGCAGCGCCCACGTCTCCACGCAGCTCGAGACGATCGACGAGGCGCGCACCTCGAAGGTCGTCTGGTCCTCGGTCAACAGCCGCGACACCCGCTCGGCCGAGCCCTTCGCGCAGGAGATCGCCGACCTGGTGCGCAGCCACGGCCGCGGCATGACGCGGGTGGGCCTGGACCGCTGCTTCCACCTGATGGCGCTGGCGCTGGAGGAGCAGGGGCTGGAGGTCGCCGACTGCAACGCCAGCATCCTGCGCACCCGCGCGGTCAAGACGCCGGAGGAGGTGGCCTGCCTGGCGCTGTCGATGGCCGCTTCCGAGGGCGCGGTGGCCGACGTCGAGGCGGCGATCCGGCCGGGCGTGAGCGAGCAGGACCTCTTCGCCCGGATGTACCACTCGGTCATCAAGAACGGCGGCGAGTTCATCGAGACCCGCCTGCTCTCCTCCGGCCCGCGCACCAACCCCTGGTTCAACGAGGCCAGCTCGCGCCTGATCCGGCCGGGCGAGCTGGTGGCGCTGGACACCGACACCATCGGCTGCAACGGCTACTATTCGGACTTCTCGCGCACCTTCCACTGCGGGCCGGGGCGGCCGAGCGGCTACCAGCGGAGCCTGTACCAGATGGCCTACGAGCAGGTGCAGCACAACATCTCGATCCTGAAGCCGGGCATGAGCTACCGCGAGGTGGCGGACAAGGCCTGGCGCATCCCCGAGCGCTTCTACGACCAGCGCTATCCCAGCGTGATCCACGGGGTGGGGATGCACGGCGAGACCCCCATGATCGCCCACGCCGGCGACTTCGACACCTACACCGGCGACGGCATCCTGGAGCCGGGGATGGTGGTCAGCGTCGAGAGCTATATCGGCGAGCCCGGCGGCCCCGAGGGGGTCAAGCTGGAGGACGAGCTGGTCGTCACCGACACCGGCGTGGAACTGCTCTCCCGCTACCCCTACGACGAGAAGCTGCTGGGCCGGCAGGTCTAGGCCGGCAGGCGCGCGGCCGCCACCCCGCCCTCACCCCAGCAGCGGGTCGGCGGCGTCGCTGGACAGCGGCGCGGCGAGGCCGGCGGCGTCGAGGTCGTCCAGGGCGGCCTCGACGCTGGCCCGCTCGGTGCCGACCTCCTGCAGGATCTGCCGCGTCTGCGCTCCCGCCCGGCCGTCCTCGTCGCCCTCGCCCAGGGCCAGCGCCACCTCGATCTTGTTGCGCACCGTGGTGGCGTCGTTGCCGTCGCCGTCGCGCGACCCGCGGTCCTGGGCGCCGGAGACGATGTCGACGATGATGTCGCCCAGGCGCGTGCCCGCCTCGATGCGCTCGGCGATTTCCCCCGACCAGAAGTCCAGGCCCTCGGCCGAGGGCGCGCGGTCGAAGAGGTTGTCGAAGACGTCGGCGACGAAGCCCTCGACCTGCCCCGGTGCGGGCATCGCCGCGACCTCCGGGTCCAGCAGGGGGAAGAGATCCTGCGCCTCGGCGCTCAGCCGGAAGGACTCGGCGATGTCGTCCAGCACCCGGCCGGGCGTATTCCCGGCGTCCAGGCCGGCCTCGTACTGCCCGGTCCAGAAGTCCAGCCCCGTCGCGTCGGGCGCCCGGCCGAAATAGCCCAGATAGACCGTCGCCACCTGCGCCGGCACGGCGAGGTCGAGGAGCTGGAGGTCGGGCCCTCCGGTTCCGGCGGCGGGCTCCACGGTGATCGTCGCGGTGTCGCCGCGGCCCGCGTCGTCGGTGACGCGGTAGGCGAAGGTCGTGGCGCCCGTGAAGCTCTCGGGCGGCGTGAAGGTGATCGTGCCGTCGTCCTCGACCGCCGCCGCGCCGCTCAGCGGCGTCGAGATCAGGCGCAGCGCCAGGTCGTCGCCGGGGTTGTGGCGGTCGTTCGCCAGCACGTCGATGGTCACCGGCTCCGCGCCGTCCAGCACCACCCGGTCGTCGACCGCCGCCGGCGCGCGGTCGATCCCGCCGTCGGGCAGCAGCCGGCCGATGGCGATGTCGTCGGCGCCGAGCCCGGCGGTGGCCTGAGCGTCGAGGGCGACCTCCACCGCGACGCCGGCGCCCGGCTCAAGGCGCGGCACCGGCGCCCGCGCGTCCGCCACGGTGGCCAGCGCGGCCCGGCCGTCCGGCAGACCGAAATCCGGGTGGACCAGCAGCGTGTCCTGGCCCGGCTGGAAGTCCACCACGCGGTCGGTCCCGCCGCCGGGGGCGATCACGAAGACGTCGGCGCCGCCCTGCCCGACCAGGGTGTCGTCGCCGGAGCCGCCGGCCAGGATGTCCGCGCCCGCGCCGCCCTCCAGGCGGTCCGCCCCCGCCTCGCCGCGCAGCAGGTCGCCGCCGTCGCCGCCGAACAGCCGGTCGGCGCCGGCACCCCCCAGCAGGCGGTCGGCCCCGTCGCCGCCGCGCAGGGTGTCGTCGCCGCGCTCCCCGGCCAGGCGGTCGTCGCCCGCGCCGCCGGCGAGGGTGTCGTCCCCGGCCCCGCCATAGACCTCGTCGTCGCCGGCCCCGGCGTCGAGGGTGTCGGCGATGGCCATGCCGAACACCGGCGCGTCGTCGCCGTCGCCGACCACCTGGAGCGCGCGGCCCTGCGGCGCGAAGCCGTCGATCTCGAAGCCGATGTCGGCCAGCATCGCGAGGTCGAAGTCGGTCGGCAGCTTGCGCTCGCCGAAGCTCGCGCGCGGCTCCATCACGGTGTCGCCGCCGGCGAAGCCGTGCTCGGGATGGGTGCCCGAGGCGTCCATGGGAATCGGCGCGCCGCCGTTGACGGCCAGGGCGTTCGGCCCGTCGAAGCCGCCCTGCCCGATCTCCTTGAAGATCGGCGCCAGGCCGAGGCCCAGCACGTGGCCGATCTCGTGCAGCGCCGTGGTGAAGAAGTCGATGGACAGCCGGTCCGGCCCGCCCGGATCGAAGCTCCAGGCCGCGTCGGGGTTGAAGGAGATGGCCCCGACGAAGGGCTCGAAGTCGCTGGCCGGCCCCTCGCCCCGGAAGTCCCGGACCACGCGCCCGCGCAGCGCGTCCCCCTGCGCGTCCCGGCCCAGCACCGCCGCGCGCGCCAGCGAGGCGTTCTCCGCCGAGCCGATGTCGAAGGGCGGCCTCTGGGCGCCGACGAAGATCAGCAGATCGTCGATCGGCTCCGCCAGCCTCACCTCTTCCCAGGAGTCGCCGTCGGAGGGGTTCTTCACCGAGAACGCCACCCCCGCCGGCACGTCGGGGAACTCGTCGAGGATCAGGTCCTCCCAGACGCCGGCGGCCAGCTCCAGCGCCGCGCGCGCGCCCTCGGAAAAAAAGCCGCTGGAATCAAAGCGGAAATCGAAGCCGATATCGAACGCCATCCTGGATCGATCGCCCCTGCCTGGTGAAGCGGACGATCGATCGTGTAGTCGGGCACGACTAAGAAATCGTTTACTTGCCCAACATCGGTTTTATGCAGCCTTTGAGGAATTTTTTGTTGAGGAATGGTAAATATCGAGGGGTCGACGTTGCGATGGATTTATTTACATTTTGTTTAGAATGGACGGCCTTCCCCCTCTCCCTGAG